>DATJXW010000190.1:0-17664 GCA_035499895.1 Polyangiaceae bacterium | reverse complement strand
TCGAGCCGGCTCATGGTTTCGTCCGAGGAGTTTGCCATGAATGGACCCATCGGTCAGCGGCCGCGCGAGTTGCTTTGCATTTTCGCGGGGTCAGGGGCCCGGGTCAGCGCGGCTCGGCGATGGGCTTTCCCATGTCGCAGGGGAACGAGGCGTGGAGCGCGCTCCCGGGGTTCGAGCGGAAGTTGTCGCACGCCGAGCCCTCGAGAGTAATCTGGTGCTTGTTGTCTTCGAGGATCCAACCCGCGGCCATGTCGCCGTAGGTGAGCGGGTTGCCGTCGAGCGTCACGTTCGCGAGCGCGGGGTTGCCGGTGACGTTCGCGGTGAGATCGAACGTGCAGGTTTGCACGGCGCTCAGAACCTTGGCGAGGCCGGTGCGGAGGACGTCCGGGTCGTTCGACTCGAAGAACGGCGCGGCGCCGGGAGTCTGCCCCGCCGTCGCGTACGTCGCGGTGAACATGCCGCCCGTCTCGCCTTGCACGCACGGTTGGTACTGGTAGTCGCTCGGCGGCGCCTGCACGGGTAACCCGGCGCCCGCGTTCGCGACGTCTTGCAGGTGCTCGTCGCCGCAGCGCGACTGCGTGGCGTTACAGCCATCGTTCGGCTGCTCGACGATGTCCCCGATGCCGACGATGAGCGTGCCGACACCCTGGGCATACGCGTCTTGTACGGCCTTAATCGTGCGATCTTGGCCGCACTGGGGGTCGACGGTCTGGCAGGTGTTGGGGTTGCCGTCGGTGACGAGCAAGATGTACTTCGGGCCGGGCGGATCGGTGTCGTACGCGACGAGCGCCGGCGTCACGACGTCGATGGCGTGCCCGGTCGGCGTCTCCCACTTTTGGCCGCTGCCGGTGTCCATCCCGAGCTCGGTGTAGATCTGGTTGATGGCGTCGTAGTTGCCGGTCATGAACGTCGGCATGGCGGGCGTCATGATCGCGCACGCCGGATCCGCTTCGCTCGTACCCTTGAGACCCTTGAAGCTCGAAAAGCCGAAGCGGATGTCGTTCTCGAGCGGCTTCACGACGCCGCTCGTCGGGTCCATGAGCGCGTCGTAGAGGAGACTCCACGCCGTGGTCGTGCCGTTCATCAGCGGTTCGAACATGCTCGAGGAGTTGTCGACGAGGATGAGCACCGTCGGAACGAGCCGCGTCGAGACGGCGTCGAGCGGATCGCATTGCATGGCCGCGCTCGCGCCGGTGCCGCTCGAGCCGCTCACGTCGATGCCGCCGCCGCTGCCGCCCTGCGCGCTCGAGCCGCCGGTATTCGTCCCGCCGCCGAGACTGATACCGGTTCCACCCGTCGCGGAAGAACCGCCGTCGCCCGTGAGACCGGAGTTGTCCGTTTTCGAGCCCGCGCTGCAGGCGGCGAGCGGCGCCAAGACGAACGGGACCAAACCGAAGAAAGTGCGCAGGGTCGTCATTTCTTTTCCGTGTGCCGCGAAAAAGTGCCGGCTCTGCAGCGTAGCGTGAGCCGGCCGACGGAACAAACCTGAGCGCGCCGCCGCGCCGAGGTAGATCGAAGGGCGATGAGCGAGCCCTCCCCCGAACAGAGTCCCTTTCTGACCCGGCTGTCGGAAGTCGGCGTGGTCGCTGTGATTCGCGCGGCTTCGATCGACGCGGCGCTCGCCGTGAGCCACGCGCTCGTGCGCGGCGGCGTGACGGGCATCGAGATCACGTTCTCGACGCCGGGCGCGGCCCAAGCGATCGCGCGCGCGCGGCGCGAGTTGCCCGACGCACTCGTCGGCGCCGGCACCGTGCTCGACGCGGCGTCGCTCGCGGCGGCCTGCGACGCCGGAGCGAGCTTTCTCGTGAGCCCGCACACGGACGCGGCGCTCCTCGCGGCGGCGAGCGAACGCGGGATCCCCTTTTTGCCGGGCGCGCTCACGCCGACGGAAATCGTGCGCGCGTGGCAGCTCGGCGCGGCGTGCGTGAAGGTGTTTCCCGGATCGGCGGTCGGGCCGAGCTACCTGAAAGCGATCAAGGCGCCCTTGCCGCACGTCGCGCTGATGCCGACCGGCGGCGTCGACGAGACGAACCTCGGCGAGTGGCTGAAAGCGGGCGCGGTCGCCGTCGGCATGGGCGGCGCGCTCGCGACGGGAACGCCGGAAGCGATCGAAGCCGCCGCCCGGCGCGCGCGTGCCGCGTTGCTGGCAGCACGCGGGTAACTCCGCGCGCCGGCGCGCCCAACCCAAGCCCATCCAAAGAGGCTAAAGTCGGCGCCCATGGCAACGATCGTGACGTTCGGCGAGCTCATGCTTCGGTTGAAGACGCCCGGGTTTTCGCGCTTCGTGCAGGCGCCCGCGCTCGAGGCGACGTTCGGCGGCGGCGAGGCGAACGTGGCGGTGAGTCTCGCGCTTTTCGGGCACGATTCACGCTGGGTTTCCGCGGTGCCGAACAATCCGGTCGGCGACTGGGCGCTCGCTTCGCTGCGGGGGCTCGGCGTGGACACGCGCTTCGTCGCGCGGCGGGGCGAGCGGCTCGGGATTTATTTTTTGGAGGGCGGAGCGAGTCAGCGCGCGTCGCAAGTCGTGTACGACCGCGGGGGCTCGGCCGTGAGCGAGCTCGGGCCGGGCGCGCTCGCGTGGGAGACGATCCTCGCCGGGGCGCGCTGGTTTCACACGACGGGCATCACGCCGGCGCTCTCGGACGGTTGCGCGGCGCTCGCCGCCGAGGCGCTCGCCTCGGCGAAGCGGCTCGGCGCGACCACCTCGGTCGACCTGAATTTCCGCAAGAAGCTCTGGTCGAAGGCCAAGGCGCGCGAGGTGATGAGCGGCCTCATGGCGCACACGGACGTGCTCATCGCGAACGAAGAGGATTGCGACTCGGTGTTCGACATCCACGCCGGCAAGGTCGAGAGCGGCTCGCTCGATCGAAGCCGTTACGTGGGCGTCGCCGAGCAGGTTTTTGCGCGCTTTCCCGCGTTGAAGCGCGTCGCGATCACGCTACGCGAGAGCCGGAGCGCGAGCGACAACGGCTGGAGCGCCCTGCTCGCCGAGCGCGACGGCCACGCCTTCAGCCGCCACTACGACATCAGCGTCGTCGATCGGGTGGGCGCGGGTGATTCGTTCGCGGCCGGGCTCGTCCACGCGCTCCTCGACGGGCGCGACCGCCAAGCGTGCATCGAGTTCGCGACGGCCGCATCGGCGCTCAAGCATTCGATCCCCGGCGACTTCAACCTCGTCACGCTCGCCGAGGTGGAGACGCTCGCGCGCGGGGACGGCTCGGGGCGCGTGCAGCGCTGAGCGACCTCACGCGCGTCGCGCAGGGCGGCGGCGCTCACGCTTGCGTCTTGCTCGCTCGCACGAGGCCCGCGAGGGCCGCCGGAAATCGCGCGAAGAGGCTTCCGGCGTAGACCGCCGCACACGCGGCCGCAACGAGCGTCGTCTCGAGGTCTCGAGTCGCCGAGCGCAGGAGAACTGTAACGACGATGCCGGCAATGCTTCCGGAGAGAACGATGCGCTTCGCGTCGCGGCGGCCGCGGCTCGGGTCGTCGCGGACGAGGCGACGCTCGCTCGCTGCGAGCTTGGAGATGACGAAGGTCCAGAGGCTCAGCAGGACCCAGCACCACGGCAGGCCGTAAAAGAAAGCCGCAAGCGCAAGGAGCGGCTCGCCATGACCGCCGATCGTGATGATTTGCACATCGCCGAACGCCGGCAGGACGACGCCGCACCAGAGCAGCAGGGTCGTGGCGACACGCGCGACCCAAGACAAGAAGGCGCGGCCGAGGGCGAGGTAGAGCGCGCAACAACCGGTCACGAAGGAGAACGCTGCGAGCGGCAATGCGCCGAACACCACGAGTCCTCCGAACGGGAGCAGCGCGATCGCGATCACCGACCACGCGAGCGTGAGCAGAGTGAGCAAGAGCAACGTGCTCTCGTCGCGCAGGTTCATTCGCCGTCTGCCATGGCCTGATCGAAGCAGCCGCGCGGGAGCGGTTCTGCGGGCGGTGCCGGCAACAAGCGCGGAACGTCGGTCTCGACCATGTGCTCGAGCGCCGCGCGGTTGTCCGTGCAAAACATGCGGGTGTCGTCGTCGCGGGGCGCGTTGCACGCTCGCTCGAGCGCCGCAGCGAGCTCCGAGCCGTGACCCCAGAGTTTCGCGCAGTGAATCGCGCCCGGCCAGTTGCCGGGCGGTCTTCCGAACGGGGCCGTCTCTTCCGTGGGGCAAAGGCGAGCTGCGTAGCGACGCGCGAGGGCGTCGTCCTTCGACCACCCGCCGCCCTTCCCGAGCGTGAGGAGTTCGGTCCAGAGCTCCGAGGTGCCGCGGTAGTGGGGCCCGTACCTGAAAAGAAAGGCGTTTGCCTGCGAACGATAGGGGTTCAACGCGAACTCGGGGAGTCCGTCGCCGTCGCAATCGGCGACTCCGGCGACTTGGGCATTGCGGGTGAGCTCGTCCATCTCGAGCGCATTGCCCTTCAAATCCCACAGCGTGATGGCGACCTCCTGCGCCTGCGAGTTCTCGAGCTCCTCGCTGCCGACGACGAACGCTTCGGAGTGAGGCTTCCCGTCGACGTCGACGAACACGAAGCCGATGGGTTCGAGCAGGCCCGCGTAGTGTCCGTAGTCGAGGCACACTTCGGGATCGAGCTGGCAAGCGCCGCCCGAGTGCGACGCAAACAGCTGAAAATGCGCGGGCGCGGCTTTCACGACCTTGGCGCCGCTCTGCACGATGAGCTGCCACGTTCCGATCACGATTTGCGTCTCTTCGTTCGGCGGGAGCGCGAGGCTCGCAACGCTCGACCACGTCTCACCGGAGGGCGCGCGCGCACACACGAAGAGAAAGCTGCCCGGCACCTTTTTCGCGAAACGCTCGTAGAGGGAGCGGCATGGCGCCGACAGCGCTTTCACGTCCGGATTGACGACATCGATCGACTCTCCGATCACCCCTTTGAGGCGACGACCATTGAAGCGGGGCCAATAGTCTTCCGGGATCGCTGCTTCGACCCCGCCGTTCCACGGAGTCGGGTTCGCGGACGCCGACGGCGGCGCGGGAATGGGCGCTCGAACCGCGGAGGAGCGAGCGTCGCCCGCTGCCCGCGCGGGCGGGCGTTCCGTGCGCGGCGGCGGAGCGGGTGTACCGGCGCACCCGGCGACGGCGAGCACCAGCGCGGACGCGTGACGCGCATCAATGCCCATCGTCTTCGACCCGTCTGCGGCTCTCGTAGCGGTACTCCCTGCCGTTCCACGCGAAGCGCTCCTCGACCCAGTGCGTCTTCTGGTCGTCGGAATAGCCGAGCTCGAAGTCCGTCATGCCGAGCAGATCGTAGCGGCCTTTGGTTTGATGTTTGGGATCGAGATTGAGACCGTAGCCGCCGTAGACGAGCGCTTCGTCCGGCTGTTTCCCGTGGAGCTCGAAGACCGCTTGGGCGTGATCGGGTACTCGAACTCCACGAAACAACCGCTCACGGGCGGCCGCTCGCCGAGTGCCGCGTCGTAATAGTGAAGGTTCGAAGCGAAGGCCGGCTCGCTGCAGTGCTCGCGCGTGCACACTTGGTCGAAGAACGCGGAGTTTTCGTATAGGTCGTGCGCCATGACGCGTTGCACCTCGAGTCCGCCGCACGCCTGCGGTTCCGCGGGTTCCGGCTGCACCGCAAGGTCGTCCGGGTCGCTCGCGGGCGCTGCATCTTCCGGTGCCGTCGGCGGAGCATCGTCCTCGGACGTGCCCTGCGGAGCGGGCTGAGCGGCAGGGCTCGCGATCGGTGGCGAAGTAACGCGCGGCGTTGCCGTCGGCGCGCGCGACTCGGTCTGCGCGGACGAGCCCGCGCAGGCGGCGGTGCAAAGGAGCGCGAGTGCACCGACGCGCATGGCCGGCGTCGCTCAGAGTTCGCGATACCCGCCGGGCACCGCGTACGTGTCGTCGCGGCCTGCGGCCATGAACATGCCCCAGCAGGAGAGCTTGGTTTTCGCGGCGAACGTCAGGTCGTCACCGACGGAGCCGATGGGACCGAGCACGGCGAGGTTCGAGCGGTGCACGCCCCAGGAGCCGGGCCCGTGCTGCAAGATCGCTTCGTGAAGCTCGCGGCCTGCTTCGGCCGAGCTCTTCAAAATGGCGACGCGCAGGCGGACGGGCGCTTCGGTGCCCGCGCCGGTGACGTTCAGGTACACGAGGTCGGAGCGCGGCCGCTCGATGCGCACGTCGAGCTGCTGCTTCGACAGGAACTCGATGAGGTTCGCTTCGGTGAGCACGCGGCCGTCGGGCTTCAGGTTTTCGCCGCTGCAGACGCCGGCCTTGAAGCGCAGGCCGTCCGGCTCGATGCCGGGGCCGCCGCCGTCGCGCGTGGTCGCGTACGAGCGCGGGTCGGACCCGTCCGTCATGCGCAACATGGGGCTCGAGCACGCGACGAGGGCGAGCGCGGAAAGCGCGACGAGGGACGGCGTGCCCCGAGCCATGCGGGCGTTCTTAGCAGACGTGGCCCGGGGCGCGCAGGAAAAACGGGACGCGAGGCGCGGCGCCCGATTGCGACGGGAGAGCGGCATTGGTAGCCTGCCGCCGTGAAGGTCTTGGTGCAGGGTCGCGCGCCGGCCGCCGGCAAGCCAGTTCGGGTGGGGCTCGTCGCGCTCGCCCTCGCGGGCTGCGGCGGCGGGCCGTCGGCGATCGCGACGTCGAATCGAACCTTTTACGACTGGGCCGTGCCGACGGAGAGCGCCGGCAAGCTCGAGTTCGAAGAGCACTACCCGCCGCTCGATCTCGCGGCGGCGCAGCCGTTCCCCGAGTACGTCGGCGTGACGGTGCTGCGCCACGGCATCCATCTCTCGAAGCCCAAGGATTGGATCCTGCGCGACGCGAGCAACCAGCCGGGGCAAGCGTACGTCGGCTACATCTCGCCGAACGCGTATTCGTTCGCCGTCTACGAGCGACCGGACGCGCCGTCGAGCCCGTGGCTCGACGTGATGAAGCACTTCGAGGACGACACGCAGTCGCTCGGCGCGAAAATCCTCGGCAAGCGCGTGCCGGTCGCGACCGGCGTCGGGCAGGGACGCGCGTACGACGTGACCCGCAACGTCGAGGCCGCGAAGAGCCCGCTCGTGAGCAACAGCCGCGAATATTTGGTGCGGGGCGCGACGCGCGTCGTGCTCGTCCAAATCGTGTACGAGGGTGACGACTTGTCGCTCGTGAACCCGGAGCTGCTCCGCGTGGTCGACACGCTCGAGGTCCTATGAAGCGCGCGCAGGCTGGTCTCGTCGCGCTGGTCGCCGCGGGCGCGCACCTCGCGTGCGCGGGCGCGGTGGAGTCGTCGAAGTTCGAGGACAAGGCGCGCCGGACGGTGCCCGTGCCCGTGTGCGTGGCGCCGCTCCAGCGCAACACGAGCGGCGTCTCGAACGTGGGGCCCGGCGACTATTGGAAGATGGTGCTGCCGAGCTTCGACGCCGCTTCGGCGACGGTCGACACGAGCGCGCCCGATTGCGCGGGACGCCAGGCGTTCTCGGAGTCGGATCGGCTGGACGCCGAGGGGCCGCGCACGGGCTCGGTCCCGGTGCCGCCCGACAACGCCGTCATCACCGCCGGCCCCGACAACTTTCGCGTGGTCTGGCTCCGCACCTACAAGTACGGGGACGGTTCGTGGTCCGGCCCGATCGCGCTCACCCGCGCGCGCGAAGGCTACGCCGAGGTCTACGGCACCGGCACGTACCGCGGCCGCCCGAGCAGCACGCGCTTCGCGCTCGAACGCATGGGCTCGCGCATCCTGGTCACGGCGACGGACGAAGGCTGCGGCCAGGTGAAGCCCGGTCAGGGCTGCGAAACCGACTTCGACGCCTACCTCCTCGCGGGCGGGCAGCTCTCGCGCGCGGCTTCGTTCCCGCTCGATCGCATCGATTATCGCCCCTTCGGCGGCTTGCCGGGCGTCGCCAAGTATCGGCTCACGGCGGCTCCCGTGTTCCAGGCGCGCGCCATGCGCGTGATCGAGCAGGTGACGGTCGAGGACGCGAACCAGGGCATGGTGCGCAAGTCCGATCTCGAACGCGTCTTCAGTCTCACGCCCGAGGGCGCGCTCAAGCCGAACGCACCGTCGCTCTGGAGCGAGATCGAAAAGCCGGCGAACGCGCCGCCGCCGCCACCGCCCCCGCCTCCCCCGCCGGCGCGCGCGCGCCCCTCGTCTACCAACAGATGAGGTCGCCGCCGTACCCGCACTCGGGTCGTTGGGCGGCGGCGTAAAGCACGCCCATGCCGAGCCCGAGGAGCGCGCCCACGCCCGCGCCGGCCCAGGCCTGACCGCCGTTCTCGAAGTTGCCGGCGGTGCGACCGACCGTCGTGATGACGCCGAGCACGCCGGGCACCGCGACGTTGCCGAGCAGCGAGCCCACGTTCAAGCGCCCGCCGCTCCAGCCGATGGTGTCGACGAGGAAGACGCCGAGACCCTGGCCGAACGACGAGAACGCCGTGAACGAATGCGTCGAGAGCATGCCGTACGACTCGCAGTTGTGCAGGCCCTGGTTCGTGTCGTCGCAGCCGGGGCGAAAACCCTTGAAGGCGGGCTTCAGGAAGCGCTCGTTCAGGAGCGCCGTCGCCGCGAGCGTCATGCTCGGCGCGAGAACGGAGACGTGCCAGCGCGCCTTCCACCCGACCGTCACTTCGGGGTCCGAATAGAAGACGCGCGGCATCAAAAGCTCGACGCCGAACGAAGAGAGCGCGAGCACGGTGGTCGTGTCACCCCATGCGCCGCTGCGATGCGGGGGCGGCGTTTGCGCGGAGGCCTCGCGCATCGAGACGACGGACGCCGCCGCACCGAGCGCTCCAGCGATGACCCACCGGCAGAAGCGATCGCACCCACTCGACTTGAACGACACCGGCCGGGATTTATCCCCGGTGTGCGCCAAACCGCAACTAAATCAGCCGCCGCGACGCGAAAGCTCGGTCCGCCGCCGGGCCGGTCGCCGGCTCAGCCGCCTTGCCGGTAACGCCGGTACGCGGCCGCGAACTCGGGACCGAACACGACCGCGAAGGTGCGCCGCTCCTCGTAGAGCTCTTCGAAACGCCGGACGTACGCTTCCCAGTGGGCCTTGTGGCGCCCGAGCGGGAAGCCGTGCCCGGCTTCTTTTTCGATGGCGGCGGGAGCGAGCTGTTCGAGCAGGGCGCGCACCCCGCGCATCATGCCGTCGAGCACGGCCATCTGATGGAACATGAGGTCGGCGAAGATGCCCTCGAGCGCGCGCGGGGCGTCGAACGACGTGTCGCGCGGATCGAGCAGCGCTTGAGCGAGAGCTTGCGGCGTCGTGGCGGCTTCGACGGCGGCGCCCGCGGCCGAGCGGTGCGAGGTGCGGCGCTGCTGCCCGTGCGGCAAGTCGAAGCACGCGATGAACTGCGCGTACCCGTCCCGGAGCGGCACGGCGCTGCGAAGAAACGCGTCGAGCGCGTCGTGCACCTTGGTGATGAAGCGCGCGATGTCGCCGGTCGTTTGGAGCGACGAGCCGGGCACGAGCGCTTCGGCGAGCTCACGCAGACCCTGGAGCGCGAGACTTTCGGGTCCGAGATTGGCGAAGTGCTGGGTCCGCGGTCCGGCGAGCTCGGATTGGGGCGGGGTCGGCGCGAACGCGCGCGGGTCGTTCGGCGGGCCGCGAAACTGGGACGCCCCGGCCGGCGGCGGCTGCGAAGCCCGCGCGCCAGGCGAGCCGCCGGGCCCGAAGAGGACGCTGCGGTTGCCGAGCACGCTCGCCGCGAAGCTCTGCGCCAGCCGATCGTCGAGGGGGTCCTGCTGTTTCTCGAAAGTCACCGTGATCTTGAGCACGACGCTCAGGAAGAACTGGAAGCCGCCGGGCTCGATGTCGGTCGGCTGATGCGACGGGATGCGCTGCGGTTTTTCCGCCCCGGGCGGGAGCAGGTGCACGCCGTTTTTGCTGTCCAGATCCTCGATGCAGAGTTTCCCGCCCACGTCGTCGATGCGCGCGTGAAAGTTCGAGACCATCGGGTGAACGATGGGGCAATCGTTCAGCGGGTTTCGGCCGATCCGGATCGGAAGCGACGTGAAGCGGCGGCGAGCGAGCTCGACCGACCCGGCGTCCAGCACGAACACGAACGGCACGGCGTCGATACTACCCGCCGGGCCGCGAGCGCGCCCACATCCGCGCCACGTTTCCGCCCGCGGCGGCGCGGCTCAGCCGCCGTCGAGGCTCGCCAAGAGCTCCGCGACCGTCGCGCCCGGCCGGCCGAGAACGCCGAGAATCGAGTCGGCGAGCGGCGGTAAGGCCGAAGGGTCGCTCGAGCGTTCGCCGGACGACAGATCGCACACCTCGTCGCGGGTGTCGCTCGGCAAGAAGAGCTCGGCGAGCGTCGCCCGCGGCGGCGTGCCGAGGTGGACCAGCGCGGCGCCGCGGTCGCTTTCGTGCCACCAGAAAAAGCTCGGCACCGTACGGCGCCAGCGCAGGTTCCGCCGCAGCGCGTCGATCCAAAAGCACAACGCGACGCCGCCCGCGCGCCCGAGCGGGAGCCGCAGCGACAAGCGCGTCTCGGGGCGCTCGACCCCGCGAAACGGCTCCACCGCCGCGACGAATAGCCGGAGACAGTCACCCGCACCCGCCGCTTCGAGCCCGATCGACTCCCAGAGCTCGCTCACCCGAACGCGCGCCGCCCACTCCGCATACAGGCCGAGCGCCTCGTCGACACCGAGATCGGATGCGGGACGAAACCCGGCGGCCGCCGCTCGCAAGTCCGAAACCTCGCCCGAACGCGCGGGGCTCCAGAGCTCGCCGGCCGCGGCCCAGAGGCTCTCGAACACGAGCGGCGTGACCTCCGGCCGCGCGACGAGCGCGTCGCCCGCACGCACCGAGCCCGCGACGGTCAGAGGGAAGCGGCGTCCCGCGCTGTCGGCGCTCGGCCCGACCACGCCCGCCACGAGTTCGTCGGCGTTCGCGTCGGCGCGGAGCGCGAACGCGTGCACGCCGCCGCTCGCGAACGCGTCCGGGAACGCGCGTCCGGCATGGCCGAGCGCCCACTCGAAGCTCTCGGCGACCCAGGCGTCGTAGCCGGCGAGCCCGTGATCGCCGCCGTGCGCGCGCACGAACTCGGCGACGTAGGGCACCTTGCCGAGGATGCCTTGGCCGTGGATCTCGTAAGCCGTCATCCGGGTCCGGCGGCGGCGACCGTCGTCACGACGGGCGGGCACTTGAGCCGGCGAAAGAAGCCGCGCCCGAACGGATGCATGCTCTTCGCCGGGCGGATGTCGATGCTCACCGGCGGCTCGCCCTGGCGCGTGAGCGTCCACGAGCCGCTCAGCGTGGCGCCGTTCGCGGGCTTGACGCCGCCGGCCTCGAACAAGCGGAACAGCCCGAAATCGCCGATGCGCGGGATTTCGTCGGTGAAGCCGGCGCCGCGCACCTGCAGGGTCGCGCCGTGCGGTCCCTCCTTGCCGGGCCAATCGATCGGCATCCAGCGCTCGGGCTCGTTGCGATACGTCGTCGCGTGCCCGTCCACGATCAGCGAGATTTCGGAGATGTCGGCGCCGGCCGGATGCATCTGCACTTCGAAGTGGACGCTCGGCAGGGCGGCGGTGCCGAACATCGCGTCCGTGATGTCCGCGGCGACGCCGAGGCATTCGAGGAAATCGGGACGGAACGGCAGCGCGTCCGCGGCGGCTTTCGCGGCGAAACGGTTGCCGGAGCGATCGAGGCGCGTCGCGAGGTTGTCCGCGTAAAACTTCCAGATGAGCCCGGAGTCGGGCCGGAACACGTCGGTGAGATCCGCGATCGACACCTCCGCCGGCACGTCGGCGAACGGGTAGCGCGGCAGCACCTTGTCGTGCAGCGGGTCCCACACTTCGGTCTTCCAGTGATCGCTGAGCTGCGTGAAATCGGCGCGCATGACGCCCGCGCGGCTGCCGCGAATCGGGTTCATCAAGAGCGGCTCGAGCACGCGGAAGGTGCGCGGGTCGAGCTGCGTGAGGGTCGCCTTGACGGAGATTTGCGTTTGCTCGAGCAGCGCATCGAACTGCTGGGCCGGCGCCGTCTTGCTCTCGGCGAGCGCGCTCAGGTTCACCTGCAGGTTGTTGAGCTGCATCAGGTACTGCCCGAGCTTCGGCGGCACGGCGCTCGCCTTGCCGGCCGCGGCGTCGCCGAACGCGAACGCCAAAATCGGCTGGAATTCGCGCTCCGGAGGGGAAATGGTGGGCGCGGGCGCGCCGGCGTCGAGCCCGGCGTCGACCTGGCTGAGCGCGCTGTTCGCGAGCGCGGCAAGCTTGCCCTTGGCGATGTCGGCGAGCGATTGCGGCGGCGTCACGTCGAGCCGCACGTTCTCGCCGATCACGTTGAAGAGGCGCGTGTAGGGGCCCTCGTCCACCGAGAGCGCCTGGAGCTCCTCGATCGAGCCCTGGAGGTCGCTCGGCGCGACGACGCCGAGGCCGCCGATGAAATCGAACCAGGCGCGCGTGTACTTCTGGAAGTAAAGCGCCTTCAAGCGATCGGCCGCGCTCGCTTTGGTGTCGGCGTCTTCGGCGCCGACCTGGCCGAGCACCCACGGCTCGAGCTCGAAGCGCTGGTCCGGCGACTCGAGCAGCGTCCGCACCTTCTGCCAGCCGAGCGCGGTGTACGCGCCCGGCACCTCGACGTTCGGCTTCGATTCCGAGTACCGCGCGGCGGGGCCGAGGAAAATCGCGTCCGCGCGGATCGGAGGCGCGCCCTTCGCGGCTTCGAGCAGCCAGCCGTAGCGGAGCTCGTCGACCGGCACCGCGCTCAAGCTGCCTTGCGCGCGCGCGACCGCGACCTCGTCGATCGGCAGCGCCCAGCTCTTGTCCGCGGCGAGCTGCGTCACGAAATAACGCGCGTGCGCCGTGAGCTTGGCCGGATCGCTCGGCGCGTCGGCGCGCTGCGAGCGGGCCCACACGCGCGCGAGCGCCGGCACGGCCCAATCGGGCGCGAGGTGCTCGGGGCGCGTCAGCATCAGGTAGAGCTTCAGGTCCTCGTACGCTTGCTGGAAATTCTGCGAGTCGATGCGCCCGACGCCGCCGAGCGACCCGGCCGCGCGCACGCTCGAGAGGAGCTCGGCCCGCACCGGCCCCTGAACGATGGCGCGGAGCCGCGAGAGGTAGACGGCCTTCACGGCTTTGAGGAGGTCGGGCGCCGCGTAAGGTCCGAGGTAGCCGCGCACGCTGAAGCTCTGCGCCGCCGTTTCCAGCGTTTGCACGCGGCCGACCAGCGTGTCGAGCGCGGCGGCCGTCGCGTCCGAGCCCGCGAGCTTCTCGAGCTCGACCGAGCGCGCCACGTCGCGCGAGGTGTCGTGCACGAGACCCGAATTCTGCACGTAGCTCGCCGCCGCCGGGATCACGAGCGCGAACACGATGAACGCGACGACGGCGGCTTGAATCACCTGCCGGATCGCGCCGCGCCGCAGCCGGCTCCGTGAACGCACCGCGAGGTGCCGGTCGGGGAAGATGACGCGCTGGAAGAGCTCGGTCACGAAGTAGCTCTGCGGCTGCTCGTTGCGACCCGCCGGCCCCGCTTGCATGAGCGGCACGTTGAAACCGCGCGCCATCTTGTCGAGCACGCGGTCGAGCGCGCGCCCCGTCTGCGTCCCGCTCGTCAGATAGAAGCCGCGGAGGAGCGGCGTTTCTTGATAGGGATTCGCGCGGCAGAGCTGCTCGACGAGCGACGCGAGCGGCGCGCGAATGGCTGCGAATTCGAGCGGGAATTGCAGCACGCGCGCCCGCACTTCGGCGAGCGGCTCGCCGTTCAAGCGCTGCAGCATGCGAGCGTAGAGCACCTGCTCGAGCCGCTCGAACTCCGCCTCGACGGCGCGCCCCGGCTCGGCGAGCTCGTCCGCGAGCTCGAACGTCGCCCCCCAGGTCTGGCCGCGCTGAGCCTTGCCGAGGTCGGACCAAAACTCGACGAAGCCCGCCACGAGGTCGACCTTCGTGAGCATCACGTAGACGGGGAGCACCATTTCGAGGCGCTCCATCACCTCGTCGGCACGGCTCCGGAGGGTCTTCGCGAGCTCCTCGAGCTCGTACTCGCCGGCCGCGAGCAGGTCCTCGGTGCTGAGCGCCATCACGAGCCCGTCGAGCGGCTGCTTCGGGCGAAAGCGGCGCAAGAGGTCGAGGAAGCCGAGCCACTCCTCGCGATCGTCCTCGCCGGTCGTGAAGCGGCCCGCGGTGTCGAGCAGGATCGCCTGTTCGGAGAACCACCAGTCGCAGTTGCGCGTGCCAGCCGTGCCGCGGAATTTACCGCCGCCGCCGCTCGCCGGCGTGATGAAGCCGAGGTTCGACTGCACGAGCGCGGTCGTTTTGCCGGCCTGCGGCGGCCCGACGACGACGTACCACGGGAGTGCGTAGAGCGCGGTGTTGCCGCCGCGCGCGCCGAGCTTCGTGCGCTTGAGCGACGCGATGGCCTCTTTCATGCGCGCCTGCAGCGCGAGCACCTCGTTACGGCGATCGGGGCGCACGTTGGCGGCTTGCTGCGCCGCGGCGCGCAAGAGTTCGCGCTCGAGCGCGGCGGCGCGCAGGCCGGCGCGCACGCGCCGCACGATGAGCACGAGCATGAACGCGACGAAGAGCGTCGCGGTGGCCGCGATCGGAATCCAGAGCGGCCCGTGCAGGAGCAGCACGATGAGCCACACGAGCCCCGCGACGAGGAACAGGGCGAGAGCGAGCCACCACATCATGGCGTGTTCACCGCTTCTCGGTTCCGGCCGGCAGCGCGGCCGGCGTGCTGGTCGGGAGCGTGACCGGAAGCGCGTCCACGGCGTGATCGACGTCGGAGGCGACCATGCGTTCGAGGCCGACGACGCAGCCCACGGCGAGCAAGAGGCCGCCCACGATGAACGCGACGAGCGGCGCGTTGCTCGCCTTGCGCTTCTTCGCGCGCTGGCCGGGCTCCGCGTGCGGCGCGATGCGATCGGCGCGCGGCAACGAACGCCCGAGCTGCTGGCGCGCGGACTCGATGAAGCTCTGCGGCGTCGCTTCGTCCCCGCTCGCGCCGTACTGGCCGCGGAAGCCGAGCAAGAGTCCGAGCGCGTAAATGGCGAGCGCGTCGGGCCGATTGCCCTCGTTCAGGAGGTTTCGCATGCGCACGAAGTAGCCCTCGCCCGCGGTGAACTGCTTGTAGATCACGAGCTCGAGCGGCTCGCGCATCCACTCGGCGCGACCGGGCCAGTTCGATTTCAGGAGCTGGGCGTCGATGAACGCGACGAGCGCGTAGCGCATCTCGGCGAGATCCGGATCCGAAATCCCGACGGCGCGCCCCTTCCCGACCACCGTGTCGAGCGCCATGAGCAGGCGCTGCCTGAGCTCGGCTGCGGGCGGCAGCGTCGGCGCGAGCGGAAACTTCGCGGCCAAGAGCAGCACGTCCGAGCACACTCCGTACGCGCGCGCGCTCATCGCTCACCCATTGCCGTCATCCCCGACTTACCTGAGGTGCTTCGGATCGACGGCGTAGAGCGCGAGCGAGGCGCCCGCCCATTCGCCGTCTGCGGGAAGGTAGAGCGCCACGGTCGCGGTCTTCGCGATGTCTTCCCAAAACGCGCCCTCGCGCGCGACGCGGAAGAAGCACACGCCCGGCTTGAGCGGGAGCGAGCCCGACGGCGACCACTCGACGGCCATGCGCACGCCCTTGCGCTGGTGCTTCACGACTTCGTAGATCTGGCCCCAGCCGGCCATCTTGAGCACGCCCGGAATGCGCTCGCGCACGAGCGGCTCGGCGAGGTTCGCCTTCACCGCGACGAAGAACTCGCGCGCGGCGAGGCTCGGGTCCGCGAGCCGCCCGATGAGCATGCCGTCCGAGCGATGCTCGAGCGGGATCTCGGTGTAGGTGGGCTCGATGCCGCCCGGCAAGAGCGCGAGCACCTTCGCGAACAGCGGCTCGAAGGTCGCGCCGAGCTCGAGGTAGTTGAACTTCGGGAGGTCGTTCGGATCGCTGTCGGCCGAAAACGAGGAGAGCATGCCCGCGAGCTGCGCGAGCACGACGTACGCTTCTTCCGGATGCACGCGCTCGGTGACGAGCAGGTGATTGAGCAGCGGAATCACGCCGTTCAACGTGTGGAGGAGCCAGAACTTTCGCACCTCGGTCGCGTGAAATTCGACCTTGTCGGCTTGGCGCTGCCGGCGCTCGGCCGAGAGCGCCTGCTGCCGCGCGAGAATGTTCGCGAGCACGCGCCGGACGCCGCTCTCGAGAAAGGGCGCCGCGCGCAAAAAGAGGCTCGGCGGGATGCGCGTGTCGAGCGGCGCGAAGGAGCCCGTGCCCTGCCGCGCGAGCTCCGCGACGCGGATGCACACGAAGCCGTCGCGGCGTTCGTGCCCGAAGAAGACCTGCAGGTTCGGCCGCGCCCATTCGAGCTCCTGCGCGCTGCCGCCGCTGTTCACGTCCGCGGTGTTGCGCACCTCGCGCACGAAGCGGCGCGCGCCCGTGCCGTCGAGCGAGAGCTGCGGTGCGTCGGTCGCGCCCGCGAGCCCGACGTAGACGTCGACGTGCACCTCGTCGGCGGGCAAATCGCGCGGCGCGGGAACCTCGGCGTCCGTGCCTTCCCCGCACTCGACGGCGGTGCCGTCGGGCCAGATCGCCGAGAGCCGCTCGATGCGGAACTGACCCGCGGCGAAGCCGCGCTCGTCGATCTTGAGCTCGGTGACGCCCCAGTCGTAGTGCGTCACGCCCTTCAGCCGATCGTTGACGAGCTCCTCGAGGTAGAGCTCCTGCTGCTGAAAGTGGTGTTGGCTGACGAGCAGCCCCTCGGTCCAAATCGGCTTGCGCGGCATCGTCAGGGAGTTCCCGCGGGCTCGGCCGGATTCGGCGCGCTGTCCGCTTCACGCCCCGTGCCGTCCTGAATCTGCATGCGATCGATCCAGACGGGGATGCTCGTCGGTTTCGTCGGGCACGGCGGAGCGCTCGGGGGCGCGGCGAGCTCGTAGCTCAAGAGCCAGTCCTTCCCTTTGGGCTCGCGAAAGAGGCCCACGAGCGCAAGATAATGCGCGTCGGGCTTCGGCGTGACCGACACCTGCAAGGTCTTGCCAGGAAAGATCGTTTGTTCCTCGACCGAAACCAGCTCACCCTCGAGCACCTTGGCGTCATTTTGCCAGACATCTTCGAAGGAAGCCGCGCGAAGACGCGCGTCGCTCTTCAATTGATAGATGCGCACCTGGAGGGGCCGTCCCTCGCCCGACGCGACGGCGTTCGCTTCCGTCGTGGCGGTGATCGCGAGCGTCGGCGCGATGGGCGGGCACGGTTTCGGCGGAGCAGCCGGCGGCGGCGGCGGCGCCGAACCGCAGCCGAGAACGGAGCCGGCAAGAGCGAGGCTGCGGCAGAACCGCTTCATTTCGCGCTCACTTATACACGACGACGGCCCCCGAAGGCCCGAAGAAGGCGGGAGCTCGGCCTTTCGGCCGAAGGCGCGCGTCACTCGCACGCTGCTTGACCGGTCGAGGGTAGGAGAGGTACCTCAAAAATAGCGAGCGGGCGCAGATCGCAATGGTGGGATCGGTGTCGTTGTCGGTTAGTCAGTGAAAGCAAAAGGAGAGAAGCGATGGCCGTTGATATGTTTCTGCACATCGATAACCTGAAGGGCGAGTCTCAGGACTCGAAGCACACCGACGATATCGAGGTGCTCAGCTGGTCTTGGGGTGCCGCCCAGAGTGCGACGATGACGGGGAGCGGCCTCGGCGCGGGCAAGGTGTCGATCCAGGACATCACCGTGACGAAGAAGGTGGATCGCGCCTCTCCCAACATTTTCAAGATGTGTTGCATGGGCACGCACTTGA
>DATJXW010000189.1:0-49946 GCA_035499895.1 Polyangiaceae bacterium | reverse complement strand
AGCGACGCCTCGAGCGCGTCGAGGTCGTAACCGCCCTCGAGCACCATGCCGATGGGTGTGCCCGCGCGGACCGCCGATGCGAGCATGCTCACGAGGGTGCCGTAACCCCACGCCGAGAGACGCATCTCCGCGAGAGGATCGGAGCGGTGCGCGTCGAACCCGGCGCTCACGAGCACGAGGTTCGGCGCGAGCTCGCTCGCGATCGGCGCGACGATGCGCGAAAAAGCCGCCGCGTATGTTTCGTCGTCGGCGCCCGCGGAGAGCGGCACGTTGACGGTGAAGCCCCGTCCCTCGCCGCTGCCTTGTTCCCGCACGTCGCCGGTACCCGGATAAAACGGAAATTGATGCAGCGAAACGAACGTCACGCTCGGGTCGGCGTAAAAGGCTTCTTGCGTGCCGTTGCCGTGGTGCACGTCGAAGTCGACGATGAGCACGCGCTCGGCGCCCCGGGCGCGGGCATGCGCCGCGGCGAGCGCGACGTTGTTGAGCAGACAGAAGCCCATCGCGCCGCTCGGTCGCGCGTGATGTCCGGGTGGTCGGAGGAGCGCGACGCCGCGCTCGACCGTTCCCGCGAGCAGCGTGTTCACGAGCTCGATCGCGCCGCCCGCGGCGAGTCGCGCCGCCGCCGCCGATGCCGGCGCGAGGTACGTGTCCGCGTCGAAGTACGACCATCTGCCGGCCGATTGGCCGAGGAGGTCGATGTATGCAGGTGTGTGAATGCGCGCGAGCTCGTCGTCCGTCGCGGGTCGCGCGGGGACGCGTTCGACGTTCGCTTTGCCCGCGAGCGCGGCCACGGCGCGCCGCGCCGCGACCAAGCGTTCAGGCCGTTCCGGGTGCTCGGACGGCGGACGATGCTCGTCGAAAGCGGGCTCGTCGACGACCGCGAGGGACGGCAGCATGACGGCGCAAGCGTAGCATCACGAACGTTCCGGCCCCGCGCCGTTCGAAAGCACTCTTTCACGCGCGCGAGCGCGAGCTGACCCCGGACACTGGAGGAAACGGGCGGACGGGTGATAGGCTCGACGTCGAATTGCAGCGCGCCGACGTCCGGCGCCCGCTTAACCGCAAGGGGTAGAGCCATGCGCTCCAAGATCATCGTCGTCAACGCCGGGATCGTGATCCTGGTAGCGCTCCTGACCTACGTGCTGCTTGCGACTCAGATCAAGAACGTCGTTTCCGATCCGGCCGAGCGGAAGCACGAGGTCGAGCGCTCGCTCCGCGCCGCGAACGCCCAGCTCGCGCTCGACGCGCTACGGCTCGAACGCTGGCTCGAGAAGAACATCAGCTCGGACGCGACGCGCAGCGTTTACGGGCTCGCGACGCCGGAGGCGCGCCAGCAGGCCGGCCTGAACGAAGCGAATCGACTCCGTGACGCGGCCCAAGGCGACGACCAGTTCGCCGGCATGCAGCCCTCGCTCGTCGCCCTCGTGGACGACCAGGGCGTCGTCATCAGCCGGGACGGCTCGAATCTGATGCGCGGCGAGAAGCTCGCGCAGGCGTACCCCGTGCTCGCCGACGCGCTGAAGTCGGGCCGAGCGGGGAGCAGCGTCTGGATCAATCGCCAGCGTCAGGAGCAGTTGCTCGCGAGCTACGCCATCGTGCACGGCGACAACGGCGCGGTGGTCGGCGCCGTCGTGGTGGGCACGCCGCTCAACGACGAGCGCATGACGCGCACGAGCGAGCTCACGAGCGGGACGCTGCTCGTCTTCGCGCGCGTGGGCGACAGCGGCCTCGAAGCGGTCGCGGACGGCGGCGGCGCGAAGGATTCGCAAGCGGCGCAAGCGGCGACGAGCGCGTCGGTGGCCGCGGCCGCGAAAGCAGCCATCTCGTCGAAGGGGATCGCGAACGCGGACGCGCCCATCAACGGCGATCTGTTCGGCGCGATGCCGATCGAGGGCTACGGCTCGACCGACTCCGTGCTGATCGCGTCGGTGCCCGCCTCGCTGGTGGACAGCACCGCGTCGCTGCTCTGGCCGGTCCTCGCGGTCGGCGCGCTCGGGCTGCTCATGGTCGGCTTTGCCGGCTATTTGCTCGGAAACTACATTTCCCAGCCGGTCTCGGAGCTCGAGGACGGGCTCCTCGCCATCATCAACGGCCAGCAGGATCTGCGCTTCCAGATCGAGCACGACGAGCTCGGCGGTCTGGTCTTCCGCATCAACTCCCTGTTGAACGCGATGACCGGCGTGCCCGAGGACACGACGGACGACCAGGGCCGGCCGTCGAAGGCGCCGAGCGCGAACGATTTCCAAGAACCCGCCGAGTGACGCCGGGCGCTCAAAAGTGCTACTCCGTCCCCCAACGGAACGGAAAAAGCTTTGGGCATCTTCGATTTTCTGGGCGGTAAAGGTAAGGGCGACCGGCCGAAAGCTGCGCGGGACCTCGCGCGGCTCGAGCGCATGGTCGGCAACAAGCTCTCGCAGAACTACGACCGCCAGGAGGCGATCGACGAGCTCTCGAAGATCGGCGACGCGGCGAGCTCGGCCGCGCTCCTGAAGCGCTTCGATTGGACGCTCGAGCCCTCCATCACCGATCAGGAAGAGAAGGCGTCCTGCCTCGCCGGCATCGTGGCCGCGGGTGAAGCCGCGCTCGACCCGATTCGGCGCTACTGCAAGAAGGCCGAGAGCCTCACCTGGCCGCTCAAGGCGCTCGTCGAGATCGTGCCGGCCGAACGCGTTCCGGACGAGATGCTCGCGATCCTCGACCAGTTCGACACCGAGTACATGCGCAATCCGGAGCCGAAGGTGCAGCTCCTGCAAGCGCTCGAAGCGTACCCGTCCGAGGACGTGCGCGTCGCGGTCGAGCCGTTCCTCACCGACGCGAGCGAGACGGTGCGCTTCACCGCGGCAAACACCGTCTTCGCCGTGAACGACAAGGCGAGCGTCCCCGCGCTCGTCGCCACGCTCGACGGGGAAGAGTCCTTGCGCGTCAAAAATCGCATCGCTCTGGGTCTCGCCGAGCGAGCGTTCGTGATCCCGGAAGAGCTGCTCACCGCCTGCAAGAAGGGCTTGCCGCAGGGCTACGCGCTCCGCGGCGACCACGTCGAAAAAACTTGAGGCCTCGACGCCGGAAAGCGTGAGGCCTCGCGTTCGAGTTCCCGGCGCCGCACGGGGCGCCGGGACTCGGGTCGCTCACTCGCTGAGGCGAACCTTGGCGGGCAGGTTCATGTTGAAGCTGATCGTCAGCATCTGCTGGAAGTGGAAGCGCTGATCAGCCGACGAGATCTTGTTGTCCGGGAACTCGCCGTCCTTGCCGCCGCCCGCGGTGTCGAACCCGCCGGTGTTCCACGACATCGGCAAGAAGCGCCACTCGAAGCCGAGCGCGCTCCACTCGTTCGCGTAGAAGCTCAGCCCGATGCCGAACGTCGGCGCGTAGGCGACGCGCGAATGCATCGGGAACGGCGTGTGGTTGTCGGAGCCGCAGTCCGTGCAGTCGGCGCGCTCGGTGAGACCGACGAACGCTAACCCGCCGAAGAGGTAGAGATCGCTGTCGAGGTAGATGCTCTGGAAGAGAGCGAGCTTGCCGCGCAACGGAATCCACGACACCTGCGGCGCGAGGATCCAGTCGATGCTGCCGAGCTGCTTGTCGAACTGCGGCCCGAGGTTCACCGCCGTGAGGCGACGCTCCGTATCGAGCGGATCCTGCAGCGCGCGTCCGATGCGGATCTTGTTCTGCGCCTGAATCTGGTCGGTCAGATACGTGTCGCTCTGGATGAGCTTGCCGTAGCCGCCCCACACGCCGAGCTCCAGCCAGTCGGTGAAGTTATACCCGAGCTTCCCGCCGAGGATGATCGTGCGGCGGTATTCGTCGAGGATGGTGAACGTGACGGCGGGGCTGATCTCGAAGCGACCCTGCCGGTGCAGGCGCAGCTTGCGTACGGCCGGAGCGCCGGCGAGCGGCCCGGTGAGCAGGATCTCTTGAGCGTTGGCCGGTTTCGTCAGGCCGAACGTGGCCGCGGCCACGAGGAACGCCGACAGCAGGTGCGTCGTGAGTTTGCGAGTGTTGGTCTTCATGCCTGGCCCTTCGCGCCTCACTTCGGCAACCGGTAGTCGAACGAAAACGGGATGAAGATGGAGACGCCGACTTGCGCCTGCACGTTGTTCGTGAAGTGGCTGTTGGAGTCGTACCAGTGCGACGGATCCTTCGGGTCCGTCGCCGAGATCGTCAGGTTTTCGAGCTTGTCGTTGAACATGTAGTCGCGGAGCTCGGCGGTGACGGCGAGCCAGCGGTTGAACCACACGCGCAGACCGACGCCTGCGTTGCCCTGCACACCGACCTTCCAATTGAAGTTGCGGTTATCGGGATCGACGACGGCAATCGGCCGATCGCTGAGCGCGCCCACGCCGCCCACGAGGTAGGCGTCGTACTGGAAGATGAAGTCGCTCAGCGCCGCGAACTTGCCGTACGCGAACACGTAGCCGACCTGCAGCCCGGCCATCCACTGGTACTCGGTGAGCGGCACGGCGACGCGTGCGGCGCGCCGGACTTGCGCGTTGAACGACTGGTCTTGATTGAACGGCTGGAAATACTCGCCGTTCAGACCGACGAACAGCACGTTCGAGATGTAGTAGTTGAACCCGAGGCCCGGCCCGGGATGCTCGATGAACTGATCGTTCAAGGAGAACGACCAGAACGGAGCAAGCTCGAAGCGGCGGACGCGCAGTGCGAAGATCTGCTGCACTGCGTAGAGCGGCTCCTTGAATTTGCGAGCCGCTTCCTTGTCCATGTCGAGGTTCGGACAAGCCGTCGGATCGATCTTGCAGATGTCCTCGAGGCCTTCACCGCCCGGAACCTCGCCGCCCGGAGTCGCGTCGCCGCCCGGAGTGCTTTCGCCTCCGGCGCTCGCGTCACCCGTCGCGGTTGAGTCACCGGTTCCGGTCGCGTCACCCGACGCCGATGCATCTGCATCACCGCTCGTATCCGCAGATGCGGAAACGGATGCGGAAGCAGCAGCCTTACCTTTGGCTTTCTGCGCCCAGCCGTAATTGGGGACGAGCCAAAGGGCCGTTGCTACCAGGAGCCCGACGCCAGTTTTCTTCATCGATGCCTCTTACTGCTTTCCCGGCGACAGGTACCCGCAAGCACGCCCGCAACTACCCGTAATCATTGGAAATTTCAGCGATTCGAACAACGGCCCGGGCACTATATCACGCGAAATTTCGCTGGATCAACAAGCAAAAAATTCTTCCTGCGCGGAACCACACCGGATTCCTCAGTGCCTCGAGCGATGAGACCCAGCTCGTGATCAATTCAAGAGTTGGGAAGATCCGTTTCCTCCGGCCTCGCGGCCAAGCAATGCTTCGACAAACGGTTCAGCGGCAAATTCGCGCAAATCCTCCGCGCGTTCGCCCAAGCCCACGAACCTCACCGGGAGTGAGAGCGCGTGAGCAACACCGATCACGACACCGCCCTTGGCGGTGCCGTCGAGTTTCGTGAGCACGATGCCGCTCAGCGGCAGCGCCTCTTTGAATTCTTTTGCCTGCGCGAGGGCGTTCTGCCCGGTGGTCGCGTCCATGACCAAGAGGATCTCGTGCGGAGCGTCGGGCAGCGCTTTCTCCGCGGTCTTCGCGATCTTCTTCATCTCGGTCATCAGGTTCGTCTTCGTGTGCAGCCGGCCCGCCGTGTCAGCGAGTACCACGTCCGCGCCGGACTCCTGAGCTTTCTTGATCGCATCGAAGACGACGCTGCCGGGATCCGCGCCGTCCTTGCCGCGGACGACGGGGCAACCGACGCGCTCGCCCCACACGACGAGCTGCTGCACCGCCGCCGCACGGAAGGTGTCGCCGGCGGCCAACACCACCTTGTGTCCGCCGAGTTGGAGTTTCGTCGCGAGCTTGCCGATCGTCGTCGTTTTGCCGGCGCCGTTCACGCCGACCAAGAGCACGACGGTCGGCTTGCCCCGGAGCGCGATGCCGCCGCGCCGGCCCTCGACGTCGAGCACCTTGAGCGCTTCGCTGCGCAGCGCGTCCCACACCTTCTCTGGATCCGAGAGCTCGCCCTTCGCGAGACCCTGACGCACGCGCTCGAGGAGGATCTGCGTGGTTTCGACGCCGACGTCGGAGGTGAGCAGCACCTCTTCGATCTCGGAGACGATGTTCGCGTCGAGCTCGCGCTTGCCGCCGATGAGCGCGCGCAGGCGGCCGAAGAATCCGCCGCTCTCGCGCGATTTCGCGAGTCCGCGCCGCATGCCTTCGATCAGCACTTCGCGTTCGCCGGGCTCCGGCGCGGGCGGCGCGGAAGGCACGGCCGCGACTTCGGCGCGCGGCGGCGGCACCGACTCACGCGCCTTGCGTGAGGGGGGCGGCGGCGGCGACGCGTCGGCGCTCGGCGCGCTCGCGGCTCCGGCGCTCGCTGCGGCCGTCGCGCTCGGCGCCTCTTTGGGCGCCGTGGCGGGCTTCGGAGATTCGGCGCGCTTCGGCGCGACCTTCGGTTCGACGCGCGGCGGGGCCGCTTCCGTCGGAGCACTCTTCCGAAGGAAGAGGAAATAGACGAGCGCGACCGCGACGACTGCTAGGAGGACGTAGACCATCAGCGGCCTTGAGGCGGCGGACTATAGGAACGCCGGGTTTCACCCGTCAATGGTCGCGTTTGACGACGTGCGGCTCCGGTTTCTCGCCTTCGGGCGGTTCGTGGCGGACCACGTTGCGTTCGATCGTTTCATCGACGGGTGCCGGACCGAAAGCCGCAGCCTCGACGGCGCTCGCCCATGCGACGACTTCGTCACGTCGCGCTTTGCGCCCGTAGCGCTTCACGTCACCGGGCGTCGGTTCGGCGCGACCCCGGCCGAACGGGCCCCGATGCTCGGCCCAGCGTACGAGCCGCCCGACCAGGAAACGTCGGCGCGAAACAAGATCGACGCGAAGCTCGCCGTGCGGTGGGGCCCGGCACGAAAAATCGCTGTGGAGTGGAGCGCTCACCGAGAGCTCGAGCCCGGCGTCGGCGGCGCCGTCGATGGCGAAGCGCCCGGCTTCGTCGGCGGTGACGCGCCCGAGCAGCCTTTTGTCGGGGCTCGGACTCACGATGGCGACCACGGCACCCGCAATGGGTGAGCCGTCGTGCGCGTCCCGAACGACGCCGAGCCATCCGGGTCGATCGTCTTCCCGCTTGAGCAGGTGCACTCCGGCGACCGGCGCGCGCGGCTCCGTGGCCGGGCGCGCGCCGGGTCCGCGCTCGGGCCTGCGCCAACCGAGGAGCAACCATGCCGCGATCGCGCCGAGGGCGGAGAGCCACCCGAGACTCACCCAACGCGCTCGCGAGAGCAGGTCGACTTTGAGTGCGACCGGGTCACCGGGACGCCACCACGGCTCGAGCGGCAAGTAGCGGAGCTCGAGCTCCGCTTGGTCGCCCCGGCGGGGGAATTGCGCAACGAGATGCGCCGCGCCGTGCTCGACGCGCCCGATCGCCACGGTCTGCCCGAACAAGCGCGCTTCGACGGAGCCGCTCGTCACCGCGCCCACCGCCGAGCCGACGGCCACGTCGAGCGGGATGCCGTCGGTCGGATCGGCCGCGGCCGGGTGCTGACTGAGCTCGAGGCGAACGCGCGCCGTCGCGAGCACGCGGCGGCGTGCCTCGGCGGGTTGCAAGGACGGCGTGCCCGCGAAGCGAAGCACGAGCTCGAGCGGTCCGGGTCGCGCGAGCTTGCTGCTCGGCACGTCGAATTCGGTGGCGCCGTCGATCGGGCACGCGCCCTGCGCGACGAGCACGTCGCCGTTCGGCGTCGCGAGGTAGACGGCGAGCGGCAGCGGGGGTTCGACGCCCGTGGCCGCCGCGACGACGTGCGTCGTCACCTGCACGCGTTGCGTCTCGCGCTCGAGCTCGAACGTCGCCGTCGTCGGCGCGAGCCTGAGCTCCACGCCGCGCCGCGAGCGATCGATCGCGACGCGCGCTTCGGTCGCGTCGAAGAGACCGCGCGGGTCGCTGAACGAGAGCGCGACGCTGTTCGCGCGTTCGGCGACGAGCGTCGCGCAGAAGCGGCCGCTCGTGTCGCTGCCGAGCGACTGCGCTGCGCGCGGTCCGAGCAGTTGCCCGCCCGGCGTCGTCGTCGGACGATTCGCGCACGCGCCGAGCGGCGGAATGAGCACGGCGCTGCCGTCGGCCGCGAACGCGCGGAGCTCGAGCGTCGCGCCGCCGACCGGGCGTCCGGTGTCGTCGATCACGCTGCCGGTCACGACGACGCTGCCGAACGCCGCGGATGCGGTCGCGTTCACGCGCGCGGCGCCGCGCACTTGGATGACCGGGCTCGCACCCGGTGCGCCCGCCGCCCACGACGTACGCGCCGCTGCGACGACGGAACTCACCGTCACGAGAAGTGCGAAGACGGTGTGGCGCGCGTGCATGGACTTAGGATTCGACTGCGCTCGGGCGCGGGAAGTGCCGCGTGGAGGGCGGCGTACCATCCGACGGACCCTGCGTCGAAGTCCGACTCGTGCCGTCCGGAGAGCAGCCGTTCACTTTCGTGCGAAGGATGTTAGAGTCAGGGTCCATGCTTCGCGTTCGGGGACTGCCGAAGTCGAGTCTCGCACTCCTGCTCGCCGTGGCATGGCTCTTCGTCGGGCGCGCGGCGCTCGCGCAAGGGACGGGCGACGTCGATCGCATGATCGACAACCTGAAGAACGGGAGTGACTTTCGCGTGCGCACCCAGGCGGCCCTCGCGCTCGGCGCGTCCCACAGCCCGCGGGCGACGGCGGCTCTGTGCGCCGGTCTCGGCGATCCGAACGTGACCGTGCGTGCCGCGGCCGCCGCCGGGTTGGGCAAGCTCCAGCTCGGCGGCACCGACTGCTTGTCCGCCCGCCTCGCGGACGAACCGAGCCCGATCGTGAAGAGCGCGATTCAGAAAGCCCTCGAGCAGGTGAAGGGCGGGGCGTTGCCCGCGATTGGGCCGAGCACCAAGTTCTATATCTCGATCGGTAAGACCACCGATAAGTCGGGCCGCAGCGGGGACGGCGTGGATCGCATGGTTCACGCGTCGATGGCCGGCGCCGCCGGGGACGTGGCCGTCGCCATCGCGCCCGACGGCGAGACGGCCGACGCGGCGAAGAAAGTGCTCGCCGCGCACAAGGGCCTGCGCGCCTTCTATCTTTCCCCGAAGGTGGGACCCATCGAGTACGGCACCGACACGCTGAAGGTGCGGCTCGAAATCGCTATTTTCACTTATCCCGACAAGTCTTTGCTCGGGAACTTCGCGGTGCCCCTCACGCAGCAGGGCGTCTCGGGCAAAGACACCGGGTCCGAGGACGACCTCGTGAAAATGGCCGCCGAGCGCGCGATGCAGAAGTTTCCCGGGATTGCCGCGCAGATCCAATGACGACCCGCGAAGAGCCACCGACAAGCTTGCGAGTTCTTGCTCGTTCTCCGGGCAAGGGCCTACGCTGAGACTGGGATTTGTGCCGCCGACGAGCGGCGAGGTTCGAGGAGCTAGGAATGGCAGACGCTGAAACCGCCACGCAGCCCGCAGGGGGGCGCCACCAGCGCCGGCTGAAGAACTACCTCCTCGACCCGCATTTCCAATTCAAATACACGGGCTATTTGATGCTCATCGCCGTCGCGCTGAGCCTCGGCCTGGGCTCGGTGATCTGGGGCACGAGCAACGCGGTGATCGCCGAGAGCTCGAACGCCGTGCATCAAGGAGAAGAGGTCGTCGCTCGCGGCAAGGAGGTCGTCGCCGAGAGCCAGAAGGTGAGTCTCGTGGTCCAGATGAACATCGTGAAGGACCCGGTCTACAGCGACAACCCCGCGTTGCTCGAAGCGTTCAAGGCGGACGCCGCCAAGCAGGACGAGCGGCTCCACGCGCAGCAGGATCAGCTCGTCAAGCAAGCCGCGACCCTCAAGGAACAAGCGGCGGCGCTCGCCGCGCGCCAGACGGCGATGCTCTACACGCTCTGCGGCGCGCTCGCGCTGCTCGTCGTGCTGATCGGCGCGGCCGGCATCGTGGTGACGCACCGCGTGGCCGGCCCCATCTACAAGATGCGCGCGAACCTGCGCAACGTCGCCGACGGCCGCTTGCGCGTGCCGACGCCGCTCCGCAAGGGCGACGAGCTCGTCGAGTTCTTCGAGGCGTATCGCTCGATGGTGATTTCGCTGCGCGAGCGGCAAGAAGGCGAGATCGCGAAGCTCGTCCAGGCGATCAAGACGCTCGAGCCGAAGGCCGAGCCCGGCGAGCTCGAGCCGCTCCACACGCTCCTCCGCGACATGGAAGCGGCGCTCGAGGTCAAGCCGTCGATCGGGCCGAGCGCGTCGTAGCCGCTCGCGAGCTCTAGAACGCCGCGACCACGTACTCGATTTCGGGCGGGTCGAGGTCGAGCCGCACGCTCGCCACGTCGAAGCGCAGGCGCTCGACGCTGAGGTCGCGGCGGTAGCGCCGCTGCCAGAGTCGCTCGCCCGCGCGGCGGATCCGCTCGCGCTTTTTCGGGAGCACGCTGCCGATGCCGGTGGTGAGCGCCGTCGGGCCGCGCGTGCGCACCTCGACGACGGCGACGACGGGGCCGTCGCGCGCGACGATGTCGATTTCGAGCGCGCCGAGCCGCAGATTCCGCGCGACGATTTCGTAGCCGCGACCGACCAAGTATTCGACGACGAGCGCTTCCGCTCGCGTTCCGAGCGCGCGACGCTCGGCCGCGCTCGTCACCGCATCACGGGTTCTGGCCGGCGGGGCCGCACACGTCGGCGAGGTCGTAGCGGCCGTCCGCCGTCTTCGTGAGCTTGTCCTGCACCACGTCGCTGTAGCAGGTGTCCGGCAGCGGGATGGCGAGTGGATCGTACACGGTGCCCGACTTCACGCAGTAGGAGCCGGCGAGCTGCGACGGACCGAGGCCGAGCTCCTTCACGAGCTCGCTGCAGACGTAGCCGCTCGGGCATTCGCAATACTTCGCGGTCGTATCAGGGCCCTTGCAGCGGCACGAGCAGTACACCGTGTCCTGCGCGTTGCGGTAGACGAGCTGCGGATCGACCGGCACGGTGATCGCGTCGATGTTCGTGAGACCGGCGCCGCCGCCGCTCGGGCACGAAACCGGGTTCGGCGGCGTGTTGCCGTCGATGCAGTGCTTGCCGTCGGTGCCGGGGATGCGGCAACGCGCCGGATCGATCGGCTGCTTGTAGTCCGGGCTCGTCGGGTCGACGATGTCGGGGCTCGTGCCGTCCGCGCTCATGCCCGACTGACCGTACGGGCACGACACGCGACCCTGAAAGTGGTTCACGATGCACACGCGCGTTTCGCACTGGAACGACTTGCTCTCGACGTTGACCTCGGTCTGCGCGTAACCGTTGAACGTCTGGTGGTACTCGTCTTCCGGGATGCAAGGATCGCCGACGCCGCCGCTCTGACACGCGAGCGCGGAGAGGCCGAGCGCGGCAGCCAGAAGCCAGTGTTTCACGGGAGAGGTCAGGTTCATCGTCCTCGCACCAGTAGGTGTGCTGTTGTTGAGGCTTTAGCTCAAAGCCGGTGCTAGAGCCCGCGGTACGGTAGTCGAGCGATCTTAACTCCGTCAACGCGAAAGGTCCGGCGTTCGGCGCTTTCCGGTGCGGCCTCGCGCGGCGGTTCGAGTGAGCGACGAACGTTCTCGCCCTGGTGCGCGGCGCGGGACTGCGCGGCGCGTCAGCCGCTTCGTCGCACCGCTTCACGCGTCACGCGCGTGTCGCGCCAAGCGTGCGCCGAGTCCGTGTGTCGGAACCACGTAGAGGTCCGAGCGACCTTCGCGCTCAATCCAAAAATTACATCGGCAGGGTCCCGTCACCGAACAGGCTCGAGGGCCGCATTCCGACGACACTTGACAACCGTTCCCGCCGGTATCTAACATCGCCTCGGTCGCGCTATCTATCTAGCGGTTCTTATTAGGTTTTTTGGCGTTCGCCACGCCTCGTCCCCCGCCCGTGTCGCGGCGCCGCCCTGCTAGGCGCCGATTAGGAGAAGAGGATCCATGTTCCGAAAGCGGCTGGTTGCTGTGTCGATGGTGTTCTCCTGCGTGCTTTCGAGCACGACCTTCACGCGTCACGCGCGCGCGCAAGACGTGATCGATCTCGACGACGCCGCGCCCGCCAAGAAACCGGCGGCCGGCGCGAAGAAACCGGGCGGTAAGAAAAACGGCGTCGACATCGATCTCGACGAAGGTCAGTCGTCGGGCGGCGGCTCCGTCACGGCGGGCACGATGACGGAAGGCGCTGCCGCGGCGAAGCAGCTCTTCGACAAGGAGAAGTGGAGCGAAGCGGCGCAGGCGCTCCATCGCGTCGTCTCGGGCGAAACGGGCGACGACGCCGGCAACAAGCAGCTCGCCGAATATTACCTCGCGATCTGCCTCTACCGACTCAAGTTCTACCAAGCAAGCTACGCGATCTTCAGCGTCATCGCGGACAACCCGAGTCACCTCAAGTTCAAGGAGACGCTGCTCTGGCTCGCGAAGCTCGCCCTGCAGCTGCCGGAGCCCGCCGACATCATCGAGCGCGTCGGTAAGTACACCGATGATCAGGTCGCGCGCTTCGACAACCCGCAGCAGCGCGAGCTCTACTGGCAGCTCAACTACATGCTCGGTCGGTACAAGTACCGGAACCGCCAGTACGAAGAGGCGATTCGCTTGTTCGGGCTCGTCGATCGTCACAGCCCGCACTACGTAAAATCCCAGTTTTTCACGGGGATCAGCTACGTGCAGGTGCGCAAGTCGGTGCCCGCCGTGAAGGCGTTCCAGCGCATCTTGAAAGCGCTCGACGAGGGCGTCGAAGGCGTGGACGACGAAGATCGCATGCGCGACCTCGCGAACCTCTCCATTGCGCGCACGTACTACTCGTCGGCGATCACTCTCGACGCCGAGACCAACGCGCCGAACGTCAACGAGACGAAGCTCTCCGCCGCCGTCAAGTACTGGAACAGCGTGGACGAGACGAGCGAGTACTGGCTCGACGCGCTGTTCGAGGAGTCGTGGGCGTACTTCATGGCCGGCCAGTACCCGCACGCGCTCGGCAACATCCACACGATCGAAGCTCCGTACTTCCCGAATTCGTTCCACCCCGAGGCCGACATCTTGAAGGCGGTGATTTACTTCACCAACTGCAACTACGACGCCGCGAGCATCACCGTCGCGCGCTTCCACAAGAAGTACGTGCCGATCCGCGACGAGCTCGAAAAAGTGTTGAAGAAGTACTCCGGCCAGAACCAGGAGGAGCCGTTCTTCAAGTTCCTGCTCCAGGTGCGCGAGGGTAAAGGCGACATGGACGAGCGCATTCGTCCGATCGTCGAGAACGCGCTCAGCGATCGCCAGCTGCTCCGCAACATCGACTATGTCCGCCTGCTCGACGAAGAGGACAAGCGCTTCCACAAGTCGCCCGAGAGCTTCCAGAGCTCCGGGCTCGGCCAGCAGGTGGGCGACGCGCTGAAGCTCGCGCGCGACCTCGCCGTGCGTCAAGCCGGCGAGCTCGCGATTCAGCGCTACCGCCGCAACGTCGACGAGCTCGGCGAGCACATGCGCAACGGTGAGAAGATCCTCATCGATATCACCGCCGCGCAGCGCAACATCTTGGATACGAAGATCCAGACCGGCATGGTGTCGAAGGCCGAATCGAAGATCTACGGCGTCGTCAAGCCTGACGAGGAGCACGTGCTCTGGCCGTTCAACGGCGAATACTGGCGCGACGAGCTCGGGTTCTATCGCCAGGTCGTCGAGTCCGCGTGTGGGAGATGAGATGATGAGTTCGAAGAATCGCGCGATTTCCTTCCTCGCCACGCTGACCGGCGTGGTTCTCGTCGCGCTCGGCGCGACCGCCGCGCCCGAGGCGAAGATGAGCGACCTCAGCGCGGAGTGCATCGGCACCGACGCGCCGAAGGAGCTCGAGGCGTGCCCGGGCGGCCCCACGCAGTTCGAGGGCAAGAAGAAGCACGGCGCCGCGTTCCAGAGCGCGCCCCCGCCGATCGACGTGAAGAAGCGTCAGGACGACGTGAAGCCGGTGAATCCGGACGAGCTCAAGAAGTACGCCGAGCGCGACACGCGCAAGACGCGCTTGCAGGCTCGCGCCCGCGCGCTCCTCATCACCGAGATTCAGGGTCTCGAGCGCCTCTACCGGAACACGCCCGAGAATTCGCCGGACAAGCCGCAGCTCACGCGCCGTCTGGCTGAAGGCTACGTCGAGCTCGAGAGCGCCGCGCTTCGCGACAAGATCGCCGCCGACGTGCAGGCGCAGGACGCGAAGGCGAAGAAGCTCGACGCGTCGAAGTTCCGCACCGACGCCGCCGCGGCCGACAAGATCGTCAAGGCCGCGCGCCAGAAGGCCATCGCGTTCTACACCGCGATGAAGGACAAGTACCCGAAGTACTCGAAGATCGACGAGGTGCTCTACTACCTCGCGTACGAGTACGAGCAGGCGCAGAACTACGACAAGGCGCGCGAGGTGTACCTCGAGCTCATCGACAAGGCGCCGAAGAGCCCGTACATCCCGAACGCCTACCTCGCGTTCGGCGAGCTCTTCTTCCAGGAAGCGCAGGGCGATCCGTCGAAGTGGGACCTCGCCGCCGCGGCGTACAAAGAGGTGATCAAGTACCCGCCGCCGAACAACAAGGTCTACGGCTACGCGCGGTACAAGCTCGGCTACGTCCACTGGAACAAGGGCGACTACGCGAACGCGCTGAACGAGTTCAAGAAGGTCATCGAGTACGGCGATCAGTTCAGCGACCTGCCGAACGCGAAGCAGCTCGCGAAGGCCGCGCGCCGCGACCTCATCCCGGTCTACGCCGTGAGCGGCGCGCCGGAAAAGGCGTTCAACTTCTTGAAGCCGATCTCCGGCGACAAGAGCGGCGAGAACACCCAGACCATCAGCATGATGAACGAGCTCGGCTCGGCATACATGGATACCGGTCACTACAAGGAAGCGATCGTCCTTTACAAAGACCTGATGGGCCGCGATGGCGGCGAGAAGAGCTGCTACTACCAGGGCCAGATCACGGCCGCGACGCAGGCGCTCTTCTCGGGTGACAAGGAAGCGGTTCGGAAGGAGCTCGACAACCAGCTCCGCGTCCGTAACGACTTCGCGAAGGGCAGCACGAGCGACAAGTCGAAGTTCGAGTGCTCGAACAAGACGGCGGAGCTCCTCGCCGAAACCGCGATGAGCTGGCACTTGGAAGCCGTCGGCTCGGGCGGCGTGCGCGGCACCGGCGACAAGAAGACGATGGATCTCGCCGCGTACCTCTACAAGAAGGTCGCCGACAACTTCACCGCCGACGACTTCTCGAAGTTCCAGTTCCCGCGCATCGTCAAGGACGACTGGCCGACGATGTACAAGATCAAGTACGCGATGGCGGACTTGCTCTACTTCCAGCAGCGCTGGGAGGATTGCGGGCCGGCGTTCGACGCGGTCGTGGCTGAGAACCCGAAGGCGGAGCAAGCGGCCGAAGCCGCGTACGCCTCGGTGCTCTGCTACCAGAAGATGTACGACCAGATGTACAAGGGCGACGCGGACCGCAAGGGCCGCGACGAGCTCGCGCTGAAGGGCGCCGGCGAGAAGGAGCGCTCGGCCAAGAAAGGCCAGTGGGACACCTTCAAGCCGAAGGAGATGACCAGCCAGCAGAAGGGCATGGTCCAGGCCTTCAACCGCTACATCTGTTACATCAAGCCGACCAAGGGCGATAAGGAGTCCGAGGAGCAGTACGTCGAAGTGAAGTACGCGCGCGCGCGTACCTACTTCGAGGCGCAGCACTGGGAAGAGGCGGCGCTCGCGTTCCGCGACGTGGCCATCAACCACTCGGACAAGGACGCCGGCATCTACGCCGCGCAGCTCTACCTCGAGGCGATCAACGTGCTCGGGTCGCGCGCCGAGCCCCCGCGCCCGTCTTGCTTCGACGACATGGGCAAGGACGTTCCGACGTTCCTCGAGCTCTATTGCAAGGGTCCGAAGTTCGAGGACAACAAGGAGCAGTGCGAGACGCTCACGCGCATCCAGTTCGACATCGCGCGCTTGAAGGCGCAGAAGATCGTCGAGCTCGCCGACGGGCAGCAGGAGAAGGGGCAGTATCGCGAGTCGCTCGACAACTACAAGAAGGGCGCCGACGCGTACCTCGACCTCTGGCGCACGTACTGCGAAGAGCCGCTCGCGAAGGGCGACCACCCGAAGCAGTGCGAGAAGGCCGACGAAATCGTCTACAACATGGCGCGCGCCTACCAGGCCGCACGCCTGCTAGCGAAGTCGATTCAAGTCAGACAGATTCTGATTTCCGACAAATACGGACTCGACAAGAGCGACCTGGCGAAGAAAGCGACCTACGAAATAGGTGGCAACTACCAGGCCATCGCCGTGTACGACCGCGCCGCCGACTTCTTCGAGCGCTACGCGAAGGTCACGGACTACCACGGCGAGTTCGCCGATCAGGCGCTCTCCGACGCGGCCGTGCTCAGGCTCGGTCTCGGCCAGGAAACGCAGGCCATCGACGACGCGAACGCGTTCAACAAGTACTTCGGCGCACGCAAGGCGGCGCAGGCGGCGCAGATCGCGTTCGCCGTCGCCGCTCACTACGGCGAAAAGAAGGACTGGGGGAACGTGCAGAAGCGGCTCTCGGGCACGATGAAACTCATCGACTCGAAGGCGACGCTCGACGTGCAAGTGCAGGCGCACGCGCTGCTCGCGAGGGCGCTGGATCAAACCAAGCGCGAAGGCCCGGCGGGTCAGGAATACGCGAAGATCGTGAAGACGTGGGCCGACCCGAAGGCGGCCGCGAACCAGATCCTGAACACGCCCGGCGAGGATCCGAGCTCGACGCAACGCCGCCTAGGCCGCGCGCTCGAGGCGGTCGGCGAGGCCGAGTTCTTCTTCGCCGAACAGAAGAAGGCGAAGGTCGATAAGGTCGAGTTCCCCGTCTACAAGGGTCCCGGCACGAAGGAAGCGGTGCTCAAGCACATCCAGACCAAGGTGAAGGACTGGATCGGCAAGAAGCGCCCGCTCATCGAGGACGCGAGCGCCGAGTACAAGAAGATCGTCGATCTTCAGCCGGTGCCGCCGCCGCGCTGGGTCATCGCGGCCGGCTCCCGCGTCGGCGAGATGTGGGGCACCTTCGTGAAGGAGTTCCGCGCGGCGCCGATCCCGGACTCGATGAAGAAGGACTACGAGATTCGCACCGCTTACTACGGCGCACTCGACGACGCGTCGGAGCCGCAGAAGCAGCAAGCGAAGAGCGCCTTCGAGGTCTGCCTCGGCTACTCCGTCAAGTACCAGTACTTCGACCAGTTCAGTCGTACCTGCGAGGAGTGGCTCGCGACGAACTACAAGAACGAATACCACCTGGTCGACGAGTTCCGCGGCGCTCCGAACCGCGTGAACAGCGTGCTCCGCGAGCAGTCGAACCCGCTGCGCATCGGCGGCACGCCGATCGCGGCGCAGACGGCCGAGCTGCCGCCGCCCGCCGAGAAGACGAAGGTCGCCAAGGCGAACGACGACGACAAGAAGTCGTCTTCGGACGACGACAAGCCCGAGAAGAAGAGCGGCAAGGCAGTGGCCAAGACCGGCGGCAAGAAGAAGGGCAAGAAATGACCCGCGCTAACCCACAGGGCAGGAGTTTGGTGATGAAGCGCTTCACGACGGTGTTGTGCGCGGGGCTCTTCCCGGCGCTGGTCGCTTGCGGCGGCAGCGTGCAAGGCGGCGGGTCGGTGAAGGCCCTCTCGGCGTCCGACAAGAGCGGGCGCAGCACGGGCACCGGGCACGAAGTCTCCAAGGCCGCGGCCGCGGGCTTCGACTCGGCGCTCGAGGCGTTCCTCGACCACGACAAGAAGGGCGACTGGACGGAGGCGAGCTGCAAGGACATCGCCGACCAGTTCGTGAAGGCGGCGCAGTCGCAGGTCTCCGCGACGAACCGCCCCTTCCCGGAAGCCCTCTACAACGCCGGTCTCGCCGACCAGCGCTGCGGCAAGGACGCCGACGCGCGCAAGCAGTTCGAGGCCGCGGCCGCCGCGGATTCGAGCTTCCACCGCGCGAAGGCGCAGCTCGTCCTCTACGATTACCAGAAGACGGGCGACATCGACTCGACCATCACGCAGCTCGACCAGATCATCCGCGACGCGAAGTTCCAGAACGTCGAGGCGCTCGTGAGCCTCGCGGCGCTGCAGATGGATCGCAACAGCGACCAGTCGGACAGCGACGGCAAGAACGACCTCGAGCGCGCCCAGCGCAACTTGCAGCGCGCGCTCGCGATCGACGACGGCTACATGCCGGCGTTCAATCAGCTCGCGAACTACTACCTCGAGCTCGCGAAGAACGCGGTCGGTACGAACAAGACGCGTTCACGCAAGGGCAAGCGCGGGATGGAAGTCTCGGGCGCGAAGACGATCGACGCGAACGGCCAGCAGCTCGATCTCGCGGCGCTCGTCGCGTCGCAAGCGCAGCACAAGAACCCGAACTACGCCCCGATCCACAACACGACCGGCTTGATCCAGGTCGAGCTCAAGAACTTCAACGGCGCCGTGAAGGAGTTCGGCCGCGCGCGCGCGCTCGACCCGAAGTTCTTCGAGGCGCAGATGAACTACGCGGCCGTGAACCTCTCCTTCCGCGGCTACGAGGAGGCGGAGAAGGCCTACCGTGACGCGCTGAAGCTCCGTCCGAACGAGTACGAAGCCCAGCTCGGTTTGGCGCTCGCGCTCCGCGGTCAGATCAACGACTCGAACTTCGACAAGAACGTCGCCGAGGCGCAGCAGCACCTCGACGCCGCGAAGAAGATCGACGCGTCGCGTCCGGAGACCTACTACAACGAGGCGATCCTGACGCAGGAGTTCCGCGCCAAGCGCGGGGATCCGAGCGTGGGTCTGCAAAAGGCGTCCGAGCAGTACCAGGCGTTCATCGAGAAGGCCGGCGACGACCCGGTGTACGCGCAAGCGGTCAAGCGCTCGAAGGACCGCATGCAGGACATCCAGGACACCATCAAGTTCATCAAGGAAGGCGAAGAAGCCAAGAAGGCCGACGAAGAGGCGCAAGCGGCGGCGAAGAAGCAAGCCGACGAAGACGCCAAGAAGAAGGCCGAAGACGACAAGGCGGCCGCCGACAAGGCCGCTGCAGACAAGGCCGCCGCCGACAAGGCCGCCGGCGCGAAGGGCGGCGCTCCGGCGCCGGCTGGCTCGGGTGCTCCGGCTCCGGGCGCGGCGGCCCCGGCGCCTGCCGGCTCGGCTTCGGCCGCGGCTGCGGCGAAGGCCCCGGCGCCCCCGGCTCCGCCGGCGCCTCCGAAGCCCCCCGCGAAGAAATAGTGAAACGACCGGGAACTAGCTGATTCGGCTGGTGTCGAACCAGCCGGATTAGTGGTTGACGAGGTACTCGCTGTGAGTACAATCCCACTGGAATCAGGACGCGGCCCGCGCGCGGAAAGCAATCAGGAGTTGAAGAAAATGGCGACTTCCAAACGAACCAAGAAGGTTGTTGGGGCGGTGGCTGGGCTATTCGTGCTGATGCTCGCGTCGAGCGCGTGGGCGCAGGACGCGGCGGCTGCGAAAGAGACGGCCGGTGATTCCAAAGGCGGCGAAGGCTACGGGTACGAGTTCAGCGACGACCCGCTCGCGGCCGGTGGCTTCGGTCCGAACGACGCGACCATCAAGGTGCGGCCGAAGGCTGCTCGCACGACGCTGATTCGACCGCGCACGCACTTCATCCCCGAGATGCTGAAGTCGGTCGAGAACATCTGAGTTTCGAAGCGCGGCGAGATTGGGCGCCGCTAGCCGGTGTGCGCTGCACGGGCAGCACTTGAGGAAGATCGATTTATGGCCAAGGCAGTTCTGACGTTCGCGATTTATCAAGGTGATGCGTTCCAGCGCCACGAGACGGTGACGCAGGACATCGTCAAGGTCGGCAAGGATCCGAAGAGCCATCTGCGCGTCGACGACGAGTACGCGTCGCGGATGCACGCGGTGATCGAAGTCGCGGGTCCGGACGACATCACGCTGATCGACCTCGGCAACGAGCCGGGGACCTTGGTGAACGGCGCGCGCGTCAACAAGTGCAAGCTGCACGTCGGCGATCAGATCCAAGTGGGCGGCGCGAAGATCGTGCTCGAAGCGGCCGATCCGGCCGGTACGGAGGCGCACGCGCCGCCTCCGCCCGCCTTCGGCGGCGGTGCCCCGAATCCGTTCGGCGGCGGTGCTCCGAACCCGTTCGGCGGTGGCGCTCCGAACCCGTTCGGCGGCGGCGCTCCGAATCCGTTCGAGGTCGGTCAGGCGAATCCGTTCGCCGCGGGCGCGGCCGCGCAGGCTCATGCCGCGGCGGCGTACGTGCCGGAAGACGCGCCGGAGGGCAGCTACACGTACCAGATGCTGCAGAGCGGCCCGGCGGTGAGCGCCGACGAGGTCGAGCTCCCGCACGTTCAATCCGTCGAGGTGATGGTGCTCTGGGGCTCGAACGTGCTCCACGTCTCGCACCTCACGCCCCCGCGCAACTTCTACGTCGGCGAAGAGCAGGGGAAGAACTTCGGGTGCGATTTCTTCATTCCGAGCGAGAAGCTCGGAACCACGCGCCTGCCGATCGTCACGGGCGATCGCGCGTCGGTGAGCCTCGTGATCGCTCCGGCCGCGCACGGTTACGTCGATTTGCCGGGTCAGGGCCGGCTCTCGCTCGACGACATCCGTGCTCGCGCGCAACCGAGCGCCGAGCTCAGCGGTGGTCATCAGTTCTCGCTGCCGGGCGGCGCGCGCGCGCACATGGAGCTGAACGATTTCGTGTTCGAGGTGGCCGCGGTGAACGCGGGTCGTCCGATCAAGCACGGCGTCGCGACGGCGTGGGACTGGACGGTCGCGATGTACTTCGGCCTCTCGTTCCTCGCGCACGCGGGCCTCATCGCCGCGATGGCGTTCTTCGTTCCGCCGCTCGGTCTCACCGACGACGAGGAGCTCGACAAAGACGCGCTCTTCTTGATGCAGCAGTATTTGAAGGCGGCTGCCGAGCGCGAACAGGAAGAGAAGGATCCCGAGGTCGTCCAGGACAACTCCGACAACAAGGAGGGCGGCACCGGGACGCGCGCGAAGGGCGAAGAAGGGTCGATGGGTAACCCCACGACCAAGGCGACCAACAAGCGCTACGCCGTGCAGGGTCCGAAGGACAATCCGGATCCGCACATCGCGCGTCAGGCCGCTCTGCGCGAGGCGATGGAGTTCGGCATGATCGGCCTGCTCAACACGGGCGCGGCCGGCGATCCGAACGCCCCGACGGCGCCGTGGGGCCGTGACACCTCGTCCGGCACGGACGAGATCAGCGCCCGCGGCAACATGTGGGGCGACGAAATCGGCGACGCGTTCGGTGCCGGCGGTCTCGGCCTTTCCGGTATCGGTGAAGGCGGCGGCGGTCGTGGTGAAGGCATCGGTCTCGGAAACATCGGTACGCTCGGCCACGGCGCCGGCGTCGGTACCGGACAGGGCTTCGGCGCCGGTCACGGCCGTCTCGGTGGTTCGCACAAGACCGCGGCCCCCAAGGTGCGCATGGGCGCGACGACCGTCAGCGGCCGCCTGCCGCCGGAAGTCATCCAGCGTATCGTGCGCCAGAACTACGGTCGTTTCCGCATGTGTTACGAGCAGGGCCTCGGGCGCAACCCGAACCTGCAAGGTCGCGTGTCGGCGCGCTTCGTCATCGGACGTGACGGCTCGGTGTCCAACGTCGGCAACGGCGGCTCGGATTTGCCGGATAGCGGTGTGGTGAGTTGTGTGCTCTCCGCGTTTTACGGCTTGAGCTTCCCGCAGCCCGAAGGCGGTATCGTCACGGTCGTTTATCCGATCATGCTCGAACCGGGTTGATACGACCCGGCTGCTCGAGTCTGTTTCCGCAAACGGACTTCATGCGCCTCGACCGTCCGACGGGTTTCCCGCGGCCGCTCGAGGCGCACGAGCTTTAACCAGTTACCCCGCGCGCCGCATCGCAGCCCTCATTCGCCCGTCTCGAAACCACGAGTCGTCGAGTCGCCGCGCTGACCTCAGGTCGCCGCACCGCAGCGCGCCCCATCGGTCGTAGGTCGGCGGCACGAGTCCTCGAGTCGCCGCGCTGCGCCCCAGGTCGCCGCGCTGCGCCCCAGGCGCAGCGCTCCAGGGCAAAGGAGCGAGCAAGCGAGCCCCGCGAGCGCGCGAGCGAAAAGCTCGTAAACTCCGCGTGAACCGGGACGGATTGCGGCTTTACTTCACGGGTGCCGTGCGCCTATGCTCTGGCCCCTCTTGCTCGCGCACCAAGGGCCGATCGTGTCGCGCCGAAGTCGGTCGCACGCCGGTCGCGGCGGGCTACGTCGCCTCGGAACTTACCGCTTCAGGACAGCCAGGCTTGGGCTCGGTCGGCCCACGCCGCACATCCCTTCGAACCCCACGGATAGCGCCCCATGAAACTCGTTCGATGCGAAAAGATCATCGGTCTCGCACTGGCTCTCGTGTTCTCGGCCGCCGGCTGCAGCCGCAACGGGATCGAAGCCATCAACCTCGCGAACGAGGGTGATCAGTCGGTCAAGGTGAACGTCGAGAACGCCATCGGCAAGTACGAGCAGGCGGTTCAGCTCGACCCCTCGAACCACCGGATCCTCTGGAAGCTCGCGAATGCTTACGAGAAGAAAGAGGACTGGGACAAGATGGGGTCGACGCTGTCCCGAGCCACCTCGCTCGCGCCCGACTTCGCCACGTATTGGTACAAGCGCGGCTACGCGCTCGTGAAACAGGCCGAAGGCGGAAACAAGGACGCGTTCGAGCAGGCGAAGGAGCCGCTCAAGAAGTGCATCGAAAAGGACCCGAACATCGCGGAGTGCTACTTCTTGTTGGGTGAGTGCTTGCAGTGGACGGATGACGAGCAGGGCGCCGTCGATCAGTACACGAAGGCGATTCAGCACGACCCGACCAAGGGCTTCTTCTATCCGGATCTCGCCGACCTCTACCTGCTCTTCAAACTCGACAAAGAGGCCGAGCAGGTGATCAACGAAGGCACGAAGCTCGTGCAGCCCGACGAGAAGAACCTCCCCAAGATTTACAACATGTACATCTTGCTCGCGAACGCGGCGCTCATGCGCGGGGACAAAGCGGGGCAGCTCGCCGCCGTCGAGAAGGCGGAAAAGTTCGCGGGCGAGTCGCACCCGGAGTTCTCCTTCGATCTCGGCAGCACCTACGCCACGATGGATCCGCCTCAGAAGGAGCGCGCGGTTCGTCTACTCAACACGTTCACGAAGCGCGTCTGCAAAGGTGCGGGCGCCAAGAAGTTCGAGGAGCAGTGCCAGACTTCACAGTCGCTGCTCCAGAAGCTCGGACAGTGACCGAGCGTCTTGCCCGCGAGCGAACGGTGAGCGGTGCAAGTGTGCGAAGGCGACCCCGCGGCTCGTGCGGGCGGGGTCGCGCGTGGGGCTTTGGGTTTGAAAGCGTCGCGCCCTTTTCCTCCGGAAGGCGCGAGATCGAGGGGCGTCGGGGGTTTCGGCAGGTGACCGAGGCAGCATGGATCTAGAGCAGCGTCTGAAGCAGCTTACGAGCACTCACGACTATCAAGGCGTCGTCGAGGCGCTCGAACAAGGGATTGGCGCCGCGAGCGACCCGGCGGCGAAAGCGGATCTTCACCTTCGGCTCGGGCGCCTCTTGCGCAGCCGCTTCCTTCAGGGGGTGCGCGCGCTCAAGCACTTTCAGGACGCGTACAAGCAGAACCCGGCGCTCGTCGAAGCGTTGGCCGAGGCCCGCGGGATTTACTGGGATCTCGGCAAGCTCAACATGGTGCAGAAGCTGCTCGAGCTCGAGCTCAAGGCTGCGCCCGAGAGTCCCGACCGCAGCGCGCTTTACCGGCAGCTCGGCGACGTGCTGTCCGATCTCGGCGAGTACGATCGCGCGACCGAGGCTTACGCGAAGGCGCTCCAGAGCTCGAACGGCGAGCCCGGAGACATTCCGGAGCTCTTGCAGGACGTGCAGGCCGGCCCCGACGAATGGCAGGATCGCATGCTCGGGATCGTCGAAGCCGCGCACGCCGCGGCGACGCCCGCCGAGCGAGCGCAGCTCTTCTTGCGCGCCGCGCGCCTCGCGCGCCGGTTTTCGCCCGACGAGGTCGAAGGCATCCTGGCGCAGGCGTACGCGGCCGATCCCACCGATCGGCACGTCGCCGCGACGTACGAGGGCTTGCTCGTCGACAGCGGCCGCACCGAATCGATTCTCGAGACGCAGCGCGCCGCGCTCGAGCAGATGAACGGCTCCGGCGAGAAGGCGGACGCCGCGTACGCGTTCGGCGCGCGCTGGGCGCTCCGCCACACGAACGTCGAGCTCGGCTCCGAGCTCGTCGAAGAGGCGCTCCGCGCCGACCCGACGCGCGACGAAGCGTTCACGTTCTTGCGCGACGTGTACGGCGCGCGCGGCGGCGACTGGGATCGCGTGATCGCGCTCGCGGACGAGATCGCCGATCGCTCGTCGCTCGGCGAGGGCGCGGCGTACCTGCTCGCGCAAGCCGGGCTCATCGCCTGGCGTGAGCGCGGCGATTTGATCAAGGCGCGGCGCTCGTTCGAGCGGCTCGCGCGCATCGACCCACAGCACCCGGCGCTTCGCGCATTCGAAGCGCAAATCGGTGCCTCGCTCAGCACGCCCCCGGAGGCGGAAGTGTCGCAACGTTCACGCCGTTCGAAGCGCCCCAAGGGCGAAGCCAAGTCGGATCCGAGCACCACCGCGCCGGAGCCGAGCCTCGACGCACCGACGAATCCACCCGCGGCCGCGGAGGAGCCCGAGCTCGTCACCGCGCCGCCGCCGGCCGCCGTCCCCGAGCCCGAACCGGCACCCGAACCGGAACCGGCACCCGAACCCACGCCGGTGCCCGCTCCCGTCGCCGCCGCTCCGGCTCCGCCCCCCGCGGCCGCCGCGCCGCCGCCCAAGGCCGAAAACAGCGCGCTCGTCGGCGAGCTCCGCGAGAAGCTCGCGCAGCAGGCCGCGGCGAAGCGCCACCACGAATACGTGAAGACGCTCATCGCGCTCGGCGACGCGGTCGCCGACCCCGACGAGCGCGTGCAGCACTATCTCGAAGCCGCCGAGCTTTACGCGACCAAGTTCGCGAACCAGGCCGAAGCGGCGCGCGCCTACGAGCGCGTGCTCGAGCTCGACGCCTCGCAGACCAAGGCCATCGCCTACCTGCGCGACGCGTACGAGAAGCGCCGTGATTGGGAGAAGCTCATCGCGCTCATGGTGCGCGAGGCGGAAGCGCTGCCCGAAGGCGCCGACCGCGCGCAGAAGTTCAAGCAAGTCGCCCTGCTCGCGACCGACAAGGTGAAGAAGCCCGAGGTGTGCATCGACCTCTGGGCCATCGTCTTGCAGAACGACGCCGAGGACGTCGACGCGCTGAACGCGCTCGCCGGGCTCTACGAGCGCTCGCGCGAGTACGAAAAGCTCGCCGACGTGCTGCAGAAGCTCGCCGAGCTCACCTACGACACGCCCGCGAAGATCGAGCTCTTGAACAAGCTCGGGCAGGTCGCCGGCGATCGTCTGAAGGACGACGAGCGCGCCGTCGACGCGTACCGCATGCTGCTCACCCTCGCGCCGGACGACCGCCGCGCGCAAGAGCAGCTGAAGAAGCGCTACGTCACGCTCGGGCGCTGGGACGACCTCGAGGTGTTCTACGCCGAGAGCGGCAAGTGGGACGAGTTCATCCGCGTGCTCGAGAGCAACGAGTCGCGCGCGACCGACGACGCGCAGCGCGTCGGGATGCTGATGAAGATCGCGGAGCTCTGGCTCACGCAGAAGGGCAAGCTCGATCGCGCCGCTCGCGCCTACGAGAAGGTGCTGAGCATCGATCCGACGAACCTCGCCGCCGCGGAGCGCTTGGTTCCGATTTATCAGAACGCCAATAACCCCAAGGGGTTGAGTCAGGCGATCGAGGTGCGGCTCGGCCACGTGAGCGATCCGGGCGAGCGCCTCCAGCTCTTGCGCGACGTCGCCGCCCTCTACGAGACGCGCCTGAACGAGAAGCCGAAGGCGTTCGAGCGCTACCTGAGCGCCTTCGAGCTCGCCCCGGGCGACGCGAACACGCAAGCCGACGTGGAGCGCGCCGCGAAGGTCACCGGCGGCTGGGATCAGGTGGTCGCGGCCTACCGCGCCGCGATCGAGAGCTCGAACGACAGCGTCGAGCAGAACGCGCTCCGGCTCCGGCTCGGGCGCGTGCTCGTCGAAGAAGTGTCGCGCGTCGACGACGCGCTCGCCGAGTACCGCGCCGTCTACGAGAACGAGCCCGACAACGAGACGGCGCTCGGCGCGCTCGAAGGGCTCTACCAGCACGCGGGTCGCTGGCGCGACCTGCTCGAAGTGCAGCACAAGAAGCTCGAGCTCGCGCGCGACGCGGTCGAGCGCAAGCGCATCCGCTACGACATCGCGCGCCTGCACGAGAAGGAGCTCAACGACCTCGCCGCCGCGATCGAGACGCATCAGGCCGTGCTCGACGAGGATCCGGCGGACGAGGGCTCGCTCGCCGCGCTCGACGCGCTCTACCAGCGTTCGAAGCAGTGGGAGCCGTACGTCGACGTCCTGCGCAAGCGCATCGAGCTCTCGTCGGACGACAAGCTGCTCGTCGATCTCAAGTTCCGGCTCGCAGAGGCCCTGCACGATCACCTGGACGACCCGCAGGGAGCGCTCGAAAACTACCGCGAGATCCTCTTCCTCGACGCCGAGCACGAGGGCGCGCGTCTCGCGCTCGAGGGCATGCTCACGGAGCGCGCGCTGAGCGGCGAGGCGGCTTCGATTCTCGAGGCCATTTACGAGGCGCGCGGCGACTGGGACAAGCTCATCGGCGCCCTCGAAATCCTCGCGAAGACGAGCGACGAGCCGGCGCGCAAGGTCGCGCTCCTGCGCAAGGTCGGCGCCACGGCGGCGACCCAGCTCGGCCAGCTCGATCGCGCGATGGACGCGCTCGCGCGCGCCGTGCGCGAGGACCCGGCGAGCGTGGAGTCACGGAGCGAGCTCGAGGTGCTCGCCCAACACGCCGGCGCGTGGGATCGCGTCATCGACATCTACGCGAAGGTCGCGGGCGACCTCGCGGATCCGGCGCTCGCTCGCGAGTATTGGATGCGGCTCGCTTCGATTCAGGAGCAGCTCGAGAAGATCGCCGACGCGGCGAAGAGCTACGAGCGCGTGCTCGCGCTCGACGCGGGCGACGTCGAAGCCCTGCAGGCGATCGACGCGCTCTACCGCCGCACGGGCCGCTGGGAGGATCTCATCGGCGTCTTCCGCCGCCGCATCGAGCTCGTCGAGGACGTGGGTGATCGGGAGCTCCTCTACGCGCAGATGGCCGCCGTGTTCGAGGAGCGACTCGGCAAGCCCGACGAGGCGATTCACGCCTACCGCGAGGTCTTGGCGCTCGATCCGACGAGTCGCGTGGCGCTCGACGCGCTCGACGCGCTCTTCACCCGCCGGCAGATGTGGGCCGAGCTCGCCGAAAACCTCGAGGTGCAGTTCGGGCTCGCCGACACGGACGAGGCGCAGCTCCGTCTGATGCTGAGGCTCGCCGCGCTCCGCGAGCAGCAGATGGGCGAGGTCGACGCGGCGATCGAAGGTTATCGCCAGGTGCTCGACCGCGATCCGGGCAACCCCGACGCGCTCGGCGCGCTCGAACGGCTCGGTCACGACCCGTCGTACGGCCTCACGATCGCGGAGATCCTCGAGCCGCTCTATCGCGCGCACGGCGAACACCAGAAGCTCATCGGCGTCCACGAGGTGCAGGTCGCACGCGCCGACGGTCCCGAGCGCAAGGTGGAGCTGCTCCACCAGATCGCGAGCCTCTACGAGGACTCGGCGGGCGACGCCAACTCGGCGTTCGACACCATGGCTCGCGCGCTCGCCGTCGATCCCGGTCATGCCGAGACGCGACAGAGCATCGACCGCCTCGCGCGCGTGACGGGGCGCCTGCTCGATCTCGCGAAGGTGTACGAAGGGCTCGCCGCCGAACAACGCGACGCCGAGCTCGGTAGCCAGCTCTACGCGGCGGCCGCGCGCGTGTTCGAGCACGACGTGCCGAACATCGATCGCGCCATCGCGCTCTATCAGCGCGTGCTCGCGATCGATCCGGGGAACCTCGACGCGGCGGAAGCGCTCCAGGGCTTGTTCCAGGGTTCGGAGCGCTACTCCGACATGTCGCAGATCCTGCAGCGCAAGGCCTCGGTGCTCGAGGACGTCGACGCGCAGAAGCAGGCGCTCTACCAAGCCGCTCTCCTCGAAGAAGAGGTGCTCGAGCGACCGCGTGAAGCGATCGCCGTCTACCAGAAGGTCCTCGACATCGACGGCGAGGACATGCGTTCGATCGACGCGCTCGTGAAGCTCTACCTCTCGCTCTCGGCGTGGGAAGAGCTCCTCGCTGTGTACTCGAAGAAGGTCGACCTGCTGCTCGACCCCGGGGAAAAGAAGCTCATTCTCTATCAGGTGGGCGCCGTCTTCGAGCGCGAGCTCAACGACGTGAAGCGCGCGATCGACACCTACCAGCGCATTCTCGAGCTCGATCCGGACGACCTCACGGCGCTCTCGCGCCTCGACGTGCTCTACCAGGCCGCCGGCAACTGGCCGGAGCTCCTCACGGTGCTCACGCACGAGGCCGAGCTCACGCAAGATCCGGTCGAGTCCGTCAGCTTCCAATACCGGATCGCGGAGCTCTACGAACGCCACCTCGGCGACGTCGAGCGAGCCGTCGAGCTCTATCGCGAGATCCTGAACATCGTGCCCGACCACACCCCGACGCTCGCCGCGCTCGAGGGCATTAAGGGCGGCAAGCGCGCACCGCTCGCGGCGGCGTCGGTGCTCGAGCCCGTCTACGAATCGATGGGCGAGTACGCGAAGCTCATCAGCGTGTTCGAGGTGCAGGCGGCCGCGAGCGACGATCCGTTCGCGCGCGTCGAGCTCCTGCATCGCATCGCCCGCCTCTACGAGGAGAGCCTGCACGATCACGCCCACGCGTTCGACACGTACGCGCGTGCCGTCGGCGTCGACAGCCAGAACGAGGAGTCGCTCGGTTCGCTCGAACGGCTCGCCACGCTGATCGATCGCTGGCCGGCCGTGGCCCAGCTCTACGATGCCGAGCTCGAGAAGCTCGCCGATTCACCCGACCGCTTCGTCGAGCTCGGCCTGCGCGTGGCGCAGGTCTACGAGGTCCAGCTCGAGAACGTGGAGGCGGCCGTCGCACGCTACCGCCGCGTGCTCGACGTCGACTCGGAGAATCAGGGCGCGGTGCGCTCGCTCGATCGTCTGTTCACGCAGACCGAGCGCTTCGCCGACCTCGCCGAGATCCTGCAGCGCGAAGCCGAAATCGGCCAGAGCCCCGAGGAGATTCTCGAGTTCAAGTTCCGGCTCGGCCAGGTGTACCAGACGCGCCTGAACGACCTCGACCGCGCGATCGGCGCGTACCGCGAGGTGATCAGCGCCGCGCCGGAGCATCAGGACACCGTGCGCCAGCTCGAAGCCTTGTTCGAGAGCGGCGTGAAGCAAGCCGAAGTCGCGCAGATCCTCGAGCCGCTCTACCAGGCGAGCTCCGAGTGGGAGAAGCTCATCCGCGTACGCGAGGCCGAGCTCGCGCAGACGGCCGACGCGGAGGAGCGCGTGGCGCTCTACCACCGCATCGCGGAGGACGCCGAGGAACGGCTGCTCGATCCGGTGCTCGCCTTCAACGTGCACGTGCGCGCGATCAAGGAAGCGCCGCTCGACGAGCGAACGGGGGCCGAAATCGAGCGCCTCGCGAGCATGCTCGACGGCGGCTGGGAGCCGCTCGCGAACGCCTACGCCGACGTGCTCGGGATCGAGGGCATCGAGCCCGCCACGCAGGCCGTCGTCGGCAAGCGCCTGGCGCGCGTGTTCGAAGAGGAGCTCGCCGACGTCGCGAAAGCCGAGGAGACGTACCGTTACGTCCTCACGGTGGCCCCGCAGGAAGCGGAGGCGCTCGCGCACCTCGACCGCATTTACACGTCGCTCGAGCAGTGGCCCGAGCTCGCGGGCGTGCTCGAGCAGCGCGTCCTCGTCGCCGAGAACAAGGGCGATCAGGTCGAGCTCTCCACGCGGCTCGGTCAAGTCTACGAAGAGCGCCTCGGTCAGATCGCCGACGCGGTGCGCGCCTACCGTCGCATCTTCGACGAGCTCGAGCCCGCGAACGAAAACGCGCTCGAAGCGCTCTCGCGCATCTACCAGCAGACGGAGAACTACACGGAGCTCCAGAAGGTGTACGAGCGTGAGCTCGAGAACGCCGCGGGCGACGTGCAAGAAGCCGAGATCCGCGCGAAGATGGCGCACCTTGCCGCCGACCGGCTCGGCAACAAAGAGGCGGCCGTCGAGGGTTGGAAGCGGGTGCTCGATCTCCGTGGCGAGGATCCGGAGGCGCTGCGCGCGCTCGCCGGCCTCTACGAGGATCAGGGACGCTGGGCCGAGCTCACCGACGTCCTCGAACGTCACTTCGACATCGCGGAGAGCGACGAGGATCGCGTCGCCGTGCTCGTGCGCCGCGCGCGGCTCTTCGCCGAGCAGCTGCATCGCGACGACGAGGCGCTCGAGACGTGGCAACGCGTGCTCGACATCGACTTCTCGAACGTGACGGCGTTGCGCGCCGTCGCCAACGTCTGGCGCACGCGCAAGGAGCCGCAAGAGCTCGTCGGCGCGTTGCACGCGACGATCGATCGCGCGGCGGCGCTGCTCGAGCCGAGCGAGCTCAAGGAGGTCTACCGCGAGCTCGGCCAGACCTACGGCAGCGTGCTCGAGCAGCCGTTCGAGGCGGCCGAAGCGTGGCGGCACCTGCTCGACGTCGACGCGGGCGACTTCGAGGCCATGGGCGAGCTCGAGAAGATCTACCGCGCGGACGGGCGCTTCGCCGAGGTCGTCGGCGTGAAGATGCAGCGCGCCGAGGCGCTCACGGAGCCTTCCGAGAAGATCCGCGAGCTGCTCGAGGTGGGCGAGATCTGGAAGAAAGAGGTCAACGACTACGACCAGGCGACACCCGCCTTCGAGAAGATCCTGGCCGTCGATCCGACGCATCAGGAAGCCTTCGAAGCGCTCGAGCGGCTGCACACGGCCGCGGGGCGCTGGGAGCCGCTCGTCGAGCTCTACCTCGCACGGCTCGAGACGCGCGAGACGGCCGCCGAGAAGAGCGACCTCTTGCGCCGTATCGCGCACGTCTTCGAAGACAAGCTCGGCGACCCGAACCAGGCGTTCGACGCGCTCGTCACCGCGTTCAGCGACGACTTCGGCGACGACGAGACGGCGCGCTTCCTCGAGCACCTCGCTCAGGTGACGAACCGCTGGACGGAGCTCATCAACGCCGCGAACGGCTGGCTCGCGGAGCAGACCGAGCCGAAGCAGCGCATCCAGCTCTGCTTGCGCCTGAGCAAGTGGTACGGCGAGAACCTGAACCACCCGGAGTACGCGCAGCCCTACTACCAGCAGATCATGGCGCTCGACCCGAACAACGTTCAGGTCCTGCGCCAAATGGCGGCGATTCATCGCATGGGCGCGCAGTGGCAGCGCGTCGGCGAGACGCTGCAGCGGGCCCTCGACGTCGCGGTCGCGAACGACGACCGCAAGATGATCCTGGTCGATCTCGGCGAGCTCCTCGAAAAGAACATGGGGCAGGCCGATCAGGGCATCAGCTATTACAAGCGCGCCCTCGAGATCGACTCGCTCTATCTGCCCGCGCTCACCGCGCTCGAGCGCATCTACGAGGAGCGCCAGAACCACGGCGAGCTCGTGCAGATCCTCACGAGCAAGGTCGCGGCGCTGACGGACCACGAGCAAATCGCGGCGACCAAGCTCCGCATCGCTTCGCTCAACGAGCAGTCGCTCGGTGAGTTCGAGAAGGCGGGCAAGGTCTATCGCGAGGTGCTCGAGCTCGACAGCGGCAATCTCGTCGCTCTCCGCGGCGTCGAGCGCGTGAGCGAGCGACTCTCGGATTGGCCCGAGCTCGTGCGCATCCTCGAGCGCGAGCTCGACGTGGTCGAGACCGAGCGCGAGCGCGTCGAGGTGCTCCTGAAGCTCGCCTCGAATCTCGAGGAGCACTTCCTCAAGTTCGATCAGGCCGCGCAACGGCTCGAGCAAGCACTCGAGATCTCTCCGGCGGAAGAGCGCGCTTACGTCGCGCTCGCGCGCTGCTACCGCCGTCTCAAGCAGTGGCTCGACCTCATCAACGCCTACGAGCGTCACGTCTCCGAGGCCGCGAACACCGCGACGAAGATCGAGGTCTACGGCCAGATCGCCCAGGTCTACAGCGACGAGGTCGGCGACGTCGATCGCGCGATCGACGCGTATCGCAATATCGTCGATCTCGACGAGACGAACATCCAGGCGCTCGAAGCGCTCTCGAAGCTCTACGAGAAGCAGGGGGACGCGGCGCAGGCCATCGACGCGATGACGCGCGTCGCGGACCTCACGACGGACGGCGTGCAGCGCGTCGAGATGTACTACCGCATCGGCAAGGCGCTCGACGAGAAGCTCGCCGATCGCGTGCAGGCGCGCGAGCGCTTCGAGATGGCGCTCGATCTCGACCCGACGCACCTCGCGACGCTGGCGGCGCTCCGCACCATCGCCATCGACGACTCCGATTGGGATCGGGCGGCGCGCTACCTCGAGCAAGAACAGGCGAACACGCCGTCGGCGCGGGCGCGGGCGAAATTGCTCGTCGAGCTCGGCAAGCTCCGCGACGAGATGCTCGGCGAGCACGAGGCCGCCGTGCAGGCGTGGGAGCTCGCGATTCAAGCCGACCCCGATTGCGAGGAGGCCGCGCTCCCGCTCGTGCAGGAGTACGTGCGCGTCGAGAAGTGGCCGCAAGCCGAGCCGCTCGCCGAGATGCTCGTGAAGAAGAGCAAGGGCAAGGACCGCCAGGAGCAGCACATGCTGCAAAAGCTCCTCGGCAAGGTCCACGCCGCGCTCGGGAATTACGAGAAGGCGCTCAAGGCCTACCAGACGGCGAACCAGCTCGACGTGACGGATCAGGAGACGATTCGCGGCATCGCGGACGTCGCGTACGAGCTCAAGGATTGGCCGAGCGCGCTCACCAATTACCAGAAGGTCCTCACGGCGCTCAGCGAGGACGACACCGAGCAGCGCACGGACGTCTACTTCCGGCTCGGCAACATCAAGCGCGAGCAGAACCAGGCGCGCCAGGCCATCAACAACTACGAGAAGGCCCTCGCGCTCAACGCCGATCACCGTCCGACGCTCGAGGCGCTCGTCGACGTCTACGCGAAGGCGAACGACTGGAAGCAGGTCGCCGCCTACCGCCGCCAGATCCTCGACAGCGTGATGGACCCGGAGGAGCGCTACGCGATCCTCAACACCATCGGCGACATTTGGGCGGAGAAGGAAAAGAACCCGCACAAGGCGATCGAGGCCTTGGAAGAGGCGCGCGAGCTACGCCCGAACGATCACGTGCTCTTGCACAAGCTGCTCCAGCTCTACCAGGCGGCGAGCGAGTGGCAGCGCATGATCGATACGCTCCAGTCCATCGCGGAGCTCGAAGTGCGACCCGAGGTGAAGGCGCGCTACATCTTCACCCAAGCGCAGATCTGCCGCGACAAGCTCGAGGATCCGGACCGCGCGGTCGAGCTCTTCAACGACGCGCTCGACCTGAACCCGAGCTACCTCGAAGCCTTCGAGCGCATCAACAAGATCCTCACCACGCAGAAGGCGTGGAAGCAGCTCGAGCGCTCCTACCGGAAGATGATTCATCGCATCGCCGGCAAGGGGAACACCGACCTCGAGCACACGCTCTGGCACCAGCTCGGCCTCATCTATCGCGATCGCCTGCAGCAGGCGGACACGGCGATCGAGGCGTTCAAGATGGCGAGCGTCACGAAGCCCGACTCGACCGTGATCCACCAGATCTTGGCCGAGCTCTACGAAGTGAACGAGCGCTGGGACGACGGCATCGTCGAGCAACGCATGCTCCTCGCCGCCGATCCGCTCGCCATCGATCCGTACCGCGCGCTCTATCGCCTCTACCTGCACAAGCAGTCGTACGACGAGGCGTGGTGTCAGGCGGCGGCCATGGCGTTCTTGCGCAAGGCCGACGAGGAAGAGACGCGCTTCTTCGAGGACTATCGCCCTCACGGCATTCTGCCGGTGAAGGGGCGCGTGACGAACGAGCTCTGGCAGACGGCGGTCTTCCACCCCGACGAAAACCTCTACATCTCGAAGATCTTCGAGATGATCGCGCCGGCCGCGCTGCTCGCGAAGATCGCGCAGCTCCAGGGTCAGGGCAAGCTGCCGGTCCTCGACAAGCGCTTCTATCAAGACCCGACGACGTCGACCGTGACCTTCGCGAAGACGTTCGGCTGGGCGGCGCAAGTGCTCGGGATCCAGCCGCCCGCGCTCTACGTGCGCAACGACGTGCCCGGCGCGATCGTCGCCGTGCCCGCGACGCCTCCGGCGTCCGTGGCCGGGCAGACGGTGCTCACGGGGTTCCAGCCGCAAGAGCTCACCTTCATGTGCGGCAAGCACCTCTCGCATTACCGCGGCGAGCACTACATCCGGACGCTCTTCCCGACGCAGGCCGAGCTCACCATCATGCTCTTTGCGGGCGTGATGATCGCGGCTCCGAACACGCCGATGCCGCAGGACATGGCCGCGCAGATCCGCGCGACCGCGCAGGAGCTCGCCAAGCACATTCAGCCCGTGCAGCTCGAAGGCCTGCGCATGGTGGTCAAGCGCTTCATCGAAGAAGGCGCGAAGGCGAACATCAAGCGCTGGAACCAGGCGGTCGAGCTCACCGCGTGCCGCGCGGGTCTCATCGTGTCCGGGGATCTCGAGGTCGCGAAGAAGATCTTGAGCGCCGAGCAGCAGCTGCCCGGCGATCTCTCGCCCGCCGAGAAGATGAAGGAGCTCCTGCTCTACTCGGTGAGCGAAGAGTATTCGCGCGTGCGCCAGGCGCTCGGCATCGCCGTCGCGGCGTGAGAGCGGGCTCCACGGCCGTCCGACCCGAGCGGGCGGCCGCGCGAAGCGGCTATTTCCCCGGCAAATCGAGCACGACGCGCAGGCCGCCGCTGAACGCGAAATGCGTCGCCATGCCGGGAGTGTGGTCTTGCGATCCGCCCGCGGCGTTCGTGCTCGGGCGCGTCGTGAAGACGCCCGAATCGAAGTCGAGCCAGGGACCGAGGCCGAACCCGCTGAACACGAAGTAGTCGCCGCCGATCATGACGTGAGCGAACTCGAAGCCGGCGAAATGGCGCTTCACGCCGCCGGCGTCGAGGCTGAGGCTCCGGTAACCCGCGCCGGCGAGCACCCACGGATCGAACCGCACGCCCTGGACCAGGTGGTACGTCACGGAGGGACCGAGCGCGAAGCTCGACTGTGAGCTCCCGTACTCGAAGAAATTACCCCAGAGCCCCACCACGACCGTCCGGCTCACGCCGAACCCGAGATCGACGATCCCGCCGTAGCCGGCTCCCAAGCCCGACGTTTCATCCAGCGTGAGCTGGCCGAACGGCGCCTCGACGGCGGCCGCGAGGCCGGCCGTCCAATGGCCGCTCAGCGTGTCGTGAGCCGCGGGGACGAGCGGCGGCGGCGGCTCGTCCATTTCCACCTCGGGGAGCGATGGCGTGCTCTGCACGGCCGGCCCGGTGGGCGCCTGGGCGAACGCGCTGGTCGAGGCGAGCGCGAAGGCGCAAAACCAGGGGAGGCGGCGGGCGGGCATGGGTTTCGAGCCGGAGCCTTATCACACACGCAACTCGGGCGGCGAGCGGACCGACCAGAGGGCGTGCAACACGAATCCCTCGAGCCAGGTGAAACGACCTCGGAAACCATGGTGCTCCCGGTCTGCCGCTCCGACGGCGACTGGCTCATCGAGCTCGGCACCGCGGACGCGGCCCAAACGGTCGAGCTTCCGCGCGGGCAGCCGCTCGTGCTCGGCAGCGGTCGGAGCGCCGACGTGCGGCTCGAGGATCGCTGCGTGAGCTCCCGGCACTGCGCGCTCTCCCTCACGGAGGGCGGCGTCAGGGTGGACGACCTCGACTCCACGAACGGGCTTTACGTGGCCGGCGCCCGGCTCGGGTCGGCGCTCCTCGCCGAGGACGGCGCAAGCTTCGTCATCGGGCGCACGAGCGTCACCTTGCGCCAGCGCTCCGAGCCGACGGCGAGTCACGCGCCGCGCATCCCCGGGCTCGTGGGTTCGTCGCTGCCGATGCGTCGCGTCGCCGAAGAGATCGCTCGGCACGCCCGCTCGCGCCAGAGCGTGCTCCTGCAGGGCGAGTCGGGGACGGGCAAGGACGTCGTCGCGCGCGCCCTTCACGCGCAGAGCGGCCGAACGGGCGAGTACGTGCCCTTGAACGCGGGCGCCGTGCCCGATTCGCTCGCCGACGCCGAGCTCTTCGGACATCGCCGGGGCGCTTATACCGGCGCGGTCACGAGTCGCGCGGGGGCGTTCGAAGCGGCCCATCGCGGCACGCTCTTCCTCGACGAAGTCGCCGAGCTCTCGCCGTCGGCGCAGGTGAAGCTCCTCAGAGTCGTCGAAGACGGCGCCGTGCGTCCGATCGGCGGGTCGCACTCGATCGCGGTCGACGTGCGGGTCGTTTCGGCGAGCTGGGCGTCGCTCGAAACGCGCGTCAGCGAAGGTCGCTTTCGCGTCGACCTCTTTCACCGTCTCTCGACGATCACGATCACGCTCCCGCCGCTCCGCCGGCGCAAGAGCGACATCCCGGCGCTCTGCCGCGTGCTCCTCGAACGGCTCGCGGGCGACGTCGGCGAGAAGCGCGTCACCTCTCACGCGCTCGCGCGGCTCGTGGCGTACGCGTGGCCCGGCAACGTGCGCGAGCTCTCGGCGGTGCTTTATCGCGCGGCGATGGCCGCGCCCGGGCCCGAGATTCTCGTCGCTCACGTCGTCTTGCCCGAACCGGAAATGAAGGGGCCGGGCATCGTGCGCGCGACGCCGAACCGCGCGGAAGCGCTGCTCGCCGAGCACGACGGCAACGTGAGCCGCGCCGCGCGTGCCGCGGGCGTGCCGCGCAGCACGTTTCGTTCGTGGCTCGGGCGGGCGCGTTCTTTCGATCAGAAGCGACCGGCGACGCTCACGCCGCCCTGCTTCGAATCGAGCCAGGGCAGCACGGCGACACGCGAGAACGGCGCGGAGCTCGCCGTGCGGCCGTCGTCGGCCGTCACGAAGTAGAGCACGGCCGTCGTGACCGCCATCACGCCGGCGCCGATGCCTGCGACGGTCGCGACCGTCTTCAGCCCGTCGCCTTTTTTGACGTCGTCCTGGCGATGCGAGCACGCGTCCGAGAAACGAGCGGCCTCGGCGTCGTTGCCCGGCCCGAGCACCTTGCTCGGATCCACGCAGATGCCTTGGGTGGACACGCCGTCCACGCGCGCGCGATCGTTGATCTGCGACGCGATGTCGTCCGCGTCCGAGTAGCTCACGCGCGAAGCGATCGCGAAGCCGACCGCGCCGCCGCCGAGCAGAAGCGTCGCGCCGCCCGAGATCACGCCGGCCGGCTTCGTGAGCAGCCAGTGGAAGAAGGGCTCACGACCGCCGCCCGAACTCTCGGGTGGATGTTCCGGCTCGGGTTCGGGCTCGGTCGCGGGTGGGGGAGGGGCGGCTGCCGGCGGCGGCTTGGGCGCTACGGCGGGCGCCACCTCGGCCGCGAACTTCAGCTTGATTTCGCGGCTCTCGCCGGCCTTGGCCGTCACGCTCTGGGTGACGACGCGGTCGCCCTTCTTGGCCTGAAGCGTGTGCGTGCCCGGATCGAGATAAATCGGAGCGGCGAGCGGCGCCTGACCTTGCAGCGTTCCGTCGACGCTCACGTCGGCATCCGGGTCGGTCACGACCGTGATTTCGCAGACGGCCGCGCGCGCGCTCGTGAGGCCGGTCTGGGCCGCGTCGCGCTCGCCAGGTTTCACGTCGGTCGCTTCGCGCAGGTACTCGCTGAAATGCTGGGCGGCGTCTCGCTCGTGATTGGAGCGGAGCTCGCTCTGCGCGAGGTTCAAGAGCACGGCGGGGTGCTTTTTGAGCGCGTACGCCTGGAGAAACGCCGTGCGCGCTTTCTCGTACTCCTTCTGATCGAAGTAGGTCACCCCTTCTTTGAAGCGTTCGCGCGCGGCGGCGGTGGCGTCGTCGTCGGCGTGCGCGACTTTCACCGTGCCGAGCACCGCGACGAGCAGCCCGGCCGCCAAGGTCTTGTTCAAACGCGGGGTCCGAATCACCAATTTCGACAGTAGGCGAGCGGCGGGCCCCTCCGCTAGGGGCGAAAGCGCCCGTGCCGCGGCGCTCCGGACTGGCGGCTTCAAAATGGCGTTTCCCGGATGATGGTGCTCTTGCCGCCCGTCTTCGGAGCGGCCTTCGGCGAAGAGCTCGGGGGCCTCGCTGGGGCCGCCTTCGCCACGCCGGCCCTCGGGGTGGTCTTGGCGATCGTCGGCGGGGCCTTGCCGACCGGCGCCGGCTTGGCGGGCTTGTTCGGCGGAGGAGCGACCGCTGCCGAGTCGACGGGGACGGGGACGGGCAGCGCCGTAACGCTCGGCGTGCTCGAGCTAGGCGCGGGAGGAGGCGCGACCGCAGCGGACGTTTCCGCTGGCTCGGCGGCCGGGACGGCAGGGGGCGGGGCCGGCGCCGCCGTGTCCGGGGCGACGGTCGCGGCTGCGGTCGAGCTTGCGCTCGGGACCTCGGCCGGTGAGCTCGAGCCTCCGCGCGCAACGAGGAGCGCGACGCCGGCGCCGCCGCCGAGTACGAGCAACCCGAGCGCCGCAACCAGACCGAAGCTTCGCTTCCGCGGCACCACGAAGTCGGCGTCCTGCTGCGCCGGGGCGCTCGGCAGGTCGAAGGCGTTCATGCGCGCGATCGTCGGAGCGCGACGCGCGCGGTGCTCGGCTTCGAGCTTCGCGCTTTCACCCGTCTCCGCTTGCTGCACGTCGGCTCCCAACATCACGGCGGGAGCGCCTTCGTCCTTCGGCTTGTACTTTTGACCGATGCCGCTCGGCTTCGACTCGGGAGGCAGCTCCTCGACATCGATGGGCATCGGCGCTTCGGTGTCCCCGCGCGGTTGCGTGGAGACGTCCCAGTCGAGATCATCCGCGGCGGGGCTCGGCGCGGTCGGGGCGGTCGGCGCGGATCGGACGACCGGCGTGGGCGGCGCCGTGCCGACGAGCGTCGGATGCTTCGACGTGGTGACCGTGAGCGGAACGGCCGCCCGGGCTGATGCTCGCGGACCCTGCGCGGCCGATGCGGCGGAACCGCCCGTGATGTTCACGACGGGCGCGGTCGTGACCGCGGGGCCCGACGCCGGCTTCGAGCGCGGCTCCGACGGAGGCGTGGGGATGGGCTGGTCGCGCGGGATCGTGGGTGGATCCTCTTCCCAACTCGGCCGGAATTGCTCGGAAAGGCGGTCCGCCTCTTCCTCGGTCATCGTGCCCGCCGCCCGTCGATCAGCGTCAGTTTCGGCCATGGACCGGAGCCTCAAGGTACCATCCGTGACCCAGGTGGCGCAATCCGCCTCCTTCAATCGACTCGCTCACCTCGAGCCCAGAGAGTTTTTGACCTCGGCTTTCGCCCCCTCGGTTCTCGCGCGTGCGCTCGGGGTGCTCGTCATCGTCGCGATGGGTTGCGCGCGGGGCGAGCGGGACCGTGAACGCCGCGTGGCCGAGGATGCCGGCCGGCACGACGAAGAGCTCGGCACGCGAGCCGACGCGGTGGCTCGCGCCGATGCGCTCGCCGTCTCCGCGACCCACGTCTCGGGCGACCGGGCCCAGCGCCTCGTTCTCGAAGCCGCCGAGCTCCGCGAAAAGCTTTTTCGCCTCGAGCATCGGGAGGCGGACGGGCTCGAAGCGGTGGAGCTTTTCGGACAAGCCGTGCGGGTCGACCCGACGCGTCGCTGCGAGCCCGCGGTCCGTCAAGCGCTGCTCGAAGCCGAGCTCAAGCACGATCCGGCGCTCGCGTACCGGCGCATCGACGGCGAGCGCGCGCAGAGCTCGGATGCGCGTTGCCGAGCGCTCTGCAACGAGGCGCTCGTGAGCCTCGCCGCGTTTCGCTCGGACGCCGTGCCGCCGCCGTCGGCGAGCGCGGTTTCGGCGGTGGGTTCGAGCGCGCCGAACTCGGGTCCCGTCGTCGTGCCCTCCAAGTCGGGCACGAGCGCGGAGCCGGCGAGCGTCACCGAGATCGAGCGCTACGGTGCGAAGGACGCCGCGCGCGTCGTGGTTCACGTGACGCACCCGACGCTCTTCGAGGTGCGTTCGCTCCCCGCGGAGGGCGTGAACGGCCCGCGCTTGGTCGTCGATCTCGCGAACACGACGGCACACCAGCCGAAGGCGCTCCCTGTCGGCGGACTCGTCGAGCGCGTGCGAGTCGGCGCGCAGGTGTCCGGGACGCGCGTCGTGCTCGACCTCGCGCAACCCGCGTATCGCCGCGTCTTCTACCTGCCCGAGCCGTTTCGGCTCGTCATCGACGTTTCGAAGGATCCGCCGGTCGGCTTCGCCGACAGCGCTGTCGGTGAACGCGCGGTGCGGCGCGTCGTGCTCGATCCGGGCCACGGCGGCAACGACCCGGGCGCGATCGGCCCGGGAGGATTGCGCGAGAAGGACGTGACGCTCGACATCGCGCACCGCGCGGCGCCGGTCCTCGCGCGCGAGCTCGGCATCTCGACGCTGCTCACGCGCGACACGGACGTGTACGTCGCGCTCGACGAGCGCACGGCGCGAGCGAACGCGTTCGCCGCCGACCTCCTGATCTCGATTCATTGCAACGCGAGCGAGGACGGCGGCGGCAAGGGCGTCATGAGCTTCGTGCTCGACGGCTCGCGCGACGCGCTCTCCGCACGCATCGCGGCGCGCGAAAACTCGGCGTCCGCCGCCGCCGCCTCCGAGCTCGCGAACGCGCTCAGCGCCGTGCTCGATCGCTCGGTCGTGAATCGCTCGGAACGGCTCGCCGAGCTCCTCGAACGCGCGACGCTCGCCTCTTTGTCGGGCCGTTATCCCGACGTGCCGGACCTCGGCGTCCGGCGCGCCGGCTTCTACGTGCTCGCCGGCGCCACGATGCCGGCCGTGCTCTTCGAAACGTCGTTCATCTCGAACCCGCAGGGCGAAGAACGCCTCGGGACGCCCGACTACCGTCAAAAGCTGGCGGACGGCATCGTGAACGCCGTCCGCGCCTACCGCGACGGACGTTGAGCCCGCGAGCGGAAGGCCGTGGCAAAATGCTCTCGCGGGCTCGCGCTCGTTCCCGTTGACGAACCCGTTCTGGGGACCTAGCTTGTTGAGCCCCCTAAGGCCGGCCAACGGGCCAATACCCACGGCGTAGTCATGACCAAAGTCCAGCTCAAGAAGTTCAGGGACATGCTCGAGGCGAAGCGCGAGGAAATCATCAAGCGCGCTCAGCAGACGCTCGATCAGGACATGGCCCTCGACACCGACGACCTTCCCGACGAGATGGACCTCGCGTCGAGCGAATACCTGCAGTCGTTCACGTTTCGGCTGCGCGGGCGCGAGAAGGCCTTTCTCGACAAGATCCAGAAGGCGATCGAAAAGATCGACAACGGCACCTTCGGCGTTTGCGACGACTGCGGCGACAAGATCAGCGTGAAGCGCCTCGAAGCCCGCCCGGAAACGACGCTCTGCATCCGCTGCAAAGAGGATCAGGAGCGCGTCGAAAAAGACTTCGGCTGAGCCGACGCGAGCTCCGCGGCTCAGCGCGCCTTGGTGCGCCGCGTTTCGCGCGCGGCGGCTCGCACCCCGCTCGTGCCCGAGGCGCGCGGCGGGCCGCCGGCAGGAGCCTGTTTGTTCGGCGCGGCGGCTCGCACCCCGCCGAGCGCGAGCTTCAAATAACGTCCGGTGTGGCTCTCGGCGACTTCGGCGACCGCTTCCGGCGGACCCTGCGCGACCACGCGCCCGCCGTGCTCGCCGCCCTCCGGGCCGAGGTCCACGACCCAATCGGCGCACGCGACGAGCTCGACGTTGTGCTCGATGAAGAGCACGGTGTTGCCCGCGTCACGCAGGCCGAGGAGGGCGTGCGTCAAGAGCTCGATGTCCGAGAAGTGCAGGCCCGTCGTCGGCTCGTCGAGCACGTAGAGGGTGCGGCCGGTCGCCTTGCGCGCGAGCTCGGTCGCGAGCTTCACGCGCTGGGCTTCGCCGCCCGAAAGCGTCGTCGCGGCCTGGCCGAGCTGGATGTAGCCGAGGCCGACCTGGCGCAACGCCGTCAGCTTCTGGCGGATGCGCGGGATCGATTCGAAGAGCTCGCTCGCGGCGTCGACCGTGAGCTCGAGCGCGTCGGCGATCGAAAGGCCGCGATACGCGACCTCGAGCGTCTCGCGGTTGTAACGCTTGCCGCCGCAGGCGTCGCACGTCACGTAAACGTCCGGCAAGAAGTGCATCGCGACGCGCAACACGCCGTCGCCCTGGCACGCCTCGCAACGACCGCCGCGCACGTTGAACGAAAAGCGGCCGGGCTTGTACCCGCGCGCGCGAGCGTCCGAGAGCCCCGCGTAGAGCTCGCGCAGGTGCGTGAAGATCCCGGTATACGTCGCCGGGTTCGAGCGCGGCGTGCGGCCGATGGGCGTCTGATCGATGCTGATCACCTTGTCGATCTGATCGAGCCCCTCGATGCGCTCGCAGGGCCCGACCCAGCCCGTCGCGCCGTAGAGCTCGGCGCGCGCCGCGCTGAGCAGCGTGTCGACGATGAGGCTCGACTTGCCGGAGCCGCTCACGCCCGTGACGGCGGTGACGAGGCCTAGCGGTACCTCGAGCGTCACGTTCCGGAGGTTGTGGGCGCGCGCCCCGACGACGCGAAGCACGTTGCCCGTCGCCTTGGTGCGCGTCGCGGGAATCGGCAGCCGGCGCTGGCCCGACAAATACGGGCCCGTCACGGACGACGGCGACTCCATGAGCTCGCTCGGCGTGCCGGCCGCGACGATGCTGCCGCCGTGGACGCCGGCGCCCGGACCCATGTCGAGCACGTGGTCGGCGGCGAGGATCGCGTCGCGGTCGTGCTCGACGACGAGCACGCTGTTGCCCTTGTCGACCAGGCGCCGGAGCGCGAAGAGGAGCCGCTCGTTGTCGCGCGCGTGCAGGCCGATGCTCGGCTCGTCGAGCACGTAGAGCACGCCCACGAGCGACGCGCCGATCTGCGTGGCGAGACGAATGCGCTGCCCTTCGCCGCCGGAGAGCGAATGGGCCGCGCGATCGAGCGACAGGTAGTCGAGCCCGATCTCGAGCAGGAAGTGCAGGCGCTCGGTGACCGCGCGCAAGAGCGGCAACGCAATCGCGGCGTCGCGGCCGGTGAGCGCCGGATCTTGGCCGAGCGTGTTCAGAAACTGACGCAACGTCCGGAGCGGCATCGAGCAGAGATCCGCGATCGTCTTGTCGGCGACGCGTACCGCGAGCGCTTCGGGGCGCAGGCGCACGCCGTTGCAAGCCGGGCACGTCCGCGTCACGACGAAGCGCCCGAGATCTTCGGCGCCGATCGCGCCGTCGTCGCCCGCTTCGTCCTCGCCTTCGGGTGTTTCGCCCGAATCGAGCATGCGCTCGAGCCGCGGGATGATCCCTTCGTAGACCTGGCCGCGCCGGCGGCCCTTTTGCGGCTGCGCTCCGTAGAGGATCGCGTTCCGCTCTTCTTCCGGCAGGTCCTTCCACGCCAGATCGGGGTTGACGTGCAGGAGCTCGACCACGCGCGCGACTTCCGTCGCCGTCGCCACCGAGCCGCGCCGCCCGAAGGCGAGCACCGCGCCTTCGCGCAACGAGCGTCCCGTGTCCGGCACCACGCGGCTTACGTCCACGGTCGACCGAACGCCGAGCCCGTCGCACGTCGGACACGCGCCGTGCGGGCTGTTGAACGAAAACAGCCGCGGCTCGAGGGGCGGCAGGGTGATGCCGTACTCCCAGCTCACGAGGCGCTCGCTCATGACGGCGGGCTCGCTCCCGTCCATCGCGTCCACGAGGAGCGTGCCGTCGCCGAGCTTCAGCGCGAGCTCGACCGAGTCGGTGAGGCGCCCTTTGACGCCTTCGCGCACCACGATGCGGTCGACGACGACGTCGAGGTCGTGCGGTTTCGTGCGATCGATGTCGAGCGTGTCGCCGAGGTCCACCTGCTCGCCGTCGACGCGCACGCGCACGAAGCCGTCGCGCCGGAGGCGCTCGAGCTCGTCGCCGAGGTCGCTCTTCGCCCGCCGCACGACCGGAGCGAGCAGGGCGACCTTCGTCCCGTCCCCGCGGCCGAGGATGGTGTCGACGATTTCCTGTACGGTGTACGCGCGGAGCACCTTGCCGGACTTGGGGCAGTGCGGAACGCCCACGCGCGCGAAAAGGAGCCGGAGGTAGTCCGCGATCTCCGTCACCGTGCCGACGGTCGAGCGCGGGCTCTTGCCGAGGCCCTTCTGCTCGATGGCGATGGCCGGGCTCAGCCCCTCGATGCTCTCGACCTTCGGTTTCGGCAGCTGGTCGAGAAACTGGCGGGCGTACGCGGACAGAGACTCGACGTAGCGGCGCTGACCCTCCGCGTAGATGGTGTCGAAGGCGAGCGAGGACTTCCCCGAGCCGCTCGGGCCCGTGATCACCACCAGGCGATTGCGCGGGAGCTCACAGCTGACGTTTTTCAGGTTGTGCTGCGCCGCACCCCTGACGACGAGAAAGTCCATGCCAAAATCTCGTCCTAACACGGATGAACCGTGCCCGCCCGCGAGCCCCGGCCGCGAGCGGCGAGCGGACGGCCGAGCTCGCGCGGCTCCGGCACTCGCCACTAACTCGCGAGTTTCGGGGACTTACGCCGAACTTCCGGGGGTTTGCGGGTGCGGCGGCTTTCGGGTAGCGTTCGCGGGGCCCATAGCTCAATCGGTCAGAGCCCCCGGCTCATAACCGGGCCGTTCCCGGTTCGAACCCGGGTGGGCCCACTGGCCGCGCGACGAGACCGCGTATAGAGCTGCCGAAGGAGCCGACCTTAAGTGACGATGAAGTTTCAGATCGAGGCGCTTGAAGAGCTCGCCGCCCTGGACGCAGAGCTTCGGGAACTGACCGAACGCTTCACCAAAGACCAGAAGACGTTGAGCGACAAGAAGGCCGCCGCGAAGAGCCTCGAGGATCGACTCACGCGCGGGCGACAGAGTCTCGGTGAGATGGAAAAAGCGCGGGGCGATCTCGTCGGAGAGCTCCGGCAGATGGCGATTCAGGTCGAGCGGTCGCGCGAGAAGCTCGCGCGCTGCCGCACCGAACGGGAAGCGAACGCCGCGCAGCGCGAAGTGGAAGAGCTACGCAAGCTCTACCGCGATCGCGAAATCGAGCTCGAGAAGCTCGACGGCTTGATCCAACAAGGACGCGGGGAGTTCGACCAGGTTACCGAGCAGCACGGAGCCGTCTCGGGCGAGCTCGGTTCGAGCGAAACCGACTCGATCAATCGCATCGCGACGTCCGAAGAGGAGCTCGCCCGCAAACAAGCGGAGCGGGAGCTCGTCGTGCAAAAGGTGAAGCCCGATCTTTACCGGCGCTACGAGCTGATCCGAAAGCGCAAAGGCACCGCTCTCGCCTGGACGCGCGACGGGACTTGCAGCGCGTGCCACATCCGCCTCCAGCCGATGCTCTTCCAAAAGCTCCTCCGCGGCGACGAGTTCGGCCAGTGTCCGAGCTGCAATCGCATTCTCTATTACCGGCCCGCCGCGCAGCCCGAGGGCGCGCCGACCGAGGCCGAGGGCCGATCGGAAAGCCCGTGAGCTCGCCGCGGCTGGTCGTGGCGCGCGAGGGCGACGGCTGAACCATCATGAAAGCGTGCGCGTCCTGCGGGCGCCTCTACCCTGACGACGCCGGGTTCTGCCCCGTCGACGGCACGGCGCTCACGAGCGCGACGCAGGTTCCCGTACAGAGCGACGCCGACGACCCGCGCGTCGGTCAGCTCTTCTGCGAGCGTTACCAGATCCGTCGCGTCGTGGCCGACGGCGGCATGGGACGCGTCTACGAAGCGCTCGACTTGCAGGAGCGGCGCAACGTCGCGCTGAAAGTGCTGCACGCCGACGTCGCGCGCGACGAGGTGAGCGTCGAGCGCTTCAAGCGCGAGTTCGAGGTGAGTCGTACGCTGCCTCACCAGCACATCGTCGACGTGCTCGGTTTTCAGCCGACCCACGACGGCACGTACGTGCTCGTCATGGAGTTTCTGTACGGGGAGGAGCTCCGCGCGACGCTCAAGCGCGAGAGCGTGATTTCGCCGGCGCGCCTCGTGCGCATGCTGGCGCAAACCGCGCTCGCGCTCGACGCCGCGCACGCGATGAAGCTCGTGCATCGGGACCTCAAGCCGGACAACCTGTTTTTGTGCCAGACGCGCGAGGGCGACATCGTGAAGGTGTTGGACTTCGGCTCGGTGAAGGACAAGGGCGAGTCGGCGAAGAAGCTCACCGTGCTCGGCACCACCATCGGTTCGCCGTTCTACATGGCGCCCGAGCAGGCTCAGGGGCTCGACACGCTCGACCATCGCGCCGACGTGTGGGCGCTCGCGGCGATCGCTTACGAGTGCATGACCGCGCACGTCCCGTTCGCCGGCAGCAACGGGCCGAGCATCCTGCTCGAGATCCTCACGAAGGACCCGAGGCCGCCGAGCGAGGTCGGTCGCGGGCAAAAGTACCCGGTGCCGCCCACCCTCGATCCGGTGATGGCCCACGCCTTCAAGAAGATGCAGGCACTCCGCATCGAGTCGGTGGGTGCGCTGGCGGACGACGTGGCGCGCGCTTATGGGCTCGACGGCCCGCACACGCTCTGGGCCACGGTGCCCGAGGGTGAAATTGCCGCGAAGATCGACGCGAAGATGCCGGAGCTCATGGCGACCAAGGTCGTCATGCCCGCCGCGTCCGCCGACGCGTCCGACTCGTTTTTCGGGGAATCGGGAGCGCTCGGCGCCGACGCGGGCTTGCCGCCGGTGCCGCCGCCGCCCTCGAGCGCGCTGCCGGATCTCGCGGCGGCCGGGATCCCCGCGGCAAGCCCCGGTTGGCTGCCGATCGCGCTCGTCGGGGGCGCGGCGCTGCTCGTCGGCGTGATCATCGTGCTCGTCTTCGCGATGCGTTAGGGTGGAGCGGCGCCTCCTCGGGGGCCTTGTGGTAGATCAGGGAGCCATGGCGATCGTACCGCGTCTCGTCCTGTCGCTCGCCGCGGCGACCGTGCTTTTCACGGCCTGCAAGCGCGAAGCTCCCCCCGCCGGAGAAGACGCCCGCGCTCCGACGGCGCAAGGCGCATCCGCTCCCGCCGAGTCGGCCGCGCTGGCTCCCGCCGCGTCGCCGGCCGCTGCCCCGGCTGCTCCGACTCCCGCTGCCGCGGACTCCGCGGCCGGAGCAAGCCGCTACGACGAGGCGAAGTTCGCGCTCGTCGCGCAGGCGTCGGGCGCCTATGCCGCCGGCCAAGAAGGCGTGATCGAAGTCGTTCTCGACGCGAAGCCGCCGTTCCACGCGAACCAGCAGTACCCGTACAAGTTCAAGACCAAGGAGGCGTCGGGAGTGAAGTTCGCAGCGCTCGTCGTCGGTAAGGACGCGGCGAAGCTCGAGCCTCAGCGCGTGACCATGCGCGTTCCGTTCACGCCGGACGGCGCGGGCCAGCGCACCGTGAGCGGTCAGTTTGCGTTTTCCGTCTGCACCGAGGAGACGTGCTTGATGGAAAAGCGCGACCTCTCGCTCGTCGTGGACGTGAAGTAGCTCCGTTCCGCAACCGCGACCAAACAGGATCTGGGCGGCGATGGCGAGCATTCTCGACGAGCTCCAAGGCATCACCGAGCGTGTCGAGCAGGATTTTCGCGACGAGCGACGCCTGCTGAGCTTCCGCGAATACCTCGAGCTCTTCGCCTCGAATCCGCTCCGGCACTCGCGCGACGCCTGCCGCTACTTGCGCGACATGTTCGGCTTCTACGGCCGGACCGAGCTCGTGCGACCGTGGGGCGAGGAGAGCCGTTACAAGCTCTTCGACCTGCCGTTCTTGGACGCGGCGGAGGCGGCGCGGGAGGCGCTCGTCGGCCAGGAGCAGGTGCAGCGCGAGGTGTATCGAGCGCTCGAAAACTTCGGCCGCGAGGGCCGTCCGACGCGGCTCATTCTGCTCCACGGCCCGAACGGTTCGGCGAAGAGCACCATCGCTCACTGCGTGATGCGCGCGCTCGAACACTATTCGGCGGAGGAGGAGGGCGCGCTCTACCGCTTCCATTGGGTGTTCCCGAACCAGGCGCGCCTGCGCGGTTCCATCGGCTTCGGGGGCCGCCGGCCTTCGCAGCGCCAGGACGACGGCAGCTTCGCCCACCTGCCGTTCGAGGAGATGGACGCGCGGCTGCACATCGAAGTGCGCGATCACCCGCTCTTTCTCTTGCCGCTCGATCAGCGGGCGAAGCTCCTCGCACGGCTCTACGCCGAAGCCGGCGCCGAGGAGTCTCCGCCCGATTGGGTGCTCCGCGGCAATCTCTCGCACAAGAGCCGGCAAGTCTACGATTCGCTGCTCGCGAGCTACGACGGCGCCCTCGACGAGGTGCTCCGCCACGTCCAGGTCGAGCGCTATTTCATCTCCCGCCGCTACCGAGTCGGCGCGGTCACCGTCGGGCCCGAGCTCTCGGTCGACGCGGGGGAACGCCAACTCACGGCCGATCGCAATCCGGCGGCGTTGCCGCCCGCGCTCCAATCGCTCGCGCTCTTCGAGGTTTTCGGTGAGCTCATCGACGCGATGGGCGGCGTCGTCGAGTTTTCCGACCTCCTGAAGCGCCCGCTCGACGCCTTCAAATACCTGCAAATAACGGCCGAAACCGGCGAAGTTCAGCTGCGCTCCCAGACCGTGCAGGTGAACTGCGTGCTCCTCGGCAGCGCGAACGAGGTGCACCTCGGCGCGTTTCGCGAGCACGTCGAATACGAGAGTTTTCGCGGCCGTCTCGAGCTCGTCCGCGCGCCGTACCTGCTCAGCTACTTCGACGAGAAGAAGATTTACGATCTGCAAATCGCGCCGCAGGCCCGCCGTCACGTCGCGCCGCACGCGACGGAGATCGCCGCCATGTTCGCCGTGCTCACGCGCATGCGCAAGCCGAACGCAGAGCGCTACGACGGGCCGTTGAAGGAGCTCGTGACGAACCTCACGGCCGTCGAGAAGATGGATCTCTACGCGACCGGCACGCCGCCCGGCCACCTCGACGACGACGACGCGAAGAGCCTGCGCGCCTCGATTCCGCGTCTTTATCACGAGAGCGACGCGTACCCCATCTTCGAGGGCAGCGTCGGCGCGAGTCCGCGCGAGATGCGCGGCGTGCTGCTCGACGCCGCGCAGAGCCCTCGCCACGATTGTCTGTCGCCGCTCGCCGTGTTGGTCGAGATCGACCGGCTCTGCGAGCGCACGAGTGAATACGCCTTTCTCGAGCAGGAGCGGCTGCCCGGCGGCTATCACGACCACGTTCTCTTCCGACGCACGTTGCGCGAGCGCCTGCTCGAGTCGCTCGAGGACGAGCTTCGCATCGCGAGCGGGCTCGTCGACGAGGCGCGCTACGCGGACCTCTTCACCCGCTACGTGACGCACGTGAGCTTCTGGGTAAAACGCGAGAAGCTCAGGAATCCGATGACCGGGCAATACGAGGATCCGGACGAACGCTTGATGGGCGAGGTCGAGGGGCTGCTCGGCGCGAGCGAAAACCCGCAAGAGCTCCGCAACTCGCTCATCAACTCGATCGCCGCGTGGGCCATCGATCATCCCGACGAGGCCATCGACCACGCGCGCATTTTCGCGAGCCAGCTGAAGAAGCTGCGCGAGGCCGTGTTCGCGGAGCGACGACTTCCGATCGCGAAGCTCTGCCGCGACATCGTGATCCTCCTGCGCGATGCCGGCGGCGGGCTCGACGACGCGCGGCGCGGCGCGGCGAGCCGCGCGCTCGAGGAGCTCAAGCGCCGTTTCGGCTACGAGGACACGTCGGCCGCCGACGCCGCCGCGGTGCTCGTGAGCGAGCGCTTCGCCGACCTCTTGCGCTGATGCTGTTCGACACGCACTGCCACCTCGACGGCGAGAGCTTTCCGGAGGGCGCGGACGCGGTGATTGCGCGCGCGAACGCCGCCGGAGTCTCGGCCTTCACCTGCGTCGGCGTGGGGTCGCTCGAGCACGCCCGGGCGGCCGTGGCGCTCGCCGAGCGCCGGCCGGACGTGACGGCGACTG
>DATJXW010000188.1:0-19159 GCA_035499895.1 Polyangiaceae bacterium | reverse complement strand
TTCGCCGTGCCCGTGTACGTCGCGTACACGGAGTAGCCGGCCGGCGCGTCCCAGCGCGCGACGGCCGAGACGGTCGGATTGGAAGGATCGCCGCCCGTGAAGGCGACGGTGCCGTTCTCGATGTCGAAGCGCTTGCCGGAGACGTCGAGCGTGCCGCCCTTCACGGTGATCTGGCCCGTCACGTCCGTCTTGTCCTCGACGTGGACGTGGATCTTGCCGGTCACCTCGGCCGTGACGAGATCGCCGCGCCGGACGGAGACCTGATTGCCGAGCTCGACGGTGAGGTCGAGCGGAGTCGGATTTTCGGACGGCTTGTCGAGCGGTTGAACGGCGAGCGCGACGAATTTGTCGTCGGAACGGTAAAAGCCCACGTGCACCTGCTCGTCGGGCGCGAGGTCCTCTACGTCGCCGCCGCCGCTGTCCGGCACGAAGAGATGCAGCTCGGGAACCTTGACCACCACTTCGACGCGATCCGGATGATTGACGACGGTGGTTTCGACGCGACCCCAGGCGTCCCCGATCGCGACGCCCTGCACGGTGAGCGGCAACTTTTGTCGCTTCGGGATTTCGAGCTCCGCCGTCGCCTGCTTGAGGGCAAGGTGCTGATCGAGCTCGACGCGGGCGCTGCCCCGAAGACCGCCGGTGACGCCGCGTGCCGAGAGGTCGCGGAGGACGAGCACGGTCGGCTCCACGTCGATGTTCGCGCTGATGGCCTCGAAGCGCTGCCCGATGGCGGGCAGCTGAACCACGCCGTCGGCGAGCCGGCCGCTGCCCTTCAGCTGCACGTTGCCGCCGTCGACCGTCGCGGAGAGATCGGCGTCGAGCTTGCCGTCGAGCTCGTTGACGGCGCTGCCGAGCATGGGTTCGAGCGTCGCGAGGCGAAAGCCTTTGGCCGCGAGCGACGCCCGGATGGCGCCGACGAGGCTCGGTGTACCGCCCGCCGGCCACGTCATGCCCGAGGTGAGCTTCGCGTCGAGCGAGCCGCTCTTGCCGCGCACGAGAACCGCGCCCTCGACGTTCGCGGGCGTGACTTTGAGCGCCACATCGACGCGGTCCATCTCGGCCTGGCCGACGCGGAGCGGGTGCGCGGCGAGATCCACGGCGAGCACGCGCTCGTCCGGACCGTATTTTACGTGCGCGCTGCCGGTCAGTACCCCTTCGATCTGCCGGTTTTTCAGGGCCGGAATCGTCTCGAGGTCGAAGTCGGCGAGCAGGACGTCCGCTTCGAGCTTCAGGCGCCGGCGCGCCTCGGGGTTCGTCGCGGCGAGCACGGCGTCGCCTTGCCACGAGGCGCGGAGGTCGACCGCTTTCTCCTTCTCGCGTTGCGCGACGACCTCGACTTTGCCGCCGGCGGGCGCGTACTCCACGTGCGAGATGACGGTCACGTCCGGGTGATGCTCGCCCGCGAGGCGCTCGCTCAAGCTCGTGAGGCGGGAAGCGCGCGCGTCGAGCACGACGTGCGGCGCGGCGATCGACCCGTCGAAAGTGGCGTCGGCCGCGACGGTCCCGCCGAGCGATTGCGGCCGTATCGGTCCCGGCAAGAGGCGGAGTTTGCGCGCCGGCATCGACAGCTTCACCTCGAGCGGCGCCTGGCGAATCCCGGCGAGCACCGCTCGAAGGTTTTGCTCGAGCCAGGGTCCGGCGCTCGCGTCCACGTGAAGGAGCGTGCCGTGGGTGTCGTAGAGATCTCCCCGCACGACGAGGCGCGGATTCCGCTCGTCCAGGCCGAGCTCGAGACCGACGTCGAGGCCTCGATAAACGGTGGGCGCCGCCGCGATGGCTTCCGCCGGAGTGTCGATGGTTCGACGAACCTGTCGCCTGCCGACCAGGGTCAAGTCGTGGGTCTTCACGCGCGCGTTTAGCTCGGGAAACGCGGCGGCGTTCTCGCGCGCGTAGGCGAGGTCGACGTCGACGGTGCCCTTGGCGTCTTCGATGGGCAGCGCCGAGAACGCGCCGAGGAGCGGGCTCATGCACGTGAGATCGAGCTTGCCGGAGACGCGGACGCGTCCGTTCGGCGCCCAGGATTTGCCGCTACCGAGCTCGCTCGGAACGATGTCGTCGAGTCCGACGACGACCTTCGCGCCCCGCACGAGCTCCGTCTCGATCATGCCGGAGACGCTGCCGCTCTTCGCGAGCGTGAGATCGAGTGAAGCCGAGCCGCCCGTGACGCGACCGTAGCCGATGTCCGTGATCGTGCCCTTGACGCTCCCCTCACCCCGCCCGCGGCGATTGCCCGTGAAGCGAGCGTCGAGCGTGGCGCGCGCGGTCTTGATCGGCGTCGAAACGCCGGCAAGCTCGAGCAGGCGCCCGAGGTCGAGCGCGCGGGTGCTCGCGTCGCCGTCGACCTGCCCGCCGTGCAGGCTAACCGAGCCCGCGGCGTGTCCGGCGCCGTCGAGCACGAAGTGCCTCACGGCGACGTCTTTGCCCGCCACCTGCACGCGCTCGGCCGAAACCGCGACGGCGCCGCCCCGATCGCTGTACGCCGCGGACGGCCCCACGAGCTCGAGCGTGCCGCTCTCGGACTTCACTTCCGTGTGCGCGAAAAGGCCTTTGCCCGCGGGTGCCTCGAGTCGGACGCCCACGTCGAGGTCCGACGGCGTTCCGGTGGCGCGCACTCGGAGCGCGTCGAAGTTCCTGTCGAGCGCGTGCAGGCGGCGCGCCCTCACGTCGGCCGAAAACTCGAGGTGCGCGAGCGTTCCCTTCGCGCCGAGCTTCGCTCGCACGGGTCCGGTCTGCACCGCTGCTTGCTTCACCTCGTCGAGAGCCACGTCGGCGCTCGCGTCGAGACGGTTCGCCGGCCACGCGAAGAGCGCCCTCGCGTCGAGCGTGCCGTGCGTCCGTACGCCCGCGAGTCGCTCGAGGCGCGGCGGTTCGTCGAGCTTGCTCCGAACGCTCGCCTCGACTTGGCCGCCCGAGCCGCGCGCCGAAACCTGGTAGGAAAGCTCCGTGTCGATGCCCTGCTCGCGCACGCTCGCTTCTCCGTCCACCGACGCGGTCGCGCCCTCTCCGTGCCCCGAGCCGTGCGTCGCGATGCGCGGGAGTTCCTGCTCGCTCAGCACGACGCGCGGCAGAGTGACCTCGTAGCTGCCTTGCCAGCGTTCGCCGTCGAGTTTCACCTCGAGCGTGGCGGCGCCGTCGATCGAGGTTTTCGGGGCGGTCGGCGCGACGGCGCCCGCGTCCACGCGACTGAGCTCGATTTTGAGGCGGGCGTGCTGCGGTTTGGTGACGGCCGCCGTGCCCGAGAGCCGCACGGCTCCGACCCGGTCGCCGGAAACCTCCGCGGAAAGGGCCACGTCGTCGAGCGGCCCGGCCGCGTGCACGGCGACGCCGAGCGTGCCCTGGAGCGCGAGATCGGGTGCGAGGAGCGCTACGGTCGCGGCGTTCACGGACGGGAGCGTCACGTCGGCATCCACGCGCTGGTTCGCGAACGCGCCCTTGGCCGTGAGCTTGGTTCCCGCGACGATGCCGTCGTAGCTCGCGTTCACGCTGGGCGGAGCGTTGCTCGACGGCAAGACGAGCGAGGCGTTCAGCGAGCCGTGCGGATTGAAGGGAGCGAAGCGTGCGTCGAGCTTCACGCGCGCGAGGTCGAAGCGGAGAGCCTTCGCGTCCATGACGAACGTCGCCGCCATGCCCGAGAGGTCGGTATCGATGAAGGGCGTCGAAGCGAGCGCGCCGTGCACCCACACGTGCCGCACGTCGATGTGCCGGAGCTCGATGACCGGCGAGGGTGACGTGCTCGGGGTCGGCGGCGACGGCGTCCGCGGCACGAACGTGTCGGCGAGCGTGGGAGCGCCCCGACCGTCGTCGATGAGGCTGATTTCGGCTTGTTTCAGGCTGATCCGGTCGATCCCGACCACGCGGGGTGAGCCGCCGTGTCGCACCACGTCGACGAGCAACGCCGGGACGTCGAGGTGGACGTCGGCGTCCTCGAAGCGCACGACCACGTGTCCCGCCGGGTCGTCGATGCTCCCGCTCACGCGCACCCCGGCGAGGTCGATGCGCGACAGCTCACGCAAGTGGATGCGGCCGCGAAACATGCCGGCGAGCGCCGAATCGACCCGCTTGGACACGAACGCACGCACGGGCGCGAACCGCAGGGCAAAAAGCCCGACGATGGGTACAGCGAGAACGAATACCAGAAGCCCCACGAGCGAGCGCACGACGAACCGCGCGATGCGGCGCGACCGCTTGAGGCGCGGCCGGCGCAGCTGGTCCATCAGAACGCCTCCCCGATCCCGAACGAGACGGCCGCGGGAATGCCCAGGATCGTTTCGGGGTCGCCCTCGTCGGGCGCGTGAGCGGGCGCCTGCAGCCCGGGAATGCGATAGCCGGCGTCGAGGCGGACGGGACCGACCGGCGTGTCGTAGCGGAATCCGACGCCGGCGCTCAAATGGGGCCGATCGAAGCGGAACACGAGCTTTCTAGGAGCAACGTCCGCGCCATCGACGAAGACGGCTCCCGAGAGCGCGCCGGCGATGGGATAGCGGAGCTCGACGTTGCTTTCCCATTGGGTGAAGCCGCCGAGCGGCAAGTCGCAGGCGCTCTGTTGCGTGGGCACGTTCGTGCACGACTGGCCTTGAACCGAAGCGGTGACGCCGGGCGCGTAAAAGGGCACGAGACCGTGCGGCCCAATCTCGCGCATGCCGTAACCGCGGTTCGACCCCGGGCCGCCGGAGAAGTAACCGCGGAGAAACATGAGCTCCGAGTCCTTCACCCATTCCCGGCGCGTCACGCCGTCGCCCGGAGAGCGCGTGAGCGAGTTCGGCTCGATGGTTTCGCCGTAGTTGGCCGGCAGGAGCACGCCGATGCTCCCGCGCAACGCGAGCGTGACTTTCTTGCCGAGCGGGATGTAGCCGCGTGCGTCGGGCGTGAACTTCACGTCGCGCGCCTGACCGCCGAGACCCGCCACTTCGACGTCGGCGCGCAACGCCACGCCCTCGTGGGGCTCGAGGCGCTTGTCGGTGAGCTCGAGGTCGAGCAAGAGCTCCGGATACGAGACGAGCACGGAAGTGAGGTCGGGGTCGAGCTCGCCCGCATAAGTGAACGGGCTGTTTTGTTGGATGTTTTCGTTGAGCGTCGCGTTGAGCTTCTTCACGTTGCGCTCGAGCCCGACGCTGCCGCGAAGCTCGCGATAGCCGATGATGGGCGCGCCCGGCGGCAGCTCGGCGCTGAGGAGCAGCGGATAGATGCTCGCCTGCCCGCGCACGACGCCCGCCGTGCGCGCTTCGAGAAAACCGGGCTGACGAAACTCGGCGCGCAGCCGCCCTTGCGGGAGCAGGCGGCGCGGCGCCTGGAGCGTCGGCAGGTGAGTCGGGTAGAGCACGACGCCCGGCACCGCTTCGACGATGAAGCTCCTGAAACCGCCGAGGAAGTTGCGATCCTCCCAGCCGGCCGTGAGATGCACGTCGGACTTGAGCGAATCGAGCTCGACGCCGCCGCCGAGCCGCACGCTGCGGAGCTTCGTGACTTCGACTTTGACGACCAGCGGCATCACGTCGGAAGGCGGCGCGTCGGGCGGCGTGTCGGGCGGCACGTCGGGCTTGATCACGACCGAGCTGAAGACGCCGAGATCGAGCACGGCTTGTCGCGCCGCCTCGAGCTTGCTGAGCGAATACGGTTCGCCCGCCTTGAGATCGAGCGCGCGCCGCACCGGGTCTTCCGGGATTTTGCCGAGCCCTTCGATGCGCACGCTGCCGAGCCGCGCCGGTCGACCCGGCTCCACCCAAAAGCCGACGCTCGCGTCGCCGCGCGGCAAGTCGACGTCCGCCGAACCGCGCACCTTCGCGGTGGCGTAACCGTGGTCGGCGAGCAAGCGGCTGATCTCGTCCTCGACGCCGTGCAGGCGCTCTTCCTCGAGCGGGCGCCCGAGTCGCATGCGCGCCCGCGCGAACTGCTCGGCGTCGGCTCGAATCGGCGCCGGCAACGTTTCGATGCCGTGGAGATCGACCCGCCCGACCAGCACCGGCGGCCCTTCCTCGACCACGATTTCGACGCGAACGTGACGGCCCGACTGAAACACGCGCGCGACGCGCGCCCGCGCCTGGTAGTAGCCCTTGGCGCGGTAATACCGCTCGACACGCTCGAGGTCGCGCTCGACCACGTAGCGATCGAACACCTGGTATTCGTCGAAGACGCCCTCGATGAACCCCGCGAACTTCGGCGTTTCGCGGCTCGCGATATGATCCTTGAGCTCGTCGTCCCCGAGCTTTTCGTTGCCGACGAAGTCGATGCTGTCGAGCGCGTAGCGCTGCTGCGGGATCTTCGCGCAACCGAGCACGGACAGGGCCGCGAGCAGCACGCCGAGCAGCGCCGCGCGCGCTCGGGCGCGGTTCGTGCTCCGAGCACGCGCATGCGTCGCGTCCTCGTATCGTCCTTGCTCTTCGCCGCCGGTTGTGGTGCGAGCTTGCCTCAGCCGCGGCAAGCCGCCCCCGCGCCCGACTCGTTCATCGAGGTGCCCTACCCGCCGCCCGCGGCGTTGTCCGAGCTCATCCCCAAACGCCCCCGGGGCGACGTCGTCTTTCAAGACGGCGGTTGGACCTGGCGCGGCCGCTATTTCGTCTGGCAGCGGGGAGGCTGGGTGGCGCCGGGGGCGCTGCGTTTCTGCCCGTGGGCCTTTCACTACCTCGACGACGGGCGCGCCATGTTTTCCCCGAGTCATTGGGTGGACGCTCGCGGGGTCCCGGTGCGTCCGCCGGTCATCCTCGTTCCCTCGATCACGCCGCCGAACGAGGTCACCGCGGAATTTCAGACCGGACGCTGAGCTCTCTCGACCGCGCCGGCTCACGACTCAGGCGTTCTTCGGAGAATGCGCGGGCGGATCGCTCGCGGGAAACGACTCCCACGACGATTCGTCGATCGGATCGGCGGGCGGCGCCGGAAAACGGAGCGACGGCGAACCTTGGAGCCCGCCGCCGCGCACCGACCCGGCCTCGTGCCTCGGCGCTCGTCGACGAGTCAAGAGTGCGCGCGCGTGCTCGAAGGGCGATTGACCCGTGAGGGCGCGCACGAGAAAATGAGCGCCGGACACGAGGAGGGTTGCGCCAACTGCCCTGCCGACGACGTGTGCGGCGCTCATCTTCTCACAAGCTCCGGATGAAGTTGTCCACGTCGCGTTCGGCGTCTTCACGTCGCTGGCCGTAGCGTTCTTGGAGACGGCCGATGAGCTCGTCCTTGCGGCCCGCAATCGCTTCGAGATCGTCGTCGGTGAGTTTCGCCCACTTCGAACGCAGCCGGCCCTTCGCCTGCCGCCACTGACCCGAGATCTGATCCCAATTCATCGAGATGCTCCTTGTCCTCGCGCTCGACCGCAGCCGAACCGCTGACGAGGAGAGTGCAGGCGTCGTGCCACGCCGAGTGCTCGCCAATTCGCCCTCCGCGCGGGCGGGCGCGCGAGACAATTCGTCACGCTGAGGAACGAAGGCGGCGCTCACCCACGATCACGCGAAGCTCGTGCGCGCGGCCGTCGTCGGTGAGCGTGATCGCCGGCTCGCTCTGGGGCCGTCCGTCGAAGCGCAGCGCGTCCGTCACGTTCTGCGCGCCGCGCGCGTTCTCGACCACGACCTTCAGCGTCGAGCGGCCGAAACGATAGGTGAGCTCGAAGCCCGGCCAGCTCGCGGGGATGCACGGCGCAATCGTGACGCGCCGCCCGGAGCGCCGAAAACCGAGCACGTCTTCGAGCACGATGCGATAAAACCAACCGGCGGAGCCCGTGTACCAAGTCCAGCCTCCGCGCCCGTCGTGCTCGGGGTTCGAGTAGACGTCCGCCGCGACGACGTAAGGCTCCACTTGGTAGCGCGCGACGTCGGCCGCGTTCTCCGCGTGACGAATCGGATTCAGGACGGCGAGGAGTCGCTCGGCGCGCTCCGCCTCGCCGAGCTCGGTGAGCGCGCGCAACGTGAAGAGCACGCCGTGCGTGTATTGGCCGCCGTTTTCGCGGATCCCGGCCGGGTAGCTCGCGATGTAGCCGGGGTCGGGCCCGGCGCCGTGGAACGGCGGCGTGAGGAGGCGCATGATGCGCGCGTCAGGATCGACGAGCAGCCGCTCCGATTCGAGCACGGCGCCCGAGGCGCGCCGGCGATCGGCTCCGGCGAACACCGACCACGACTGCGCGATGGCGTCGATGCGGCACTCGGCCGCGCTCGCCGTGCCGACCGGCGTGCCGTCGTCGAAGAAGGCACGCCGGTACCAGGCGCCGTCCCAAGCGTGCGTCTCGGCGGCTTCGACGAGTCGGCGCGCGTGCTCGACCCAGCGCGTGGCGCGCGCATCCTTGCGTGCTTGAGCGAGCGGCGCGAAGTCACGCAGCGTCTTCGCGAGAAACCAAGCGAGCCACACGCTCTCGCCCTCGCCCTTCGCGCCGATGCGGTCCATCCCGTCGTTCCAATCGCCGGCGCCCATCTTCGGCAAGCCGTGCACGCCGACGGCGAGCGACGATTCGAGCGCACGGGCGCAGTGCTCGTAGAGCGTCGCCGTCTCGTCGCTGCTCGCGGGCGTGCTGTAGAGGTCGTGCTCCTCGGGGGCGAGCAGGCGTTCGTTCAAGAACGGCACGGCTTCGTCGAGCACGGCGCGGTCTTCCGTGACGCGCACGTACTCGGCCACGGCGAAGGGCAACCAGAGCTTGTCGTCCGAGCAGCGCGTGCGCACGCCGTCGCCCGCTTCGCGGTGCCACCAATGCTGCACGTCGCCCTCGACGAACTGGCGCGCCGCGGCCACGAGCAAGTGCTCGCGCGCCGCGGACGGCAGCGTGTGCAGCAGGCAAAGCACGTCTTGCAGCTGATCGCGGAAACCGAACGCGCCGCTCGATTGATAGAAGCCCGACCGCGCCCAGATACGGCAGGCGAGCGCCTGGTAGAGCACCCAGCGATTGACCAGCAGGTCGAGCGAGGCGTCGGGCGTCTTGATGGTCACCGCGGAGAGCAGCTCGTCCCAGCGGCTCTTGACCGCCTCGAGCGCGCGTCCGACGGCCGCTTCGTCGGCGTAGGCGGTCGCGAGCGCCTGCATTTCTTCCCGATTCGCGGCCTGTCCGAGCACGAAGGACACCTCGAACGCCTCGCCCGGCGCGAGCGTCACGCTGGTTTGGAGCGCGGCGCACGGATCGAGACCCACGCCGTATTGGCCGGAGAGCGCGGAGCGTCGGAGCGCGTGCGGCCAGGTGCGCGAGCCCGGCATGCCGAAGAACTCCTCGCGGTTCGCGGTGAAGCTCGCGATCGGGACCGTCGCCGCGAAGAAGGCCACGCCGAGCGGCGTGATGGCGAAGGGATTTTGGGCCGTGAGCGCGCGGGCCGCCGCGTCCCAGCCGGTGGCGACGGTGAGTCGACTCGTCTCGCGATTGCCGCCGAGCACCCATTCGACCACGCCGAAGACGGAGAGCCGCCGCGGAGTCGTGCCGCGATTCTCGATGCGCACGCGTTGGAATGCGACGGGCGCGTCCGCGGCGACGAAGACCGTGAGCTCGTGGAAGAGCTGACTGCGCGTGTGGGTGAAGCGCGAGTAGCCCTGGCCGTGCGCGACGGTGTAGACGGCCGAGCCGCCGGCGGGACGCGGCGCCGGCGACCAGACGGAGCCGTCCTCGTCGTCCCGCACGTAGACGGGCGCGCCCGGCGGATCGAGCAGGGCGTCGTTGCTCCACGGCGTGAGGCGGTGGCGCTGGCTGTTTTCGGCCCAGGTGAAGCTCGCGCCGCTCTCGGAGACGACCGAGCCGAACCTCGGGTTCGCGACCACGTTGCACCACGGCTGCGGCGTGCGCGCGTGCCGGTCGAGCGTCATCACGTACTCGCGGCCGTCGGGCGTGAAGCCGCCGAGCCCGTTGTCGAACACGAGCTCGCTCCTCGGCACCGGCGGCAGCGACGGGCGCGGAACCGGACGATCGGTGAGGACGAGCGGCTCGGGCAAGGGGCTCCGGCGTGTCGCGTGTTTGAGCTGCCGCGAGAGCGAGCCGCCCGAAGCCGTGAACACGGCGCGCGCCGAGGCGAGGAGCAGCGCTCGATCGGCCTCGCCGATCTGATCGCTGCGGCGGACGAAAATGCCGCCGCGTTGGTCGATGAGCCCCTCGGAGTGCGTCGACCGAACGACGTCGAGCGCCTGATCGTAGAGCGGTTGCAAGTAGCCGGCCGGCTCTTCGTTCAACACCAAAAGATCGAGCGCGACGCCGTTCACCCGGTAGTACGCGTGCGCCTGCAGGAGCTCGCGCAAGAGGTCGTCGAACTCGGGGTGATCGAGCCGGAGCACGACCACGGGCAGATCGCCCGAGATGCCGCAGGACCAGAGCGCGTTCTTGCCGCGAGTCCCGAGCGCGGCGGGGTCGACCTGCGCCCGGAGCGCGGCGAGCGGAAACACGATCGCCGAGAGCAGGCGCTGAAAGCGGTGGGCCTGCACGGCCGTCATGCCGAGATGACGGAGCTCGACGCGCGCGTCCGCCCAAGCGAGCTCGAACGCGCGCGGGATGGCTTGCGCCGCCGCGTAAATGGCGACCCAGTGCAGGAGCTCCTCGCGCGTGTCCGCGATGATGGTCGTGAGCGTGACGCGCGCGGCGGCACTCGCGGCGAGCCGGATCCGCCGACGCAAGACGAACGCCGGATCGAGCACCGAGCCGGTGCGCCGCGCGAGCGAGCTCGTCTCCTGTCCGAACACGGCCGGGCGCTCGAGCGAACCCGCGCGGCCGATGAAGCTCGCTCGTGACGAATCGAAGTCCACCTCGCCGAAGCCCTCGTCCTCGGGCGTGAGCACCTGCGCGACCCAAATGGCGGGCTCGTTCGGCCCGCGCGGCCTGCGGTGGGCGAGGAGCGCGCCGTGGTCCGGCAAGAACTCCGTTTCGACGAACATGCTGCTGAACGCGCGGTGCGCCATGTCGGCGCCGCGCGGCGCGAGCGCGAGCTCGGTGAACGTGGTGAGCTCGACGTCGCACGGCTCGGCGCCGTGGTTCTTCAGCGTGTAGCGCCGCACCTCGGCGGGGTGCTCGGCGGACGGCACGACCTCCGTGATCGTCTCGAGCGAGCCGTCGCGCCGGTGCAGCTCAACCCGGTCGATCGAAAACGCGGCTTCGTACGCGTCCGGCTGGCGCCGGCTCGGGTGAAAGCCGGCCGACCACGCCTTCGTTCCGCCGAGGTCGCGCACGTAGGCGTAGATGCCGCCCGGGTCGAAGACGGAATCCTCGCGGAAGCGATTCACGTCCATGCCCTTCCAGGTGAGCGCGCCGGCGCCGGTCGCCGTGACGAGCGTCGAGAGCTGCCCGTGACCGAGCAGGTGCACGCGCGCGGGCGCCATGTCCTCGATGCGCACGTGTTCCATCGCGTCGAGGTCGACGGCGTGGCGGACCGGCGCGGCGAGCGCGGCGCTGGCGACCTCGGTGAGAGGCGCTCCCGTCGGGATGCGCTCCTCGAGCAGGAGCGCGCTCGCCTTGACGCGCGCGTCCGCGTGAAAGCGCCGCTGCATGCAGCGCTCGTGCAGCACGTTGTCGAGCGCGACGAGCGTCATGCCGAGGTGATGCGCCATGAACGACCGCACCACGACGCCGCGCTTGCCCGGAGGGACGCGTGTCGCCGAATAGTCGATGGCCTCGAAGAAACCGAAGTCGCCCTCGAGTCCCTCGCGGGCGAGCGCCTTCAGGTTCTTCACGGCCGCGACCGGGTCCACCAGCGCCGCGAGCGCCGTCGCGTACGGCGCGACCACGAGATCCTCGGCGAGGCCGGCCTTGAGCCCGAGCCCCGGCACGCCGAAGGCCCGGTATTGGTAGGTCATCTCGAGGTCCATCACGTTGTACGCGGACTCCGAGACGCCCCAGGGGACGCCGTGCTCGGCGCCGTAAGCGCGCTGGCCGCGCACCGCGGCCTGCATCGTTTCGTCGAGCAGCGTCTCCGGCAGGCATTCGGTCACGAGGAGCGGCATCAGGTACTCGAACATCGAGCCGCTCCACGACAAGAGCGAAACGCGCGAGTCGACCCGCGCCCGCGGGCGCCCGAGCCGGAACCAATGCTTTTGCGGCGCGTCGCCCTTCGCCACCGCGACCAGGCTCGCGAGGCGCGCCTCCGACGCCAAGAGGTCGTAGTGCGACGTGTCGAGCCGCGCGTTGCTCACGTTGTAGCCGGTCGCGAAGAGCTCACGCTCGTGATCGTAGAGGAAGCCGAAGCTCATGCCGTCGGCGAGCGAGCGGCAGCGCGCCGCCACGCGCTCGAGCGCGGTCATGCGCGCGCGGCACGCGCTCGCCGAGCGATCGAGTGCGCCCTCGAGCTCGGCGACGAGCGGCGCGGGCGAACGCGCGGCGCCGTCCGCCATTTCGTCGGCGAGCTCGTGCGCGTTCCGCGCCGCGCGCTCGAGCGCTTCGAGCCCCGCGTCTTCGGTGAGCTCTTCGCGCAGGCGCTGCCAAAGCGCCGCGCCGCTGCCGTCGACCACGGGCGCCGTCGCGCGAAAGAGCGCGAGATGCGGTAAGAGTGCCGTGATCTCTTGGGCCCAGGCGCGCGCCGTGCGCTCGGCTTCCCCGAGCCAGTAGCGCATCTCGGCGGGGTCGGACGCGGCGGTGCGGGCGAGCTCGGCGACGAGCGTGGCGACGCTCTCGAGCGCGTCGAGCGCCGCGAGCAGGCCCCCCGAACGCGGTTCCGCGAGCGCGCGCACCTTGCGTTCGAGCGGGCCGAGACGTCCGGCGACGCCGCTCGTGCCCTCGGCACTCGCCCGCCGCGCGAGCTCGAGCGCGTCGGCGACGGCGATGAACGGCTCGACGCCGAGAATCGGCTTCTTCTGGAGTTCGTTCGTCGCACTCGCGATCGTCCAGAGGTACGCGGCGAGGTTCCCGCTGTCGACCGTGGACACGTACTGCGGGAGGAGCGGCTTCAGCGTGTCCGTCTCGTACCAATTGAGCAGGTGGCCGTCGCGGCGCGGCAAGCGATCGAGCGTGTCGAGCGTGAGCTCGATGCGTTCGCACACCTCGCGCAAGGTGAGCACGCCGAAGTCGTGCGCGGCGAGCACCGACAAGAGATAGAGGCCGATGTTCGTGGGGGACGTGCGGTGCGCGACGACGCCCCGCGGCTCCTTCTGGTAGTTGTCGGGCGGGAGATGGTTCTCCTTCGCGTTCACGAAATGCGCGAAAAAACGCCAGGTTTTACGGGCAACGAGCCGCAAGACCTGCTTGTCGTCGGCGGTCTCGAGCTCGCTCGCGACCCCCGCCGGCAGCGGCCCGTCGAGATAGCGCGAAGCGAGCGGCGCGAGCGCCCACGCGGCGAGTAGCGGCAGCCCGAGCGGCAGCGCGCGCGGCGTGAACCCACCGAGCGCGACGGCTCCGAGCACGGCGAGCACGCTGCCGACGAGCAGGCGCAGCGACGTGCGGCGTCGCGCGGCGCTCTGGCGCATCGTCACCCACTCGAGCAAGTGCTTCTGCGTGACGAGGCGCACGAGCGCGACGGAAATGGCGTCGACCGCGAGCAGCGCCTGATCGAGCAAGAACACGAGGTCGAACGCGATCTTCAGCGCTCCGCGACCCACGGCTCCGCCGAAACCCGCCCACGGCGCCCCCGAAACGCGGCTCGCCTCACGCGTGATGGCGAGCACCACCTGCGCGAGGAGCGGCGTCACGAGCACCGCCGCGAAGAGCACGCCCGCCGCGAGACCGACGCGCCCTCCGGCGAGGACGCCGCCGAGCGCGAGCACGACGAGGGTCGGCGGGAGCAGGCTCCGCCGCAGGTTGTCGACGAGCTTGAATCGATCGAGCAGCCTGAGATCGTTGGGGCGCCGACCGTGCGCCGTCGGCACGCGCGGCAAGAGCCAGCGCACGAGCTGCCAATCGCCGCGCATCCAGCGGTGCTGTCGCGCCGCGTGCACCTCGTACGAGGCCGGCTGCTCGTCGAGCACCTCGACGTCGGTGACGAGCGCCGAGCGCGCGAAGAAGCTCTCGAAGAGATCGTGGGACAGAAGCGCGTTTTCCGGCGCCCGGCCGGCGAGCGCAGCCGAAAACGCGTCGACGTCGTAGATGGCCTTGCCGGTGTACGAACCCTCGCCGAAGAGATCCTGATACACGTCGGAGACGGCCGTCGTGTACGGATCGATGCCGGCGGGGCCGGCGGTGAGCGCCGCGTAGCGCGATCGGCGCGAGCTCAAGGGCAGCGGGCCCACGCGCGGCTGAGCGATGCCGTAGCCGCGCACGACGCGCTGGCGTGCGGCGTCGAACTCGGCCGCGTTCAGCGGATGAGCGAGCGTCGCGATGAGCTCGCTCGCCGTCTCGCGCGGGAGGTCGGTGTCGGCGTCGAGCGTGATGACGTAGCGGATGGCCGCGAACATCGCGGTGGGCGCGACGACCCACGCGAAGGACGTGTCGGTCGCGCCGCGCAAGAGCCGGTTCAGCTCCTCGAGCTTGCCGCGCTTGCGCTCCCAACCCATGTAGCGTCCCTCGCTCGGGTTGAAACGCCGGCGACGAACGAAGAGCCAATAGCGGTGCTCGCCGTCGGCGTTGCGCGCGTTCAAGGCGGCGATGCCGTCCTCGGCGGCGCGCAGGAGCTCGGCGTCGCGCTCGAGCTCCTCGCACGCCGCGTCCGTGAAATCGCCGAGCAGGGCGAAATGAAGGTGTTTGTCGCCGTTCGCGAGCGAGCGCACCTCGAGCTCCTCGAGCAAGAGGGCGATCGTCTCCTTCGAGTCGAAGAGGCACGGGACGACCACGAGCGTGCGGCAGCCCGCCGGCACGCCGTGCTCGAACGCGAGGCGGGGCAAGAGACGCGGACGGAGCACCGCCGTGACGATCGCTTGGGCGAGCGCGAGCGCGACTTCGCTCGCCGGAATCAGCGCCACGCACGCGGCGACGGCGAGGAGCGCCGCCCCGAACCTCGGGTACGAGTCGCTCGCGGCCACCTCCGCGAGGACGAACGCGACGCAGGCGAGCGTGACGGCGCCGATGCCGCCGAAATAGAAGAACTTCGGCCAGCCCACGAGCGCGCGCCGCACCCGCTCGCCGAGCGAGGGACGATAGCGCACGAGCGGCTCGAGGAGCGCGCGACCGGCGTCGACCAGGTAGTAGCCGACGTGAGCGCGCCGGCGGTCGTCCGGATTTTGGTCGCGCGCCTGCTCGGCGAGCGCCAGGGCGAGACGGGCGACGCCGATCTCGCCGCCCTCGCCGCGCCGCGCGAGCCGCTCGACGGCGTGACGATAACGATCGCGGGTTTCGGGATCGGTCGCGACGTAGGTGCCGTGCGGGTCGTTGCGCAGCACGGCTTCGACGCCGCTCGTGCGCTCGAAAAAGACGTTCCACGCGAGCGCCGCGACGGCGCGCATGCTCGTGACGGCGTTCCCGACGGAGACCTGATCGGCGGCTTGGCGCAGGTGCTGGACGCGCGCGAGCTCCTCGGGCGTCGCGCCGAGTTTTTGGCTCTGAACGCCGAGCCAATCGAACGCCACCGCGAGCGCGGCGTCGTCGTGTTCGCGCAACCTGCGCGCGAGCTGGACCAAGAACGGCGCCGTGATGGGCCCGCCGCTCTTCTCGAGCACGATGAGCTCGGCCCCGAGCTCGAGCGCGTTGTGCCGCGCCGCGAGCAGCCGCTCCGACCACGCGTCGGCGCGCTCGCGGTTCCCGGAGCTCGCCTCCGACGCCGCCAGAGCGCCCACCGTCAGCAAGAGTCCGAGCCGCAGCATGATCGGCACGGCCCAGAGCTCGCCGATCGTGAGCGGCTCGACGCTCTGATACGACTCGACGAAGCCCGACAAGGTCGAGAGATCGACGCGCGCGTCGGTGTGGCGCAGGTAGTCGAGGCAGAGCGCGTAGACGCGCGGATAGCCGCGCATCTTCCCGAGCGTGAGACGGGGCAGCTCGAGCAAGTAGCCGCGCGGCAGATCCTCCTCGATCTCGCGGATCTGATCCTCGACCACGTGCGAGTTGTCGACGAGCCACTCTTCCGCCGGCGACGGGTCCTTGCCGTCCTTGAGCCGCGCGGTCAAAACGGCGTACGCGTCGTGGATCTGGCTTTTTACGGCCAAAAACCGCTGCCACAAGCGGCCGCTCGCGACGGTGTGCGAGGGCGGACCGTGCGAGCGCGCGAGCTCGGCCGCGTGGAGCACGAGCTGGTCGGCGACCTGGATCTCGCCACGGAGCGCGTCGGGCTCGTCCCAGCGCGCGCTCGGGTCGAGCGCGGGACACGGCCGCTCCGGAGCGACGGAGGAGCGCTCCAAGGGAAGCGGAGTCCGCAAATTCATGAGGCCGTGCCGGTGGCCACCGGACGCGAGGGCGCGACCGCGTCATTCGCGGGCGACGACCCCGTGACCGGCGAGTGCAGGCGGTGAAGCCAGGCGCCGCTCGTCAGAGGCCATTCCGACGGCTCGTGTCCGCACGCGGCAAAATGTCCTTCCGCGTGCGTTTTGCAGCCCGCGGAGCCCCCGCAGATCGGACAACGACGCCAGACCGAGACGTTGATCCATTCGAGCTCGGAAGATGCCCCTTGATGAACACGAGTCATGGCGATCGCAGCGACTGCATCGAACGTGCCAAAATGAAGGCCTCGAACTCGGCAAAAAACGACCGAGTTCACCGCTGCGACGCCGCCGGAGTGGCGCCTAACGACCCGTGCGTGGCAAGAATCCCCGATGCTCCGCGGCCTGGCACGGGGCGTGAATCAGCCAACCGAGAGACGATGTCGCGCGCGAGCGTCCCTGCAGGCATGAAGTCCGTGTACGAGATCTGCCGTCGCGTGAGCGAGCGCGCGGCCGAACACGACGTCGACATGGCCGCCGCCGGCCTGAGCTTCTACGCGCTGCTCGGCTTGTTTCCGTCTTTGCTCGCCATCGTCTCGATCTACGGGCTCGTCGCGAACCCGGCGAGCGCCGAAGCGGTGCTCACCTCGCTCGCGCGCACGCTGCCGCCTCAAGCGCGCGAGCTCGTGCTTTCGGGGCTCGCCGAGTTCGTGAAGCGCTCTTCGGGCGATCTCACGCTCCGGATCGTCTTCGGTTTCGGCGCCGTGCTCTGGAGCTCGTCGTCCGGGATGAGCGTCCTCGTTCGCGCCATCAACGTGGCGTACGAGGTCAAAGAACACCGCAATTTCTTCGCCCGCCGCGCGATCGCCCTGCTCTTCACGCTGGGCGGCGTGGTGGGCGTCGCGGTCGTCGTTCCGGCCCTCACGGCGGTGCCGCGCCTGCTCCATCTCTTTCGCGCCGACACGCTGCTCGTGTTCGTGCCGCCGCTCGCGCTCGCCGTCACCGCGTTCCTCGCCCTGCTCGTGCTGTTCCGCTACGCGCCGTATCGGCAGCCGAGCAGCTTCGCGGAGGTCGCGCCCGGTGCGGCCCTCGCGAGCATCGCCTGGCTCGTGGTGAGCGGGGCGTACTCGCTCTACGTGCGCTTCCTCGCGCGCTTCGGCTCGACCTACGGCGCGCTCGAGGGCGTCGTCGTGCTCGAGCTCTGGTTCTATTTCTCGGCCCAGGTGCTGCTCTACGCGGCCGAGCTCAACGTCGTGCTCGGACGGCGCCAGAGCGCCCCCGCCCGCGGAGACCGTCCCGTCACCGCCTTGGGCTGAGCGACGGCTCCGCGGGCCCGAGCGACGTTCACCTCAGCGAAGCTCGCTCATCGCGCGTTTCTGGGCCTCGAGAAACAGATCCTCGAGCTGACGCGACGCATCGTCGCCGATCGTCTGCTGAGCGCGCGGGAAAAACTCGCTCTCTTCCTGCGCGGCGTGCGCCTTCACGAGCCCGATCAGCTTCTCGAGCGTCGTTTTCCACGCGGGCGTCTCGAACGTCATCGCGTCGAGTTGCTTGATCGTGCTCTCGAGCGTCGCGGCCTCGGCGTCGTGGAGACGGGCGATCTCGCGCGTCGCGTCGTAGCTCGCGAGCACGGGGTAGATTTCGGCGAGCTCGGCGCGCTCGTGCGAGATGAGCTGGCGCTTGATTTCGTTCCACAGGTCGCGACGCTTCTCGAGATCGTTCGTGCTGTCGGCGCGCGCGAGGAGCGTCGCCGCCTCGCGGTGCTGCTCCGCGAGCTTCGTGAAGACGCCCTTCAGCCCTTTGGCGCGCGCTTCGACGGCCGCGACCTTTCCGGCGCCCTTGGCCATGGCATTTTCGATGGGGTTCGGCATGGTTCGACTCTCCTCGGGTTGGTAGTGCTGACGCGAAGAAAGCTGCAGCAACCATGCCCGGGGTCTCGTCCCCTCTCCTCGGACTCGAGCGCTGCGGCGGCGTCGCCGACCAATTCGCCCGCCCCACAAACGCCCCGCCTGTCGCAAGCTCCACCGTCGCAGCGAGAGAATCACGAATGGTTTCGGACCCCGATCCGAATCACCCCCGAGGAATGTCTCTTGCACGAGCTCGCGAGCCATGGTGCGCGCCGCTCCGGATCCACTCGTGGACGCGTGGACGGCGTGGCTCGGCGCGCTGCAAGAACCTGTCGTGGTGGTGCTCGGTCCAGGCTGGGGGCAGCCGGACCGCGCGTTGCTCGAAGCGATTCGAGCGGAGCTGCGCGCACTCGGAGCGTCGCTCGTCGTCGCGAGCGACGCTGAGTCGTTTTGTTTCCGACCCGACGCACCGCGGGATCGGCTCCCCGCGGAGCTCGCGAGCGGCGACGGCATCCTCGCGCTCGTACGCGGCTACGCGGTCCACGCCGAAGGGCTCGCCGATCGCGTGAGCATCACGCTGCTCGACGAGCGCGGCCGTGCCCGGCTTCAGAGTACGCGGGTCGCGGACGGCGAGCTCGCCGCGGCGCTGCTCGAGACGCTACGATCGGCCGGCAAGCGCGCGGCGGAAGACGAACGCTTCCGTTTCTCCCGCCGGGAGCTCGTGCTCTCGAGTCTCATGGGCGCGATCACCCTGCCCTTCGCCGCCGGTTGCAAGACGCGCGACGGCGCGCCGCCCGCGCAACCGCGCTCGCCGAGCACGCCCCCCGCCGGGCACGAGCTGCCCGTGACGTTGAACGTGAACGGGCAGAGCCGCGAGCTCGTGCTCGAGCCGCGCGTCTCGCTGCTCGACGCGCTCCGCGAACGCATCGGTCTCACGGGAACGAAGAAGGGCTGCGACCACGGGCAGTGTGGCGCGTGCACCGTGCTCCTCGACGGACGGCGCGTGAACGCGTGCCTCGTTCTCGCGGTGATGGCCGGCGGCAAGAAAATCACGACCATCGAGGGGCTCGCCGAAGGCGAAGCGCTGCACCCGCTGCAGGCGGCGTTCGTGGCCGAGGACGCGCTCCAGTGCGGCTACTGCACGCCGGGGCAGCTCATGA
>DATJXW010000187.1:0-8138 GCA_035499895.1 Polyangiaceae bacterium | reverse complement strand
CTAACGGGCCGTGCGCGGGCTCAAAACAGCGCCGGCAACGTGCAGCGGGCGAGGGCGAGCACGCGGACGTCGGGACTCGTCACCGCCAGCGTCGTGACGCGCGCTCCGCTCGGATCGAGCGCGTGCGAGAGCGGCAAGCCGGAACCGCCCGCCACGAGGAACGACCAGGTGGCGCCCGGCGCGAGGCGCAGCGTGCCGAGCCACTCGGCGGGCAGATCGAGCGTGCCCGACGGCGCGACCGCGGGACGGCTCACGAGGTGCGGCGCGATCCACGCCTCGGCGCCGAGCGCGAGCTCGGGTTCGCGCAGGATTCGGAGTGACAAGCCGAGCGCCGCCGTGAAGGCGCTGCCCTCGCGGACGCCGGCAAGGGTTACGGCGCGGGTCAGGCGCGCGCCGAGGTCGACGCCGAGCGTCAGCGGCTCGAGCTCGACGAGAGCGCTCAGGCCCGGGGCCACCGTGGGCCCGGCGGCGCCGGCGAGCGCCGTTTCGGTGCCGAACGGCAGCGCGACGCCGAGATGCGTTCCGAGCACGAACGGTGCCCGCGGCTGTCGCCCGAGGAGCGTCGCCGCGAGCTCGAGGCGCGGATCTCTGAGCGCGACGTGCGTGAGCGGACCCCCATCCTGCGAGGTGACGCTCTCTGTGCCCGCGCCCGTCTGGTACGGCACGAAGGGTAGTGCGACGCCGGCGTCGACGCCGCGCCCGAGGCCGTAGCGCGCTCCGAGCGTCAGCGTGCTCGTCGCGCTCACGACCTCGATCTCCTGCCCGGCGGGATGCGGCGACGGAGTCTCGAACACCACCGGCCGATGACTCATGCCCGCGGCGAGCACGAGAGAGAGAGCTCGTGCTTCGAGCACGTGCGCGGACGGCAGCGCGGCGAACGGCGACGGTCCGCTCGGAACCCACAACGGATCGGCGTCGAAGCACGGTGAGACCGGAGCGGCCGTGCCGCACGCGGAAGGCTCGGCGGCGGCGGAGTACTCCGCGAGAGCCAGCCCGAAGACCAGGCTGCCGAGCGCGGTGAGCAGCCGAGGTGCGCGCGAGCGCCGCATTCGGTTCAAGCCTATAGGATGCCTCACGCGAAAGTACTAAAGAAAGAGGCGGCAATGAGCCCCCTCATCCTCGGTTCCGCTTCGCCGCGACGGCGCGAGATCCTTGCAGGGCTCGGGGTCGCGATCGTGGTTTTGCCCGCCGACATCGACGAAAGCGTGGGCCCCGGCGAAGCCGCCGCCGCCTACCTCGAGCGCATCGTCGGGGGAAAGCTCCGCGCCGTGGCGCGCCGGCTCGGGGCGCAGCCGGCTCGGGCGCTGCTCGTCGCCGACACGAGCGTCGTCATCGACGGGGAGATCCTCGGCAAGCCTCAGGATACGGCCGACGCGGTCCGGCTGCTCTCGCGCTTGTGCGGGCGCGTCCACCGCGTCCACACCCGCTATGCCATCGGGCGGCCGAACGGCGAGCTCGTCGTCGCGCGCACGGTGACGACCGAGGTGACGCTGCGTGCGGCGAGCGCCGACGAGATCGAGCGCTACGCCCGCTCCGGCGAAGGGCTCGACAAGGCCGGAGCCTACGCCGCGCAGGGTATCGGCTCGTTTCTGGTCGAGCGCGTGAACGGCTCCTACACGAACGTCGTCGGCTTGCCCGCGTGCGAAGTCGTGCTCGATCTGAAGCAGCACGGATTGCTCGGGCCGTTTCCGTGACGCGCGCGGGCGCCGCGCGCTGGGAGCAGCTGGTCGAACGCTGGCGCGGGCGAGCCGAACCACCGCGCGCTCGGGACGCCTGGTTCGTCGCGGCCGCCGCGCTCGGTGTGCGCGTGCTCGTGGTGCTCGGCGCGGCGACGCGCTTTCCGCCCGCGGACGACGGCGCGTTTTATCACGTGGTCGCGTCGCGCATCGCGCGCGGGCTCGGCTACACGTGGCTCTGGCCGGACGGCGCGGTGACGTACGCGGCGCATTATCCAGTGGGTTATCCGGCGCTCATCGGCGCTTTTTACGCGCTCATCGGCGCGGTGCCGGCCGTCGCCATGGGCGTGAACGCGGTCGTCGGCGCCGTCGCGGCGTTCAGCGCCCACGCGCTCGCGGGTCGCACCGGCTCGCGCCGGGGCGCGCTCCTCGCGGGGCTCTGCGTCGCGTTCGAGCCGGCGCTCGTCCTCTACACGCCCGCGCTCATGACCGAGGCCGTGGCCGGCGAGCTTTTGCTCGTCGCGACCGCGCTCGCCACCGCGCCGCGCCCGAGCGCCACGTGGCGCGCCGTGCTCGCGAGCCTCGTGCTCGGTCTCGCTCTCCTCGTGCGGCCGCAGCTCCTGCTCGTCACGCCGTTCGTCGGCGCGCTCGTGGCGTGGCGGAGCGCGGACGCGCGCGCGAGCGTGCGGGCGGCGTGCGCGGTGACGGCGCTCGCGGTGACGGTGTGCGTGCCGTGGACGCTCAGAAATTGCGCCCGCCTCGATACGTGCGCCTTCGTCAGCGCGAACGGCGGCTGGAACCTCTTCATCGGCAGCTCGCCGGTCGGCGAAGGCGGCTGGGCGCCACTCGAGCGCATCGGCGTGCCGACCGCGTGCCGCGCCGTGTTCGGGGAAGGGGAGAAGGACCGCTGCTTCGGTCGCGCTGGCGTCGCCGTCATCGCCGAGCATCCGCTCGCCTGGCTCGCCCTCGCCCCGAAGAAGCTCGCCGTCACCTTCGACTACGGCACGGCCGCCGCGCACTATCTCGCCACGTCGAACCCGACGCTCGTCACCGAATCCGTCAAGACGGCGATCGGCGCTCTGGAGCTCTTCGGGCAGCGCGTGTTGCTCGTCGCCGCGTCGCTCGCGCTCGGTTTCGTGGCCGGTCCGCGCTCGGTGCTTCGGCGGCGGCTCACGCCGGTCGGTGTCGTGCTCGCGCTCGTGCCGTTCGCGTGGACGGCGTGGCTTTGTCTGGTCGTGCAGGGCCTCGCGCTCGGGCGTGCGCTCACGCGGCTCCCGAGCGTGCTGCTCGCGGTCGCGACCGTGGCGACGACGGCGTTCACGCACGCCGTGTTCTTCGGTGCGGGCAGGTATGCGCTCGTGTGCGTGCCCGCGCTCGCGACGCTCGCCGGGCTCCTCGGCGGGGCCCCCGCGAAAGACGCCGCGGAAGCGTGATTGACACCGCCGGAGGCGGGGCGATATCGTGGATTTTCGAGGAGTTTCCGATGCCTCTCATCGAAACAGAAGAAGCCGCCCGCAGGCTCGCTCGCGCCATCGCGAGCGACGTGTCCCTCTACAACGAAGAGAAGATCGTGCGCGGCCTCGAGAACGACAGCTTGTTCGAGGAGCTCGGCGAGGAGATCGAAGAGGGCCGCGCGCTCTACAAGAGCCGTGTCTCGCCCGACCTCTATCATCGAAACTTCTACGATCGCGCCCTGGTCGACATCTTGATTCGATCGAAGGGGCACGTGAAGAGCAGGATCTGGTAGAGAAGCTTCGCTTCGTAGCGCCCGGCGGGCCGCGCGAGCGACTCGACAAGGTGCTCGCGCGCTTGCTGCCCGACGTTTCACGCGCGACCGTCCAACGGTGGATCGCGGAGGGACGCGTGCTCGTCGACGGGGCGCGCTGCCGGCCGCGTGACGCGGTCAAGGGCGGCGCGGTGCTCGAGGTCGAACCGCTCGCCGCTCCGGCGAGCACGGCGGAGCCCGACAGCCGCATCGAGCTCGAGGTCGTCTACGAAGACGACGCGGTGCTCGTGGTGAACAAGCCCGCGGGGCTCGTGGTTCACCCGGCGCGCGGTCATCGCGGCGGGACGCTCGTGAACGGCTTGCTCGCCCGACCGGGCTTCGCGTCCGGGCTCGGCGACGCGGACGAGGGAACGGCCGCGCTTCGCCCCGGCATCGTGCACCGCATCGACAAGGACACGAGCGGCCTCCTCGTCGTCGCCAAGACGGCAAGGAGTCGCGAATCGCTCAAGGCGCAGCTCGCCGCGCACAGCGCCGAACGCGCGTACCTCGCGCTCACGGTCGGCGTGCCGGCGCTCCGCGCGATCCGCACGCACTACGGCCGCGATCGCCGCTCCCGGCTTCGGTTCACGTCGCGGCTCGAGGACGGCAAGCTCGCCGTCACGCACGTGAAGGTGCTCGAGCGGCTGGCGGGTGGTCGAGCCGCCCTCGTCGAGTGCCGGCTCGAGACGGGGCGCACCCATCAGATCCGCGTGCACCTGAGCGAACAGGCAAAGACGCCGCTCCTCGCCGACGCGCTTTACGGCAAGCGCACGAGCGACCCCGAGCTCCAGCGCGCGAGCGAGCTCATCGGACGCCAGGCGCTGCACGCGGCCGTGCTCGGCTTCACGCATCCCGAGTCGGGCGAACGACTCCGCTTCGAGGCGCCGTTGCCGCCGGACTTCGCGAGCGCGCTCTCGGCGCTGAGAGCGCTCGCGTGAGACGCTCAGAGCGTGAGCGCGTCGCCGAAGCGGCGTTTCAGGGCGCTCGCGCCCTTCGGCCCAAAATCGTTGCCGAAGAGTTGTAGCGAGCGGAGGGCGTGGAGGTTTTGTGCTCCGGCGAGCGCCTCCGCACCCGCGTCGCCGATCGAGTTCGCGCTGAGATCGAGCGTCTCGAGCTTTTGGAGAGCGGGCGCGTCCGCGAGGGCGCGGGCGCCGGTGTCGCCGACGGCGTTGCCCGAGAGGGCGAGCACGGTGAGTCCGCCGAGCGCGCTCGAGCGGGCGAGAGCTGCGGCGCCGTCCGGCCCGATGTCGCAGCCGAGCAGGAAGAGCGAACGCAGGTTCCCGAGGTGCGGCGAGTCGGCGAGCGCCTGCGCGCCGTCTCCTCCGATGGCGTTCATGCTGAGATCGAGCGAGCGGATGCCGTCGAGGAGCGGCGAGGCCGCGAGGGAGCGCACGCCGCCCGGACCGATGCCGTTGCCGCTCAGGTTCAGTACCTTGAGCGCGGCGAAGCGCTCGCTTCGTCCGAGGGCGCCCGCGCCGCTGTCGGCGATGTCGTTGCCGCCGAGATCGAGCTGCCGGAGCGCGCCGAGATGAGGCGAGACGGCGAGCGAACCGACGCCGCTCGGCCCGAGTCCGTTGTCGCTCACGTCGAGGGCCACCAAGCCGTCGAGCGCCGCCGAGTCGCCGAGCACGCTCCCGAGGTCGGGGCCGAACGCTCGCGCGGCGAGATTCAGGCGCGCAATGCCCGCAAGGGAGCCCGGCGCGAGCCGCTGCTTCAGCCCGTCGAGCGAGGTTGCCTCCGAGAGATCCTCCGTCTTGCCTCGTGCGCCCGCGAGGTCGGCGTCGTGACTCGCCCCGATGTCGTTCGCTCCGCTCGGCGCGCCGTTCGGCGATTTCGCGTTGGCGCCCGGGCCGCCGCACGCGCCGAGGATGGCCGTGAGCGCCGCGCCGTATCCGAAGCGAATCAGCGCCGGGAGCGTCACGGACGCCACTTTATCATCTAAGCGTCGAGCCGAACGCCTTCTTCGCTCGCCCCGAGGCGCTCGGGAAAGCGCAGGCGCAGCGTCACGAGAGCGAGGAAGCCGACCAGCACCGCCCACCAGAGCGTGGCGAAGCGGATGAGCAGCATCGCGGCCGTCGCATCGCCCGCCGGCACGTGACCGAGCTCGACGAGCTGCTGCTGAATCATCGTCTCGGCCACGCCGAGTCCGCCGGGCACCGGAATCAGCGCACCGGCGAGCGTGGCCGTCGAGTAGAAGAAGATCGCGACGCCGGGCGCGACCGGCGCGCCGAAGCCGCGCAGTAGCACGAAGAGCGCGACCCCCTCGCACGCCCAGGCGGCCACCGAGAGGAGCGTCGGCCAGAGCAGCGCCGTCGGACCCGCGACGACCCGCAGGCTCGAGAACGCGATGCGAACCCGCGGCGCGAGGCGTCCGAACCCGCCGTGCCGCCGTTCGAGCCAGGCGACGACGGCGAGCCCGGGTCGCTCCCACACGATGAAACCGACGCCCACCGCGACCGCGAGGCTGCCCGCGACCGCCCAGATCGTGCCCCCGGCGAAGGCGCCGCTGCCGACCACGATGAGCGCGATGACGCCGATGGCGTCCGTCAAGCGTTCGGCCACGACGATCGGCGCGGTGCGTTCGGCCGGCACGTCGTGCGTTCGCGCGAGGACGGCGCTCTTGAACACCTCGCCCACTTTGCCGGGCGTGATGGTGAGCACGAACCCGCTCAAGAACACGAGCAGGCTGTCGAACCACGCCACGTTGCGGATGCCGAGGCGGGATAGGTAGTACTGCCACTTCGCGAAGCGGATGAAGTAGTTCGAGGTCGCGAGCGTGAGGGCGAGGGCGAACGCGGACCACTCGAAGCGCGCGAGGCTTTCCTGGATTTTGTTCAGGCCGGTGTAGACGACGAACGCGCCGTAGACGGCGACGCCGAGCAGCAAGGCGCCGAGAATGCGACGGACGAAGCGGTTCATCGGCGGCGCGGCCTGCGGAGCCGGAGCGCGTAGTACGCGAACGTCACGAGCACGAGCGAGAGGGCCACGAGCTCCACGGCCAGGGGAGTCACGACGAAAACCCCGCGGGCCAAGCCCGGGGGCGGCCGTTCCGCCACGACGGTCACGCCCGGGGGCTCCCGAGCGCCGATGGGATTCAGCCCGGCTTCGCGCATCGGGCAGCGTTGTAGTACGAATGCCAGGCATTGGCAGCCCTTTCTCAAGTCGTAGGCGGTGACGCCCTCTTGCTCGAGCGCTCGGCGGACGCATGCCGGCGCATCCGCGCGCAGATTGGCCGCGTCGTCGTCGGACACGAAGCCGTGGTCGACTCACTCCTGGTCACGCTGCTCGCGCGCGGGCACGCCCTGCTCGTCGGCGTGCCCGGTCTCGCGAAGACGCTGCTCGTCTCGAGCATCGCGCAGGCGCTCGATCTCGCGTTCGGGCGCGTCCAATTCACGCCCGATCTGCTGCCGGCCGACATCACGGGCACGGACGTGCTGAGCGACAGCGAAGAGAACGGCCGCATTCGGCAGCGCATCGGGTTCATGCCCGGGCCCATTTTCAAAAACCTCGTGCTCGCGGACGAGGTGAACCGCACGCCGCCGAAGACGCAGGCCGCGTTGCTGCAGGCGATGCAGGAACGCTGCGTGACCGTGGGCGGCGTGACGCACGCGCTGCCCGATCCGTTTCAAGTGTTCGCGACGCGCAATCCCATCGAGCAGGAGGGCACCTACCCGCTGCCCGAGGCGCAGCTCGACCGCTTCTTGCTCGAAATCCACGTCGAGTACCCCTCGCACGAAGAGGAGCGTGAGATCGCCCGCCGCACGACCTCGGGCGCTCCCGCCGCCATCGAGCCGGTCGTGCGGGTGGAGGAGCTCCGCGAAATGGGCGGGCTCGTGCCGCGCGTTCCGATCACGGACGCCGCGGTCGACCTCGCCGTGCGGCTCGCGCGGCTCTCGCGCCCCGGCGAGACGGGGGTGCCCAAGGAAGTGACCGACTACGTGCGCTTCGGCGCCGGTCCGCGCGGCAGCCAGGCGCTCGTGCTCGCGGCCAAAGCGCGCGCCGTCGTCCGCGGTGAGCCGGCGGCGGACGTCGAGGACGTGAGCGCCGTCGCGCTGCCGGCGCTCCGGCACCGGCTGGTGTTGAGCTACCGAGCGGACGTGGACGGCGTCGGAGCAAGCGACGTGCTGCGCGCCGTGGAACGCCGAGCGGGCGCCTGACGATTTCTTCGATGAGTGACGGAGCACTCAAATCCGAAATCAAGCGCTTGATCATCGAAGCGCTCGATTTGCGCGGCAAGACCGAAGCCGATATCGCCGACGACGTGCCGCTCTTCGGCGCGGGGCTCAAGCTCGATTCGCTCGACGCGCTTCAGCTCGCGGTCGCGCTCGAAGAGCGCTACGGCGTGGAGATCCCGGACGACGAGTCCGGGCGCGGCATCTTTGCCTCGGTGAGCGCGATCGCCGAGTACGTCGCATCGCGGCGCTGATCCGCGAGAACTCGACTACACTCCGCGAACATGGCCGAACGCGTGGCCGTCACCGCAGTCGGCGCGATCTCGGCGCTCGGGCAGAGCGCGAACGCCACCTTCGAGGCGCTCGTCGCGGGCCGGCGCGGCTTCGGTCCACTCGAGCTCTTCGACGCCTTCGACGCGCGCGCCCGGATCGCGGCCGAGGTGCGTGGCCTCGACATGGCGGCCGTGGCGCCGCGTGGCCGGGCGCGGGAATTTTCGCGCACGGACGCGCTCGCGCTCCTCGCCG
>DATJXW010000186.1:0-13550 GCA_035499895.1 Polyangiaceae bacterium | reverse complement strand
GGCTGGCCGAATTCATGGGCCTGCATCGGCGCTTCGCGCTCGACACGACGCCGCTCGCCGCCGGCGCGGCGATTCGCGCGAGCATGGGCGCGAGCGCGCCGGCGACGACGACGTACCGAACCATTCGCGTGCCGAGCGCGCGAGCCGCCACGCCGAACCCGGCGACCGGCGCGAGCCCGGCGGCGCCCTCCGCCGACGCCGGCGAACGCGCGCGTGCGGTGGCGGCGCTCGCGGCCGCGCGGGCGAACCTCGCCGAAGAGCTCGAGCGCTACACACCGGCGCACCCCGACGTGCGCGAGGCTCAAGCGGAGGTCGACCGCGCGACGGCTCGTGTCGCCGCGCTCGGTCCGGAGCCGAAAGCCGCGCCGGCCGCGCCGGCCCCCGTGGTCGCCGCACCCGAGCGGCGTGTGTCCGTGGCCGTCGCCGCGGAGCCTGCGGCGACACACGCCGGCACCGAAGACGTGGTCGGGCTCGAAACGCAGTGGTCGAAGCTCACCCGCGAGGTGACGGCCGCGCGCCAGCGCGTCGATCAGGTCGAAGCCGCGCTCTTCAAGGCCGACGTGCTCGCAAGCTCCGAGATCGCCGGCCGCGCCGTGCAGATCTCCGTCATCGATCCGGCGTTTCTGCCGGACCGCCCGGTGGGCCTCGGGCTCAACCTGCTCATCGCGATTTTTCTCGGCGTGGGCCTCGTGCTCGGGGTCCTCGCCGCCGCTCTCAACGCCGCGCTCGACGATCGCATTTATCGCGCCAGCGACGCGCGCGGCACGACGGCGGTGCTCGTGGAAGTTCCGAAACTCAGCTGGCGACGGAGGGCCTATGCCTCACAGTGAGGGTCTCAAGTTCAAGCACACGATCATCGACAACTGGACGCTGCCGCCCGAGCCGCCGTCCCACCTCGAGCCGGTGCGTCCGGCAGCGCCGGTGCAACTGCCGTCGGTCGGCCGTCACGTGCCGATTCGACCGGAGCCGCCGCGGCCGTTCACGCCCGTGTCCGTGATGCGCTCGACGGTGATGGGGATGCCCGCGCCGGTGCCCGAGCCGCCCGCGCCCACGCCGCCCGAGGCGACGAAAACGCCGCCGCAGCCGTTCGTGGTGCCGGCGGAAACCACGCCGAAGCCGCCGAACGCGAACGCCCAGCCGGCGGTGGAGCCCGCGCCACCCGCGCCCGAGCCCGCACGAACCGCCCCGGCGAGTCCCGCCACGGCGCCGGAGCCGGAAGCGGAGAACGGCGCCAAACGTTCGACTCTCATGCGCTGGACCGACACCGAAGCCATCGTCACGACGGGCCACGGCAACGGACACACCGAAGTTCACGAGCTCGTCGAGATCCCGGTCGACGTGGATCGGCGGCTCGTCATGCTCTACGGGCAGGCGACCGAACAGGCTCGCGCGTACCGGCTGCTCCGACACCGGCTCTTGAGCCTCGGGGATCCGCGCGTCATCGCGGTGTCGAGCGCGGAACCGGGCGAGGGCAAGACGACCTGCGCCGCAAACCTCGGACTCGCGCTCGCGGACGAGACGCTCGCGCGCGTGCTGCTCGTGGACGCGAACCTCGGGCGCCCCTCGCTCGCCGAAGCGTTCGGCTTCGAGCCCTCCGACAGCTTCATGGAGCGGCTCGTCACGAACCGGGACGTGACGCCGCCGTACCTCGTCGCGGCGGTGCGCGGCACGCGGTTGCACGTGGCGGCCCTGCCGCAGCAACGGCCGCGGCCCGGCCACATCGATCGGCTGCTCCTCACCGCGGCGCTGCACGATCTGCGGAGCGAGTACGACTACATCGTCATCGACGCGGCCGCGGTGTTCGAGAGCGCGGACGCCGACGTCGCGGGCGAATGCGCCGACGGCGTGTTGCTCACCGCGCGCGCCGGCTCGTCGCGCCGGAGCCGCATCGAAGCCGCGATTCAGCAGCTCAGCCCGAGCACGGTGCTCGGAACCGTCCTTCTCGACTCTTGAGCCGGAGAGCATGGCCTTTCATCGGAATCTCCATCGCTGGCTCGCCGGCTACGTGAGCCAGCGCGTGCACGAGCGCGTGCGTGAACGCAAGACGCCCGCCGTCGACGGCCCGCGTCACGTGCTGTTCGCGCTCTGCGATCACTACGAGCCGCTGTGGGGGGACGTCGATCGCGCGCGCGGGCGCGACCGCGTCGAGCGCTGGGCTCGCGGCTACGCGCCGGCCTTCAGCGAATTTCGCGACGCCGACGGCCGCGCGCCGCGGCACTCCTTCTTCTTTCCCGGCGAACAATACGAACCGCGCTACCTCGACCTCCTCGGCGGCCTGGTCGTGCAGGGCTACGGCGAAGTCGAGGTGCACCTCCACCACGACGGCGACGACGCGCAGAAGCTCGCGCACGATCTCGGACGCTACACGGCGGCCTACGCCGAACACGGCCACCTGACGCGCGATCGCGACGGCCGCCCGCGCTACGCGTTCATTCACGGCAATTGGTGCCTCGCGAACAGTCGCCCGGACGGGCGCTACTGCGGCGTCGACTCCGAGCTCGCCGTGCTGTTCGAGACCGGTTGCTACGCGGACTTCACGTTCCCGTCGGCCCCGGACTCGACGCAGCCGAACATCGTGAATCAGATCTATTGGCCGACGGGCGATCCGTCGCGCGCGCGAGCGCACGAGCACGGCACGCGCGCTCGCGTCGGCACGGTGATGCGCGATCGGATCCTGATGATTCAGGGGCCGCTCGCGCTCGCTCGGCGGAAACTCGGCTTCCGCATCGAGAGCTCGGCGCTCACGGCGCGCGATCCGGGCACGCCCGAACGCGTCGCGACCTGGGTCGCCCAGGACATTCACGTGGAGGGCCGTCCCGAGTGGCTCTTCGTCAAGGTGCACACGCACGGCGCGCCCGAGACCCAGGCCGAAGCGCTCCTCGGCGAGCCCGGCCGCGCGCTCCACCGCGAGCTCACGCGCCGCTACAACGACGGGAAGCGCTTCGTCCTCCACTACGTGAGCGCTCGCGAAATGTTCAACATCGCGCTCGCGGGCATGCAGGGCCTGCGCGGCGATCCGAACCTTTACCGTGATCACGCCCTCCCTCCACCCCCGCTAGCCGCATGATCGACCTCTACGGGTTCCTCTTTCAACGCGTGCTCTACCCCGGGCTCCAGAGCGGACTCAAGCGCCGCCCGACGCTCGATCACCTGCGCGAGCTCGAGCGCACCCAGTGGTGCTCGCTCGACGAATTGCAGGCGCTCCAGGAGCGCGAGCTCGGCCGCTTGCTCGCGCACGTGTTCCAAAACGTACCCTACCTGCGCGACCGCTACCGGAGCGCCGGGCTCGACCCGGTCGACGTGCACCACCTCGAAGACCTCGCCAAACTCCCGCTCCTCACGCGCGACGACGCGCGCGAGCATTTCGCGGAACGGCGCTCGATCGCGGCGCCCTTCGCCTCCATCGACAAGAAGACGAGCGGCACGACGGGCCGTCCCCTCGCCTTCGCGTACGACGCCGGCTCGGAGTATTGGCGGCAAGCGACCAAGCTCCGCGGCTACGGCTGGGCCGGCTACCAGCTCGGCGACACGAGCATCCACTACTGGGGCTCGCCCTCGCTCGAGCCGCCGCCGCTCGGCCGCCGGCTGAAGGAGAGCGTCGACCACTCGTTTCGGCGCGAACACTACGTCGACTGCACCGAGCGCTCCGAGGCCGCGCTCGATCGCGTCGTCGAACGCGTGCGGCGCATCAAGCCGAAGGTCATCGTGTGTTACGCGCAGGCCGGGGCCGCTCTCGCCCGGCACGTGAACGCCAAAGGCGCGCGCGATTGGGCGGACATCAACGTCATCTGCGCGGCCGAGCGCCTGTTTCCGAGCGATCGCAGCGCCATGGTTCAAGCCTTCGGCCCGGGCGTCTTCGAGACGTACGGCAACCGCGAAGTGATGCTGATGGCCGCGGAATGCGAGGCGCACGCCGGGCTCCACCAATCGATGGAGAACTTGATCGTCGAAGTGCTCGTGCGCGAGGGCGATCGGCAGCGTCCCGCGGAACCGGGCGAGCCGGGCGAAGTCGCCATCACGGATCTTCACAACTTCGGCGCGCCCTTCGTGCGCTACCTCACCGGCGATCTCGCCGTCGCGCGCGTGAACGAGCGCTGCGCTTGCGGGCGCTGGCTCACGCGCCTCGAACGCATCGAGGGCCGCTCGACCGAAACCTTGCGCGACGCCCAGGGCAACCCCGTGAGCGGCATGTTCTTTAGCGTGCTCTTCGCGTACCTCGCCGACAAAGTGCGCGAATTCCAGGTGATTCAGCGACGCGACAACGCGATCGACCTCCGGCTCGTCCCCGTCGGCACGCTCGACGACTCGCTCCTTCAGGCGATCAAGGACCACATCGGCAAGTACGTGCCCGGCGTTCCGCTTCGTTCCGAGGTCGTCTCGGAGCTTTTGCCGGACCGGACGGGCAAACGGCGCGTCGTCGTGGTCGAGAAAAACTGAGGATGCGGCCGCCGCACGCTCGCGGAAGAAGCGCTGCTCGAGCGAGCGTCGGTGCGCTCGCCCTGACGGCGGTTTTTTTGGGTACCGGAGCCGCGCACGCCGAACCGCCGAAGCTCCAGGCGGTCGGCGAGGCGTCGGTCGGCGTGACCGACAACGCGCAATCGGCGCCCGACGTGCCGCTTCCGGGCGGCGCCTCGAAGAGCGCCGGCGCCTTCGTCGTCCTTCGCCCCGGGCTCGTGCTCGGCCTCGCGTCGCCGCGCACCGTGCAGCGCCTCGCCTACACCTTCGACTACGACGTTTACTTCGCGCGCAATGCGACCGACAGCGCTTCGAACCGGCTCGAGTACCGCGGCTTCTTCGACCTCGGCCCGGGCGTGAACGCCGTCGTCGGCGCCGCGGCCGCCGAGTCCGACAGCTACGGCGCGCTCACGTTCGCGCCGCCCGCCGCCGGCGCGCTGCCGTTCTTGGGCAGCTCGTCGACGAAGCTCTTCCAGAGCAGCGTGGACGAGCTCGTGAGCGACGATTTCACGGTCGGCTGGCGCGGTTACGAGGGACTCGGCTTCGTCTACGGCACGCCGCTCGCGGGGGACGCGCCGACCACGCTGTCGCCGAACGCCCGGCTCGGCGGCGAGTACAGCTGGCTCGGCAACGCCGTCGGCGCCGAAGTGCGCGCCGACTACAACGTGGTGCACAACGGCATTCTCGCGGACGGCACGCGCATCGGGCTCGAACGCGAGCTCGTGAGTCGCGCCGTCGGCATCTATCGCCGCGACATCAGACGCTACTTCAACTCGCGCTTCGAAGCGGGCGTCGCTCGGCTCGACCGCTTCGAGACGCACAAGAGCCTCTGGTACCCGACCGGCGAGGCGACGCTCGGCTACGCCGACGCGTTCGGCGACGCGACCCTCAGCTACCGGCACGCGATCACGACGAACGTCTTGCTCGGCCAGTCCTACCTGTCGGACGAAGTGCGCCTGCGCGGCGCCGTGCCCCTCGACCAAAGGGGCACGTTTTCCGTGGCCGCGAGCGCCGGTTACCAGACGGGGCGCTTGCTCGACGAAAATGCGCGGCTCGCGACGCACGTGTCGCTGCTGCTCGCCGACGTGACGTTCGGCTGGCAAACGACGCCGTGGCTCCTGCTCGGCGTCCGCGCGCAGCACATCGATCAGCGCTCGGACGTGCGCGTCGTGACCTTGCCCGTGAGCTTCGTGCAAAACAACCTGCTGCTCGGCGCGGCGTTCAAGTTCCCTCCCGATCCCGACATGCCCGCCGCGTACCGCGCGCCCCAGCGCGTCGATCGCAGCGACGAGCTCCGGACGGCCACGGCGCCGGACGGGGAAGCCGTGGCCGCTCCGAGCGGCCGGGCGCGCTGAGCCGAGCTCCGCCGTGCGCGTGCACGGCGTGACGAACCGCCCGCGCGCGTGACTTGCGATCTCACCGTGGCGGGATGCTGCGGAGCTCGCCGCGCGGACCGCGACAAAGCAGAGGCCGCGTGCTGCGCGACTCCGGCCCGCGTCTTGCAACGTGTCGCGCGCATGGAAGAACGGATTGCGGTCATCGGGCTCGGCTACGTCGGATTGCCGATCGCATTGGCTTTTGCGCGTCGCTTTCCCCAAACCATCGGCTTCGACTTGAGCGCGCGGCGCGTGGACAGCCTGCGTCGCGGCATCGACACCACGAACGAGGTCGACGCGGCGGCGCTCAAACAGTCGAAACTCGAGGCCACGACGGACGACTCGGCGCTCGAGCGCTCGAATTTCTTCGTCGTCGCCGTACCGACGCCGATCGACGAAGACCACCGGCCGGATCTCACTCCCGTCGTGAAGGCGAGCGAGACGGTGGGCAAGCGCATGAAGCCGGGCAGCGTCGTCGTCTACGAGTCCACGGTGTACCCGGGCGTGACCGAGGACATCTGCGGTCCGATTCTGGAGAAGACGAGCGGGCTCAAGCGCGGCCGCGACTTCAAGCTCGGCTATTCGCCCGAGCGCATCAACCCCGGCGACCGCGAGCACTCGTTCGAGAAGATCGTGAAGGTCGTCTCCGGCGAAGACAAAGAGACGCTCGATCGCGTCGCGCGCGTCTACGAGACGGTCGTCGACGCCGGCGTCTACCGGGCGCCGTCGATCAAGGTCGCCGAAGCCGCGAAAGCGGTCGAAAACGTGCAGCGCGACCTGAACATCGCGCTCATGAACGAGCTTTCGCTGATCTGCGACCGCATCGGCATTCGCACCCGCGACGTGCTGCGCGCGGCGGGAACCAAGTGGAATTTCCTGCGCTTCGAGCCGGGACTCGTGGGCGGCCATTGCATCGGCGTGGACCCGTACTACCTGACGACGCTCGCCGAATCGGTCGGTTATCACCCGCAGGTGATCCTCGCCGGCCGGCGCATCAACGAGGGCATGGGGCCGTTCGTCGCGCAACGGCTCGTCAAGCACCTCGCCCGCGCCGACGTTCGCATTCAAGGCGCTCGGGTCGGCATCCTCGGCCTCACCTTCAAGCAAGACGTGCCCGACCTCCGGAACACCAAGGTCGTGGACATCGTGAAGGAGCTCGAGCAGTTCGGCATCGAGCCCATCGTCCACGATCCGCTCGTCGACGGCGACGCCTCGCGCGACCTCGAGCACCCCGTGCACCTGCAACCGTGGTCCGAGTTCAAGGAGCTCGACGCGCTCATCCTCGCGGTGCCTCACAAGCAAATCCTCGAGATGCCGCGCGCCGAGCTCTTCGGCGCGATCCGCGAGCACGGCATTCTCTGCGACCTCAAGGGCGCGATCGACCCGAGCGAAGTGCGGGCCGACATCAAGTACTGGAGCCTCTGACGTGAGCCGCTTCGACACCATTTCGAGCGAGCTCCTCGCGAACCCGGCGCGCTGGCTCGTGACCGGGGCGGCGGGCTTCATCGGCTCGCACCTCGTGGAAGCCTTGCTCCGGCTGAATCAAGAGGTGGTCGGGCTCGACAACTTCGCGACCGGCTACCAATCGAACCTCGACGACGTGCTCGATCGCGTGGGCGACAAGGCCTCGCGCTTTCACTTCGTCGAGGGCGACGTGCGCGACCGCGTGACCTGCCTCGCGGCGATGGACGGGGCGCGCTTCGTGCTGCACGAGGCCGCGATCGGCTCCGTCCCGCGCTCCATCGACGACCCGATGACGACGCACACGAACAACGTCGACGGCTTCGTCACGCTGCTCCTCGCCGCGCAAGAGGCGCGCATCGAGCGCGTCGTCTACGCCTCGTCGAGCTCCGTCTACGGGGACGACAAGAACAGCCCGAAGCTCGAGAGCCAAATCGGCCGCCCGCTCTCGCCCTACGCGACGAGCAAGCTGGTGGACGAGCTCTACGCCGAAACGCTCCTGCGCACGCACCGCATCGACAGCGTCGGGCTGCGTTACTTCAACGTGTTCGGCCCGCGGCAGGATCCGAACGGCGCGTATGCCGCGGTGATCCCGCGCTGGACCGAGCAGCTGCTCTCCGGCAAGCCGAGCCTCGTCTTCGGGGACGGCAGCAACAGCCGTGACTTTTGCTTCGTCGACAACGTGGTGCAGGCGAATCTGCTGGCGGCTACGGCGTCCGAGACCGAAGTCGCCCCGCGCGTCTTCAACGTCGCCTACGGCGCGCGCACGACGCTGCTCGAGCTCTACGAAGCCATTCGCGAGCGGGCCGCCCAGTTCGCTCCCGAAGCGCGCGAAGCGCCGCTCGAACGCCGGCCGCCGCGCGCCGGCGACATCCCGCATTCCCTCGCCGCCATCGACCGCGCGCGTGCCTGCTTCGGCTACGAGCCGGCGTTCGACCTCCGCCGCGGCCTCGACGTGACGGTCGCTTGGTACGCGTCGCGCGCAGGCCAGAGCGCCGCGAGCGCACCGAAGAGCACGCGTTCGCTCAAGGAGCCCCATGAACTACTCGCGTACGGACATCAACAAGAACACCATCTTTCGAGTACGCGGTGAGCTCGACGCGCTTTCGGCGCCCGAACTCCGGCCGGTGCTCGATCGTCTGCTCGACGACGGCCGGCGCGACATCACGGTCGATCTCTCCGATCTGCGCCTGATCGACAGCTCCGGCGTGGGCGCGCTCGTGGGGCTCTTCAAGCGCGTGCGCGCGGCGGGCGGCGCCGTGCGCTTCGTCGGCGTCACGGCGCAGCCGCTCGTGGTGTTCAAGATGTTGAAGCTCGACGTCGTGTTCGGGCTCGCGGGCCTCAGCTGAGCCCGACGCGGCCGTATCCGCGCTTCAGCGGTGCAGCCAGAGTCGCAAGGTCGCGAGGAGTTGCTCGGTGTTCACGGGTTTCGCGAGGTAATCGGAGGCGCCCGCGTCGAGGCACTTCTCCCGGTCGCCCTTCATCGCCTTGGCGGTGAGCGCGACGATCGGCAGACGGCGCAAGTTCGGCTTCTTCCGGATGAGCTGCATCGTCTGATAGCCGTCCATCTCGGGCATCATGATGTCCATCAAGACGACGGCGATGTCCGACGTCTTTTCGAGCGACGCGATCGCTTCGTGCCCCGTCTGAGCGGTCATCACCTTCATGCCGTGCCGCTCGAGCACGCTGCCGAGCGCGAAGATGTTGCGCACGTCGTCGTCGACCACGAGCACCTTCTTGCCGCGCAAATCCTCGTCCGAAAGGTGCAGCCGCTCGAGCATCTGCTGTTTGTGGGTCGGCAAATCGGCGATCACCCGGTGCAGGAAGAGCGCCGTTTCGTCGAGCAACCGCTCCGGCGACTCGACGCCCTTGATCACGACCTTGCGCGCGAGCTCCCTCAGCTGCCCGGCGTGCTCCGGCGTGAGCTCCCGGCCCGTGAAGACGACGACGGGCAGATCCGGCAGGTTCTCGTCGTCGCGGATGCGATTGAGCACCTCGAAACCGGAGATGTCCGGCAGCCGCAGATCGAGCACCACGCAGTCGATCTGTTGGTCCTTCAGGATGGCGAGCGCCTCTTCGCCGGTCGTCGCGCTCACGATTTCGATGTCGTCGTGACCGAGGAGCTCGCGAATGCTGAGCTGCTCCGCCGCGCTGTCCTCGACCACCAAGAGCCGGCGCCGCCGCGGCATCGAGTACTCCTTGATGCGCGAGAGCGCTTGCTCGAGGCCCTCCGTCGTCGCGGGTTTCGTGATGAACGAGAAGGCGCCGCGCGAGAGCGCGTCCTGCCGGTTCTCGTCGAGCGTGATGATTTGCACGGGAATGTGCCGCAAACTCGCGTCGCGCTTCAGGTACGACAGCACCGTCCAGCCGAGCATGTCGGGCAAGAACACGTCGAGCGAGATCGCCGTCGGATGGTAGTCGCGGGCGAGCTCGAGCGCGTCGGCGCCGCGCTGCGCGACCAGCACCTTGAAGCCGCGATCGCGCGCGAGATCCACGAGCACGCGCGCGTAGTGCGGGTCGTCCTCGATGATGAGCAGCGTCGGATCGCCCGGATGCACGTCGCCGCGATCGTCGGGGATCTGCTCGGGCGTCGCGTCCGCCACGCGCACGGACGTCGAGATGACCGATTGCACGAACGCGGGGATGTGGCCGGCTTCGCGCGACGCCGGCACGCCCGGCGAGGCGAGCACGTTGCCCGGCGCGCGCGCCGTAGCGGGGCCGACGTACTTGAGCGGCAAATACAGCGTGAAGGTGCTGCCCTGCCCCGGTGAGCTCCGGAGCTGGAGCTCGCCGCCGAGGAGGTGGGAGAGCTCGCGGCTGATCGCGAGTCCGAGGCCGGTGCCGCCGTATTTGCGGCTCGTGCCGGCGTCCGCCTGCTGAAACGCCTCGAAGATGATCTTCTGCTTCTCCGGCGCGATGCCGATGCCGGTGTCCGACACCTCGAAGGCGATCACCGTGGCCGCCTGTCCGAGCACGGGATGATCCGGCGTCCAGCCGGCGGCCGCCGCGGTGATGTTCAGGCGGATGCCGCCGTGATCGGTGAACTTGAAGGCGTTCGAGAGCAGGTTCTTCAGCACCTGCTGCAGGCGCTTTTGGTCCGTGTAAAACGTGCGACCGAGCTTCGGATCGAGCTGCACGTCGAAGGAGAGCTTGCGCGTCTCGGCGTCGTGGCGGAAGGGGCGCGCCACGGACTCGAGCAGCGTCGAGAACGAGAGCTCCGCGGGCTCGACCGTGACCGTCCCGGACTCGATCTTCGAGAGATCGAGAATGTCGGTGATGAGATTCAAGAGGTCCGAGCCGGCGCTGTGGATGGTGCGCGCGAACTCGACCTGCTTCGGCGTGAGGTTCTGCTCCGGGTTTTCCCCGAGCTGCTGACCCAAGATCAGAATGCTGTTCAACGGCGTGCGGAGCTCGTGCGACATGTTCGCGAGGAACTCCGACTTGTATTTCGAGGTGAGCGCGAGCTCCTTCGCCTTGTCCTCGAGCGCGCGGCGGGCCTGCTCGATCTGCTGGTTTTTGCGCTCGACTTCGGCGTTCTGCTCGGCGAGCTGCTGCGCTTTCTGACCGAGTTGCTCGTTCGTCTGCTGGAGCTCCTTCTGTTGCGTCTGGAGCTCGGCGGCGAGCTTCTGCGACTGATCGAGCAGGTTTTCGGTCTGCATCGTCGCTTCGATGCTGTTCAAGACGATGCCGATGCTGCTCGTCAACTGATCGAGGAACGCGAGGTGCGAAGCCGTGTAGCGGTTCAGCGACGCGAGCTCGATCACGGCCTTGACCTGCCCTTCGAACAACACGGGCAGCACGATCACGCTGCGCGGCACCGCCTCGAACAGCGCCGACCCGATGCGCGTCGTCCCGGCGGGCGGATCCGTGATCAGGATGCGGCGGCGTTCGAGCGCGCACTGCCCCACGAGCCCGTCGCCGAACTTCAGCGTTTCACGGTGCCCTTCCTTGCCGTCGTCGGCGTACGTGCTGAGGAGCCGGAGCTGCCCGACGCCGCTTTCGCTCTGCTCGTCCGTGCTCTGGTAGATGACGCCCTGGTGCGCGCCGACGAGCGGCGCGAGCTCGGACAACAACATCTGCCCCACGCGCGCGAGGTCGCGCTGGCCCTGCAGCATGCTCGTGAACCGCGCGAGGTTCGTCTTCAGCCAATCCTGCTCGGTGTTGCGATCCGTCGTGAGCCGCAGGTTGTCGATCATCGTGTTGACGTTGTCCTTCAACTCGACGATCTCGCCGCGCGCCTCGACCTGAATCGAGCGCGTGAGGTCGCCCTTCGTGACGGCCGTCGCGACTTCCGCGATCGCGCGCACCTGCGTCGTGAGGTTTGCCGCGAGCAGGTTCACGTTGCCCGTGAGGTCCTTCCACGTCCCCGCGGCGCCCGGCACGTCGGCCTGGCCGCCGAGGCGCCCTTCGACGCCGACTTCACGCGCCACCGTGCTCACCTGTTCGGCGAACGTCGCGAGCGTGCTCGTCATGTTGTTGATGGTGTCGGCGAGCGCCGCGACTTCACCCTTGGACTTGACCGTGAAGTTCTGCTTCAAGTCGCCGTTCGCGACGGCCGTGACGACCTTCGCGATGCCGCGCACCTGCTCGGTGAGGTTCGCCGCCATCACGTTCACGGTGTCCGTCAGGTCCTTCCACGTGCCGCCGACGCCGGGCACCTCCGCCTGGCCGCCGAGCTTGCCTTCCGTGCCGACCTCGCGCGCCACGCGCGTCACCTCGGCCGCGAACGAGTTCAGCTGATCGACCATCGTGTTGACGGTGTTTTTCAGCTCCAAAATCTCGCCCTTGGCGTCGACGCTGATTTTCCGCGACAGATCGCCGCGCGCGACCGCCGTCGTCACCTCGGCGATGTTGCGCACCTGGCTCGTCAAGTTGCCGGCGAGCAGGTTCACGTTGTCCGTGAGGTCCTTCCACGTGCCGGCGGCGCCCGGCACGTTCGCCTGGCCGCCGAGGCGCCCTTCGGTGCCGACCTCGCGCGCCACGCGCGTCACCTCGCCGGCGAACGAGCGCAGCTGCTCGACCATCGTGTTCAGCGTCTCTTTCAAGACGAGGAGCTCGCCGCGCACGTCGACCGTGATCTTCTTCGAGAGATCGCCGCTCGCGATCGAGGTCGCGACCTCGGCGATGTTGCGAACCTGCGCGGTCAGGTTCTTCGCCATCGAGTTCACGTTGTCGGTGAGGTCCTTCCACGTGCCGGCGACGCCCGGAACTTCCGCCTGCCCGCCGAGCTTGCCCTCGGTGCCGACCTCGCGCGCCACGCGCGTCACCTCGCTCGCGAACGCGTTCAGCTGATCGACCATCGTGTTGATGGTGTTTTTCAGCTCCAAAATCTCGCCCTTCACGTCGACCGTGATCTTGCGGCCTAGGTCCCCGCGCGCGACCGCCGTCGTCACCTCGGCGATGTTGCGCACCTGGGCCGTGAGGTTACCGGCCATGAAATTCACGCTGTCGGTGAGTCCCTTCCACACGCCGGCGACGCCGGGCACCTGCGCCTGCCCGCCGAGGCGCCCCTCCGTGCCGACTTCGCGCGCGACGCGCGTCACCTCGCCCGCGAACGCGTTCAGCTGATCGACCATCGTGTTCAGCGTCTCTTTGAGCTGCAAGATCTCGCCGCGCACGTCCACCGTGATCTTGCGCGACAAGTCGCCGCCGGCGAGCGCCGTCGCCACCTCGGCGATGTTGCGCACCTGGCCGGTCAAGTTGCCGGCCATCGAGTTCACGCTGTCGGTGAGGTCCTTCCACGTCCCGGCGACGCCCGGCACCTCGGCCTGGCCGCCGAGCTTGCCGTCCGTGCCGACTTCGCGCGCCACGCGCGTCACCTCGGCGGCGAACGCGTTCAGCTGATCGACCATCGTGTTCAGGGTCTCTTTCAGCTGCAGAATCTCGCCCCGCACGTCCACCGTGATTTTGCGCGAAAGATCGCCGCGAGCGACGGCCGTCGCGACTTCGGCGATGTTGCGCACCTGGGCCGTGAGATTGCCGGCCATCGAGTTCACGTTGTCCGTGAGGTCCTTCCACGTCCCGGCCACGCCGCGCACCACGGCCTGCCCGCCGAGCTTGCCTTCGGTGCCGACCTCGCGCGCGACGCGCGTCACCTCGCTTGCGAACGCGTTCAGCTGATCGACCATCGTGTTGATGGTCTCCTTCAGCTGCAGAATCTCGCCGCGCACGTCCACAGTGATTTTGCGCGAAAGGTCACCGCTGGCGATGGCGGTGGACACCTCGGCAATATTACGCACCTGACCGGTGAGGTTGCCG
>DATJXW010000185.1:0-11481 GCA_035499895.1 Polyangiaceae bacterium | reverse complement strand
GGCCACGGAAGCGGCCGCATTTCGTGCCTCTCGTGCCATTCGATGCACGAGAGCGAACCCGACGATCAACTCCGCCGCGGGCAAAGCCTCGACTCGGCGTGCACGCATTGCCACGCGAACGAAGGCGCCCGCGTCGCCGAGCACACGCACCACGCGCCGGGCTCGAGCGGCAGCGCCTGCGTCTCGTGCCACATGCCGTACACCTCGTACGCGCTGCTCGGCGCGATTCGCTCGCACCGCATCGACTCGCCGAGCGCGCTCGCCACGGCCGAGAACGGCCGCCCGAACGCGTGCAATCTCTGCCACCTCGACCGCACGCTCGCGTGGACCGCGGGCGCGCTCGCGAAGTGGTACCCGCCGGTCGCGCCGACTCATGCCGCCGACGACGACGTTCGGCAACGCGAGCGCGCGCTCGCGAGCACGACCGCGCGCGCCGTCGAAGAGTTGCTCTCGGGCGACGCGGCGACGCGCGCGGTCGCCGCCGCCGCGTTCGCGCGCAACGACGCCGAGCGGACGACGGACGGCGCGTGGGAAGCGCGCGTGCTCGCCGAGCTCCTCGACGACCCGTACGCGGCCGTCCGCAAGGTCGCGTGCGACGCCCTCCGGCGCACGCCGAATTTCGTACAATTTCCCTGTGATTTCGAAGCCGACGCGAGCGCGCGCCGCGCCGCGCGCGCGGCGGTGATCGAGCGCGCCGCGCGGCTCGCGAACGGCGCGCGTCCGGGTTTCATTCACGACGCGAGCGACGTTCCGTTGGACGAACGCATTCGCCGGCTCGAAGCGCTGCGCGACGATCGCTCGATGACGATCTCGGAGTGAACGCGGCGCGCGCCGGGACGGGGACGCTCGGCGCGAAGTCTTCCTGCCCCACTTCGACCCACACGCACGAACGCGACGACGTCGTGGCACCCTGCGACCACTCACTTCGCGAGTGCTCACGTTCGCCACGCAGGAGCGTCATCGCGCCCCACGATGCGCGCGAAAAATCGTGTCATTGTCGCCCGCCGGTCGCGGCTTGTCGCTGCCGCGATTTGGAACACTTCACGAGCCTTGCACGCGTGTTTCGTGGGGCTCAAAGACCTCGCGACACCGCACGGTGTTCACTCGTAGGAGGACCTTCCATCATGCACCATAGACTTTTCTCTCATCGAAGCCTCGTCGCGCTTGCCCTACCTTCCATCGTTTCCTTCGCCGTCGCGACGGGTTGCGGCGGCGGCGACGACGACAACGGCGGTACCGGTGGCACCGGCGGCAGCGCGGGCAGAGGCGGCGCGGCCGGAAAAGCTGGCGCGAGCGGCAACGGCGGCGGCGCCGCGAAGGCCGGCAACGCGGGCAGGGGCGGCACCTCGAGCAACCCGACCGGTGGCGCGGCGGGAGAAGCGGGCAACGGCGGTCGTGGCGCCAGCGCGGGCCGCGGCGGCACGTCGTCAGGCACCGGCGGTAATGCCGGACAGGCGGGAGGCGGCGAGGGCGGCGAAGCCGGCGTGAGCCCGAACGGCGGCGAAGCGGGCGTGGCCCAACTCGAGCTCGAGCTCGTGCGGACCGACCTCACTTCGGATCAGACCGGAGCGGCGGTCGTCGACACGAACCTCGTGAACGCCTGGGGTCTCGCCGTGAACCCGGCCGACTCGGGGGCGCGCTTCTGGGTATCGGCGGGCGACGCCGGGCTCCTCACCGTGTACGACGCGAGCGGCGCGATCGAGCCGGTGGTCGTCACGGTGCCTTCGGCGAACGGCACCGACACCGGTTCACCCACGGGCCAGGTGTTCAACCCGAACGCGGACGACTTCATGGGCGACACGTTCATCGTGGCGACGGAAGACGGCCTCATCGCGGGCTGGCAGACCGGCACCGACGCGACCGTGCGCGCCGACCGCTCTTCGAGCGCCGGCTACAAGGGACTCGCCCTCGTGACGAACGGCGCCAACCACTGGCTCGCGGCGGCGAACTTCCACGAAGGCCAGGTCGACGTGTTCGACAACACGTACACGCGCGTGACGACCGCGGGTCTCTTCGAGGACCCCAACATTCCGGCCGGCTTCGCGCCGTTCAACGTCGCCGAGCTCGGCGGGAGCGTCTGGGTCACGTACGCGAAGCAAGACGCCGACAAGGCCGACGACGTGCCGGGCGTCGGCAACGGCTTCGTGAGCGTGTTCAACGTCGACGGCTCGTTCAAGCAACGCTTCAGCTCGCGTGGCTCGCTCAATTCGCCGTGGGGTCTCGCGGTCGTGCCGAACACGTTCGGCGCGCTGAACGGAGCGATCCTCGTCGGCAACTTCGGCGACGGCATGATCCACGCGTTCCAGCCGAACACGGGCGAGGAGATCGGCTTCGTGACGGACCGCTCGAACCACCCGCTCGTGATCGACGGGCTGTGGGCGCTGCTCGTCGGCCCGAACACGGCCGCCGACGGCGACCTCAGGAGCACCGTGTTCTTCACGGCCGGCCCCGGCGGCGAAACGCACGGCGTCTTCGGCACGTTGACCCTGCCCTGACGCTGCACGCGGCTCGCGGCAAGCACGCGGCGTTTCGCGACTGACGAGCGGAACGCCGCGCGACGGGTGTGATATGCATCGGTCGTCTCGCTCGCGCCGAGGCGACCGATGCTCCCCCTTCGACACGTGCGCATCGGCTTGTGGGGGCTCCTCCTTTTCTTGACGTTCGGCGTCGTGCTCGAGGCGCTGCACGGCTTCAAAATCGGCCTCTATCTCGCGGTGGAAAACGAGCCGCGGCGGCTCGCGTGGCGGCTCGCGCACGCTCACGGCACGTTGCTTTCACTCGTGCACGTGGTGTTCGGGCTGTTGCTCGGCTCGCGCTACGCGCCCAATGCTGCGGCGGCCGAACGCGCGTCACGCCTGCTCGTCGCCGCCACCCTGCTCTTGCCGGGCGGCTTCTTGCTCGGCGGCCTCTTCGTCCACGGCGGCGATCCCGGGCTCGGTATCTTGCTCGTGCCGCTCGGCGCGCTCGCGCTCTTCGCGGCTCTGTTCATCACGCTGCGCGGCTTGCCGCGGGAGACCACGCTCATGCAAGAACCGGAGACGACGCGCGCGGAGCCGGAGCTCGCGCTGCGCGAGTTCGAGTTCGCTTCACCCGAGTACGAGGCAAGCTTCACGCTGCGCCTGCGCGTCTTGCGCGCGCCGCTCGGCTTGCGTCCGGGTCCGGAAGAGCGCGAGGAGGAGTCGAAGCTCGTGCACCTCGGCGCGTTCGAGGGCGACCGCCTGGTCGCGACGCTGATGCTGCACGACGTGGGTGAAGGGCGCGTGCGCATGCGCCAAGTCGCCGTCGACTTCGATCGGCAGCGCGGCGGCGTCGGCACGAAGCTCGTCCACTTTTCGGAGGAGGTGGCTCGCCGCCGCGGCTTCCGCGAAATGGTGCTGCACGCTCGCGAGACGGCGATCCCCTTCTATGAGCGGCTCGGCTACACGACCTACGGGGAGCCGTTCGTCGAGGTCACGCTCCCCCACATTAACATGCGGATGACACTCTGACGCCGCGCCGGCCTCAAGTTCTAGGCCCGCCGACCGTTCCATACGCCTCGGACAACCGCGAGAAATATTGAAGGCCCTTGCAGCGCTCGGCGCCGGCGGCAAAGTCTGCGCATGGGTCAGATCGGCCGCGCGTTGCTCGTGTTCGGAGCGCTGCTCCTCGTGCTCGGCGGCGCGCTGATCATCGCCGAAAAGCTCGGTCTCGGGCGTTTGCCCGGCGACATCGTGGTCGAGCGAAAGGGCCTTCGCATCTACGCGCCGCTCGCGACATCGATCCTCGTGAGCCTCGTTCTCACCCTGCTCGCGAATCTTTTTCTCCGCCGCTAACCGCCGTAAGCACGGCCCTCGACGCCGTTTTCGGCCCCAGGACCGCAAAAACAAACACCGTCGCCCAACGTCGAACGCCGTTTTCCCGTTTTCGGGGCTGGGGCCCCGAAAACAAACAAGACCGCGCCCCCGAAAACAAACAAAACGGACGACCTCCTGACCAAACCGTGACCACGACTGGCGCGCGTGGGTGCCATGGTTCTAGGGTGAGTTTTCTCAACATTTCCTTCGAGCCCCCGGTTCGCCGCCGCGTCGCCACCAAGCTCTCCGAGTACCAGTGGCTCGGGGCGACGCCCTTCATCGCGGTTCACCTCCTGCCGCTGCTCGCGTTTTGGACGGGCACGAAGTGGCAAGACTGGGCGTGCTGCGTGGCGCTCTACTGGGCGCGGATGTTCGGGGTGACCGGCGTCTACCACCGCTACTTCTCGCACCGGACTTACAAGACGAGCCGAGTGTTCCAGTTTTTGCTGGCGCTCCTCGCGATGTCGAGCTCGCAGAAGGGCGTGCTCTGGTGGGCGTCGAACCACCGCACGCACCACAAGCTCTCGGACAAGGACGGCGACCCGCACGACTCACGTCGCGGCTTCTGGTACTCGCACGTCGGCTGGCTCTACGACTATCGAGAGGCGACCGACTACAGCAAGGTGCGTGATCTCGCGCGCTATCCCGAGCTCGTCTTCTTGAACGAGTACTGGGTGATCCCGCCGGTCGTGCTCGGCGTCGTGGTCTGGCTCGCGCTCGGCTGGTCGGGCCTGCTCATCGGCTTCTTCCTGAGCACCGCGATCCTCTGGCACGGCACCTTTACGATCAACTCGCTCTCGCACATGCTCGGCACCAAGCGCTACGACGCGGGGGACGACAGCACGAACAACTGGGTGCTCGCGATCGTCACCATGGGCGAGGGTTGGCACAATAACCACCACCACTTCATGGGCTCGACGCGCCAGGGCTTCTACTGGTGGGAGTTCGACGTGACGTACTACATCCTCCGCGCGCTCCAGGCGGTCGGCCTCGTGTGGGACATCAAGGAGCCCCCGGCACGGGTCTTCGATCCGGCGCGGCAGCTGCCGAAGCGCGGTACGGCCGGCGTCGCGAGCGTCGCGAGCGTCGCTCCGGTCGCGGCCGATCCGACGCCGGGCGAGTAACGCGCGCGCCGCGCGGCTTCGACGCGGCGCGCCTTGCCCGGGCGTTCCGCCAAAGTAAGATGCCGAACGCATGGCGCGTGACGGCTCGCTCCCCACCGGACGCCTCGGCCGCGTGGTGCGACTCGCCGGCGTCGGGGCGCGCGCCGGGGCGAGCCTCCTGCTCTCGAAAGGCGGCGGTGACGCCGCCGAATACGCCGCCGAGGTGCTCGGCACGCTGCGCGGGCTCGCCGCGAAAGTCGGGCAGACCCTGAGCTACGTGGACGGTCTCGTCCCCGAAGCGCAACGCGAGAACTACGAGAAGGCGCTCGGCAAGCTGCGCGACGCGACGCCGCGCTCCGCGCCCGAGGCGGTCCGGCGCGTCCTCGAAGAAGAGCTCGGCGCGCCGGTCGAGCGCCTGTTCGCGAGCTTCGACGAGCGGCCGTTCGCGAGCGCGTCGATCGGGCAAGTACACCGGGCGACGCTCGCCGACGGGCGCGCCGTCGCGGTGAAGGTGCAGCACCCCGGCATCGCGAGCGCGGTCGAAAGCGACCTCGAGAACGCGGGCGTGATGGAAGGGCTCGTGAGCACGCTCGCGCCGAAAGGCATGAACGCCAAAGCCGCCTACGACGAAGTCGCGGCGCGCTTTCGCGAAGAGCTCGATTACGAGCTCGAGGCCGAACGGCAGGCTTTCTTCGCGCGGCTGCACACGGGCGACGCGCGCATCCGCATTCCGGAGGTCATTCGCGAACGCTCGAGCCGGCGCGTGCTCACGAGCGAGCTCGTGGAGGGGCTCTCCTACGACGCGGCGATCGCCGCTCCGGAAGCCGACCGGCGCGCCTGGGCCGAGACGCTCTGGCGCTTCGTGTTCAAGGGCAACCTCGTGGGCGGCATGTTCAACGCCGACCCGCACCCGGGCAACTACCTCTTCGGCCCGGACGGTCGCGTCACCTTCCTCGACTTCGGTTGCGTGCAGCCGATCGGTCCCGAGCGCCTGCCCGCCGCGCGCGCGATGCACCTCGCCGCGCTCCACCGCGACGAAGCGACCTTCGCGGCCGAATGCGCGCGCTTGCTCGGCACGCACGGCGGCGAATACGGCACGCGCGCCGTCGCCTACTCGCGCCGCTGCTTCGAACCCATGTTCGGCTCGCCCTTCCACATCACGCGCGACTTCACGACGAGCCTCGTCACCGAGCTCCGGGCCCTCAAGCGCTTCTTCTGGGCCAAAGACAACAGCTTCGTCATGCTGCCCCCGGCGATGCTCTTCTTGAACCGGCTCCAATTCGGCTTTTACTCGGTGCTCGCGCGGCTCGACGTGAAGGTCGACTACGCGAGCGTCGAGCACGCGTTCATGAGCGAAGCCGGGCTCGTGTAGCGTCACCTCGCCGGCGCACGAGGGCCGTGCGGCCGCCGGCGCGCTTCAGCGCAGGGTGACGAGCTCTTCGGCCGCGGTCGGATGAATCGCCACCGTGCGATCCAGATCCGCCTTCGTCGCGCCGAGCTTGAGCGCGACCGCGAAGCCTTGAATGAGCTCGTCCGAGCCGAGGCCGATCGTGTGAATCCCGACGACGCGCTCTTCCGGGCCCGTGACGACGAGCTTCATGCGCGAGCGCGTCTTTCTGCGAGTGACGCCGTGATAGAGGCTCGTGAACTCCGTCGTGTAGACGCGGACCGCGTCGCCGAAGCGCTCCCGCGCGGCGACTTCACTCAAGCCGACCGTGCCGATCGGCGGATGACTGAAGACGACGGACGGAACGTCGTTGTAGTCGAGGCGCGCTTCCGGCTGCCCGCCGAACACCCGATCGGCGAGCTTGCGGCCCGCGGCGATGGCGACGGGCGTGAGCTGGCGATCACCGCCGATCACGTCGCCGAGGGCGTACACGCCGGGGACGTTCGTGTTTTGGAATTCGTCGACGAGCACGTACCCCTCGGGGTCGAGCAGCACGCCCGCCGCTTCGAGCCCGAGATTCGCCGTGCGCGGCTCGCGCCCCGTCGCCCAGAGCAGGCAATCGCCCTCGAGCACGCGACCGTCACCGCTCACGAGGCGCACGCCGTTCGGGCTCCGTTCGGCGCGCACGGGGTCGAAGCCGAACGCGAGCGTCGCTCCGGCTTGGGTGAGCTCTTCGGCGAGGCCGGCGCGCAGCATCGGATCGAAGTAACGGAGGAGCTCTCGCCCGCGCGCGGCGAGCGTCGCGCGCGCGCCGAGCGCTTGGAAAATGCCGGCGAGCTCCACCGCCACGTAGCCCGCGCCGACGACGAGCGGGCGCTCCGGCAGGCGCTCGAGCTCGAAAAAGCCGTCCGAGGTGATGCCGAGCTCGGCGCCCGGCACGTCGGGCACGTGCGGCCGTCCGCCCGTCGCGATCAAGACGTGCGGCGCGCGATAGCGCTCGTCGCCGACCGCCACCGTCTGCGCATCGAGCAGCGTCGCCCAACCCTCGACGCGCTCGGCGCCGTCGCGCTCGAGGTTCGTCGCGTAGATGCCGCGCAGCCGCGCGACGTAGGCGTCCCGCGCCCGGCGGAGCCGGCCGAGGTCGAAGGCGGGGCGCGTGGGCTCGAATCCGTAATCTTCGGCATCGTGGAAAATCTCAGCGAGAACGGCAGCGTGCCAACTGAGTTTCTTCGGAACGCAGCCCACGTTGACGCACGTGCCGCCGAGCGCGCCGGCCTCGATCACGAGTGATCGAGCGCCGTAGCGCGCCGCCCGCCGCGCCGCCGCGAGCCCGCCGCTCCCCCCGCCGATCACGATGAAATCGAGGTCCCGCATGCGCTCGAGCAAGCATACGCCGAAGCCGCAGGGTCGAAACCCCCCCAGCCCCCGCCCGGCATCGGCTAAGTTCCTCCGGACCCTTTCGCGACATGAAGCGGATCGACTTCTTCACTCTCGCGCGGCCCATCCAAGAACGCTTCGTCGCGGCAACGCGCGGGCAAGGCATGCCGGTGCCGCTTCTGGTCGCGAAGTTGCCGCTGCCGCTCGTCGCCATCGGCTGGGCGCTCCTGTCGGTGCTCGCGGTGGCGGCCTGGCTCTTCGTCGTGCGCATCGGCTACGGCAAGCTCGCGAGCAGCGCCGCCTTGCAGCCGAAGTCGCTGCTCGTCCTCGAGATCGGCCTGCTCGTGCTCGCCGTGCTCTTCGCGTTCCAGAGCCGGCGGGCGCTCCGCAAGCGGCTGCGCTTGCCGTTCGTGCCCACGGTGTACCTCTTCCCGATCGGCGCCATCGACGCGCGCTCGGAACACGTCGTCACCCACGGCTGGGACGAGCTCAAGGGCCTCAGCGCCGGGGCGAGCAGCGCGCGCGTTTCGTTCGCGCACGGCTCGTTCTCGTTTCCGCTGAACGCTGCGACGCAAGGCGACGAGCTGAAGTCGCGCTCCGACGAATTCAAGCAGAAGCTCGCGAGCGCGGACGCGGCGGAGAAGGACCTCGTCGCGATGGATCCGCTGCGCGACAACGGCTTCAAGAACCCGTTTTCGCCCGCGGACTCGATGCGTCCGCCGCGGCCGGCCAAGCTGCCGCTCCTCGCGCTCGCCCTCGTCGCCGGCGCCGCGCTCCTCGCCTATGGCGTCTTCACGCTGCGTAACCACCTCGGGGAACGCGCGATTTACCAAGAAGCGTTCGTCAAAAACAGCGTCGCAGGGTATCGCGACTACCTCGCGCGCGGCGGGACACGAAGCGACGTGCGCGAGCTCCTCTTGCCGCGCGCCGAGCTCCGCGAAGCCGTCGCGGAAAACAACGTCGAAGCCATCGAACGCTTCGACGCCGCGCACCCGAACTCGAAAATCGCGGACGAAGTCAAAGCCGCGCTCCGCACCGCGCTGCTCCACGCGCTCGACGACGCCAAAGCCAAGGGCACCATCACCGCGCTCCGCGAGTACACCGAGCGCTACAAGACGCACTTGGATCTCGTCCCCGAGCTCCCGAGCGCGCGCGTCGCGTACCTCGGAAGCGTGCTCGATCATTTTCAAAAAACCGCCAAGCCGAGCAAGGAGCTCTGGCTGCTCGCGCGGCGTCTCATCGTGTACGCCGACGCGCACCCGGGCGCGAAGGCACTCGTGCGTTTTTCCCAGCTCGAGTCGCACACGCTCGAGAAGAACGAGCACATGCTCGGCGCGAGCGCCTACTACGGCGGCGACAAGACCCTGCCGTCGCATTTTTTGCTCGGGGACTCCGCGCGCAACGCCGAGCACAAGGCCGGCACCGACATGAGCGCCGCCCTCGGTCGCGCTTTCCCGCCGGATCTCCTGCAATTCGAACTCGGCGCTCCCGTTCCGCCGGGACCACCGCCGAAATTCAGCGAGCCGACCGTCCTCGTCGACTACCGGCTCGAGATCTCCTCGCCGCTCGTCAGCAAAAAGCCGCGCGGCATCTACTCCGCGGTCGGGCTCGTCGCGGCGACGATCCTCAGCATCCCCGACAAGGATCCGCCGTCGGAGACCAAATACACCGCCTGGCACGCGCCCGACATCAAACGCGTCGAAGCCGGCGAGCTTCTCCCCGAGAACGTTTACAGCGATCTGCTGCAACGCGCGTGGGCCAAATACACGACCAAGTACACGGCCCCCTGGGTCGGCGGCACGGTCGACGCGAAGTGACCGCGCGGCAACGCCAGCCGGATAGATGACGCCAAGCGTCGGCGTTTCGCAGCGTGATGCGGGGAGGCTGTTCCGAATTTTCTTTTGGGACGACTTTCGGCCGACTCGATCGATCGCCTCGGCCGGTCGATGGTGGGGAACGTCCAGCAGATCCTCGAACTCGATCGCCTTGGCGTCGAGGTCGTGAGCGTCCGAGAGCCGTGGCTCGACACGGGCGGTCCGGTACGCACGTTGCTGATCGCGATCTTCCCGTGGGTGGCCGAAGAGGAGCGGCGTCAGATCGCCAGCCGCTCCCGAGCCGGTGTCGATCGAGCCCGCCTCAGTGGCAAGCACTGTGGCCGCCCACCCTCCGTGGTGGACGTCGAGCACGCGCTCCGACTCCGCTCTCAGGGGCTCTCGCTCGGCGAACGGGGTGTTCCGGAAGCGCTCGCTTTGGGAACGGCACTCTCCAGGGTCGACTTCGACCGCCGTCAAGCACGCCACTACCGTCGACCCTGTAGAACCGCTCGATAACTTTCGAACCCCGTCCCGGGAGCCGCTTCGGGGCTCGGTTGGTTGGCGCACAATGGTCTGTGGCTGGGGGTGAATTCGTAACGGCCATCGGCGGGCTTTTGATGCCCAGCGTCAGCGAGCCTTGACGCCAACGCCGAGCAGCATCGCCGCTCCTGCCAAAATAAGTAGCAATCCACCAAGTCGAAAGAACGGCGACCAAATTTTTGGGAAAGGCACCGGGAATCGGTACGTGTGCTTGAAAAATGCAGTGTTTTGTCGGGCCAGCCCCGGAGCAAAGTAGATGACCAACATACCAAGCGCGATTACGAAGAACGGCATCGTTTCACCACGTGTAGTACAGCGTGATAGACTGACCCGGTGTCGGCGGATATGCAGAACCGGATTCCGTGAACCAATCGCCGCCGCCATATCCGATGGCAGCATCGGAGCCAAGCCCGGAGATACTGTATTGTTCGGACCGTTCGTCCGGAGACACCGATCCGGTGATCGATTCGTTAACGCTGCCACAAATGCCTGGGGTCATCAGCCCTCCACCGAAATACGGATGCACCTGGCCGTACTGGTCCAAGAATAGACCACCGGTCACGCCTACGCCGATACCCGCCGTGATGTTGTAGTCGGTGTAGCCGCTGCCTGGCGGAGCGGGAGAGTACCCGCCACCCGACCCTGTACCTTCGCTGCCGCCCTCACCTTGACCCGATGCTCCGCCAGCACCCGTTGGCTCGCGCCCCGTCGGATCAAACAAGTTGATCGGATCGTTGAAGGCGTACACGTAGAAGTTCTTCCCGGCTCTGAAACGCAACGGTTCCTTGCTCACCCAACGTCCAATCGTCGGATCGAAGTCTCTTCGTCCATATCGGATCACGCCGCTGTCCCCGTCATAAATCCCCCCCGCAAACCCGAACGGCATCCAATCAAGCCCAGTCCCCGTGACGACGCCGAAGCTCGTATACGTCGCCGTGAACGGCACATCACTCGCGTTGGCGACATTCACGACGTACCTCGGCGATCCGAGCTGATCCGAGATCACGCGATACGTCGCGCCCCCGCGCCGCACGTAATCCGGCACGTTGCTCTTCGACCCGTATACGAACTCGCTCACGAGGTTGCCCGAGCCGTCGAGCTCAGCCACCGGCTTCAACGCGTTGCGGTAGAGCCACTGCTTCTGCAAGACGCCGTTCTTCTTCTTGCCGACACGTCGACCCATTCCGTCGACTAGGTATTCGACGAGATCTCCGTTCGGTAACCCGACGCTCAGCAGGTTTCCGAGTGCGTCGTACGCGAAGATCCATTCTTGACCTGATTCCCTGTTCGTTTTCGTTTCGAGCTCGCCGTTCGCCGTATACGTGTAGTCGTACGGCCCGTAGCTGAGTAGCCGATCCTGGTCGTCGTAGGTGCCGGTGTACGAGGTGCCGGCTGCTGAGTTGACGCCCAGCGTGCGGTTGCCGTTG
>DATJXW010000184.1:0-3631 GCA_035499895.1 Polyangiaceae bacterium | reverse complement strand
TTACGTCACCGGCGAGGACATCGGCATGCCGTTCGCCGTGCTCCTGCACGCGACGCTCTGCTACGGCAAGACCACCGTGCTCGTGCATCACGGCGGCACGCCGAAACGGCGCGTGGCGCTGCGTGCGCTCGGTCATCGCGTTTGGCGCAACGTCCTCACGGTGAGCGAGCGCGCGCGCGAGGTCCTCATCGAAGACGTCGGCATCCCTTCCTACAAGGTGCACGCGTTCAAACAAGCGATCGACGAAGTCTTCTTCCAGCCGCGCCCGACGGATCCGCCCGGCGAATACGTCTTCAGCTGCGGGCGGGACAGCCGCGACTACCCGCTCCTCATGCAGGCGGCGGAGGGCCTCCCGATTCCGTTTCGGATCGTCGCGTCCGGCTGGTCCGCCCAGGCCGACGTGCGCGAAGCGAAGAACGTCGAAGCCAAGTCGAACGTCGTGGTCGAGCGCGGACTCACGTTTCCGGCGTTGCGCGACGCGTACGCGCGCGCGCGCTTCGCCGTCTTCCCGCTCGAGCGCGTGGACTACGCCGCGGGGGTGACGGGCATGTGCGAAGCGATGGCGATGGGCAAGGCGATCATCGCGAGCGCGTCGCCCGGCGTCGCGGAGTACATCCGGCACGACGTGTCGGGTCTCGTCGTCCCGGTCGGCGACGTGCGCGCGATGCGTGACGCCATCGTCCGACTGTGGGAGGACCCGGCGCTCGCGCAGCAGATGGGCAGCCGCAATCGCAAGTGGGCCGAAGCGGAAATGACGGCGACGCATTACGCGCGCCGCGTCGCCGCTTTGTTCGGAGCCGACGTCCTCGACGGCCTCCAGCCGGCGCAGGCTCCCGGGTTCATCGGAAGTGCTTGAGTGGCGACGCTTGGGCGCCACGCCGGCGAACTCCAGCCTGAAATGACGAGGGCGAGTTGAGCGCGTCTGAGCCGACGACGGGCCGCCTGCTGCTGCGCAATACGCTCTATCTCACGATTTCGCAGGCGCTCACGATTCCGATCTCGTTCCTCGTGAACGCGCTCTCGGCCCGCTACCTCGGTCCGGAAGTGTTCGGTCTCGCTTACCTCGCGGGGACGATGTGCGGGCTCGGGTTTCTGGCCGTGAGCTGGGGCCACGAAGGGGTTTTGCCGGCCGAGGTCGCTCGCGATCATTCGGTGGCCGGGGAGCTCCTCGGGAGCAGCTTGGCGTGGCGGAGTGCTCTCGGCCTCGTCGTGTACGGCGTCCTCGCGCTCGTGTGCCGGCTGCTCGGCTACGGCGCGGATTTCCAGTGGGCGCTCGCGCTCACGGCCCTGCTCCAGCTCTTCACCTCTTACTGCGCGTCCTGCAAAGACACGATTCGCGGCTTCGAGCGGACCGACATTCCGGCGATCGCTCACGTCGCGCAGCAGTTTCTGGCGGCCGTGCTCGTGGTTTGCGTGCTGCTGCTCGGCGGCAGGCTGCGCGCCGCGCTGCTCGTGCAGTGGATCGCATGCGTCGCCATCCTGATCGGACTCACGCGCAGCCTCGGAACCGTCGGCGTCGGCGCGCTCAAGCCGACCAAGCTTGCCACGAAGAATCTGCTCAAGGGCGGCACGCCGTTCGTCATCTTCAACATCGCGATGATGTTGCAACCGAACATCGACGCGATCTTCCTCTCCAAGCTCGCGTCCTTCGACGCCGTCGGCTGGTACGCGGTCGCCGGCAAAATCGTCGGGGCGTTGCTCTTCCCCGCGACGGCGCTGATCGGCGCGTTCTACCCGACGCTCAGCCGCTTGTACGGCACGGATCTCGAAAGCTTCAAACGCACGTCGAGCGGGGCGATGCGCACGGTGAGCTTGCTGGTCGTGCCGGTATCGCTCGGGTGCGCGCTTTATCCGGGCATTCCGGTCGCGTTCTTCAGCCGTAAGTCGTTCGGTCCGGCCGAGGACGACCTCAGGCTGATGGCCGCGTACATCTTCCTTTTGTATTTCAGCATGCCGCTCGGCACCTGCGTGCTCGCCGCCGGCAAACAGCGGGCGTGGAGCATCGTGCAGTCGCTCTGCGTCATCACGAGCCTCATCCTCGATCCCATCCTCGTGCCCTGGTTCGAGAAACACATGGGCAACGGCGGCCTCGGCGTGTGCATCGGCATCGTCGTGAGCGAGCTCGTGGTCGTCGCGTGCGGGCTCAAGCTCGCGCCGGCGGGCATCGTCGATCGGCGCTTCCTGCGCGGCGTCGCGCTGCCGCTCGTCGCGGGCGTGGGGATGGTGGCCGTCGCGAGGGCCACGCACGCGTGGTCTCCCTTCATTTCGGGACCGTTGGCGCTCGTCGCGTACGTCGCCGCGCTGCGCCTCACGGGCGCGGTCTCGAACGAAGAGCTCGCGAGCCTTCGCGGGTTCGTTGCACGACGCTTCTCACGTTCGGCATAAGATTCTGGAAGCGGAACTCGATGAAAATCCTCCTTCTTTCGCCCTTCCTTCCGAGTCCTCCGCGCTTCGGAGGCCAGCGCCGGATCGACGGGCTCGCGCGCGAGCTCGCGCAGCGCCACGAGGTCTCCGTTTTGGCGCTGAACCGCCCCGACGAGTGGATGGACTCGTCGCTCGAGGTCACGCGCTCCTATTGCCGCGAAGTGGTCTCCCTTCCGGAGCGCGACTTCGAGGAACGCGACAAGCGCGTGCTGCAGCTCAAGTCACTCGGTTCGCTGCACAGCTTCGAGCACGTGGTGAAGGCGAAGCGGGCGGACTTTCAGCGAGAGCTCGATCGCATGCTCGAGGAGCACAGCTACGACGTCGTGCAGTACGAGTTCGTGCACATGGCGCCGTTCGGCTTCGACAAGCGCCGCTTTCCGCGCACCGTGTTCGTGCTCGACGAGCACAACATCGAGTACGACGTGCTGAAGCGCACGGCGGAGGCGCGCACGAACTTGCCGCGCCGCGTCTACAACGCCCTGAACTGGCGCAAGCTCGAACGCGAAGAGCGCGCGAGCTGGCGGCGTTTCGACGGCATCCTCGCGACCTCCGAGCGGGACGCGACGTTCATCCGCCGCGACTTACCGAGCGCGCGCGTGCTGGTCGCTCCGAACGGCGTCGACGTGCGGGAGTTCACGCCGGTGACGGGCGGCGAGGAGCCGGAGACGCTGCTGTTCTTCGGCGCCATCAACTATTTCCCGAATCAAGACGGCGTCGTCTACTTCATCGATCACGTCTTCCCGCTCATTCGCGCGCGGCGCCCGAACGCGAGGTTCGTCGTCGTCGGCCCGGGCGCGAACGAGCAGGTCCTGGCCCGCCAGGGCAACGGCGTGGAGATCCTCGGGATGGTGGAGAGCGTCGCGCCGTACATCGATCGCGCGAGCGCGGTGGTCGTGCCGCTGCGTATCGGCGGCGGCACGCGCTTGAAGATCGTGGAGGCGCTCGCCAAAGGGAAGCCGGTCGTGTCCACGCGGCTCGGCGCCGAGGGCATCGAGGTCGTGGACGGTCAACACCTGCTCCTCGCGGACGAACCCGCCGATTTCGCGGCGGCGGTCGAACGCTTGTTCACCGAGCCCGGCCTCGGCGCGCGCCTCGGGGCGGGCGCTCGCCGTCTCGCCGAGGAGCGTTACAGCTGGACGCACGTGGTGTCGGGGCTCGAGCGCTTCTTCACCGAGCTCGTCGCAGCGCGGCCGTCGCGCGCGAGCTA
>DATJXW010000183.1:0-18552 GCA_035499895.1 Polyangiaceae bacterium | reverse complement strand
GACGCGCGGATCGGCCCGCGGCAGCAAGCGACGCACGAGCGCCGGAATGCCGACGAGCGTCGTGACCGCGAAGACGACGTACTCGAGATGCGCGCAGAGCAGCATCTTGTCGAAGAGCTCGGCGCCGGGCGCGAGGAACGCCCAGCTGAAGAGCAGGCTCGTCATGTGCGGCCGCGCCGCGAAGAGCCAGCCCTCGTCCTTGCGCCGGAGGCCGCCCCACGCGACCCAGTCCTCGGCGAGCGACATGTGCTTCCAGCGCGAGTCGAACTGCACGTTCTCGGGCGAAAGCATCGCGAAATAGATCATCGCGAACACGACGACCCCGAAGCCGATCGCGAGCGCGCTCGTCACCCCGAGGGGTGGGCGGCGCCGGCGCAGCAGCGCGAGCCACCCGCGCCCGAGCTCGCGCAGCGCGCGCAGGCCGCCCGCGACGAAGAGCAGCGGCATCGCGACGAAGAGCGGCCAGCGAAAGAGGTGCACCGCGCCCGCGAGCAGCATCGCGAACTCGAACTCGAACAAGCCGACGGCGAGGGCCGTCACCGTCGCCTCGTGCAGCGGCAGGCGCAGGCCGAACAGGCGCGTCACGGTCAGGTGCCCGACGCCGAGAACGCCCACGAGCCACACCGCGCACGCGACCCAATACGCCGCGTAGTGCCAGAAGAGCCAGTGCTCGACCGGGTACGAGTCGCCCACGACTTTCACGAAGAACGCCGCCGCCCCGAGCAGCAGCACGACGAGCGCGGCGGAGCGAAGCGAGGCCCCGGTGAAGAGCGAGCGGACGCGGGGCCCGGTCAAAAACGGGTGCAAAGCACGCTAGAGGTACTGCGGGGTGCCGCGGGGATCCAGTACGGCGTCGCCTTCGGCGGGCTGGCGGTCCGAGCGCGTCGCGCGTAATAGACTCGGCCATCGTGCGCCGGCTCCGAACGATCGCCCGACGCGTGCGCGATCGCGCGGGGCTTGCGCGTCTCGCGGGTTTGCTCGGCGTCGGCGTCGTGCTCGCGCTCGTGTACGGCCCGGCCGTCGCGGGCCACATGGAGCTCTCGGCGAGCCGCTGGATCTTCGCGGACGACGTGCGCGTCCTGATCCATCCGCAATTTCGGCTCGAGGACCCGTCGCTGTTCCCGCACGACCCGGCGGTCGAATACTTTCTCGCGAGTCTGCCCGACGGCTACGCGCTCTTCTACCGCGCGCTCACGCCGTTCTTCGGTGTCGTCGGGCTCAGCAAGGGGTTGCCTTACGTGCTCCTCGCCGTGACGCTCGCGTGCACGAGCGTGACGGCTTCGCGGCTCGGCGGCGGCGCGGCCGCGTTCGGCTCGCTCGCGCTCGCGCTCGGCTCGGGCTACCTGCTCGCGCGCATGACGGGCGGCTTGCCCCGCGGCTTCGCGGCGCCGCTGCTCGCCGCCGGAGCGCTCGCGCTCGTGCTCGGGCGCGCGACGGCGCTCGCCGTGATCGCCGTGGTCGCCGCCGGATTTTATCCCGCCGCGGCGCTCACGCTCGGCGTCGCGCTCGCGTTGCTCGTCGTGACGCCGGGAGCACGGAGCGGCGGCGCGCGCGCGTGGTCGCTCCGCAAGCGCTGCGGCGTGCTCGCGCTGACGGCTTCGGCGTCGGCGCTCGTGCTCCTGCCGTCGCTCCTGCGCTTGCGCGCGTGGGGCACGGCGATCGGACCCGCGCTCGTCCACGATTATCCCGAGGCCGGGCCGAGCGGCCGTTTCGACGCCATGGATCGCGCGCCGTTTCCGGCGTTACCCGCCGCCGCGCTCGCGCCGTTGCGCGCGGCGCTCGTGGGTGACGGGCCGCCGCTCTGGACGCGCCTCGATGCACGAGCGTACGCCGCGTGGCTCGTGCCGTGCCTCGGCGTGCTCGGCTTGCTCGGGTGCGCGTGGCTCGCGTGGCGGCGCGTCGAGGCGCGTCGCTTCCTGCTCTTGCCGCTCGCCTTGATTCTCTGTCACACGGCCTCGCTCCTCGTCGAGCCGCGACTCTTCCTGCCGGAGCGCTACGTGGCGTACGCGGTGCCGATCGTCGCGCTCGTCGCCGTGCCCTCGACGCTCGGCGTGCTACGCGACGCGCGCGCGAAGTGGCTCCGCGCGCTACCGTGGCTCTTCAACGCGCTCGCGCTCTTCGCCGTCGGCTCGCGCGGCGTCTCGTGGTCCGGCCTCACCGTCCACGTGGCCGCGCCCGAACGCCCGCTCTACGCGGCGATCGCTCGACTGCCCAAAGGTGCGGTCGTCGCGGCGTTCCCGAGCGAAACGAGCGACAGCATCCCGTACCTCACGCGCCGCTCCGTGTTCGTCGCGCGTGAGACGCACATGCCCTTTCACACGCGCTACACCGAGCTCATGCGCGCGCGCATGCGCGCCCTCGTTCACGCGTACTTCGCGAGCTCGCCCGACGCCCTCCGCGATTTTCGCGATCGAGAAGGCGTCACGCACCTCTTGATCGACCAGCGCGATTTCGAGCACCGACCCACGTACTTCGCGCCGTTCGGCCGCCAAATCGAGCGCGAATTCGCGGCCGGCAGCGCGAGCGGCTTCGCCGCGCTCGAGCTCGCGCCGAAGCTCCACGTGTACCGGAGCGGCGACTGGGTGCTCCTGGATTTGCGGAAGCTCTAGCCCTCGCGGTCGTCCAGCTCGCCTGCGCCCGCCTATGGCTCGAAAATTAACCCGTCCCCGTGGCAGGGGTCGCGGGGCTGGTAATTTGTCTATACAATCTAGCTTGTATAGACAAATTGCCTACGTCGCAAACACCCACCGCCAGCGTTGCCGGCAACGGCCGACGTGAGCTTGCCGAGCGGCCCGGCCACGTGCGCCGTTGCGGGCGAAGCGACCTATTCCAAAGACTGAACACGTCGGCGGTAACGCACCTCGTGGAGCGCCGCGGTCGGAAGCTTTTCCGTGCGGAGGCCGCCGTCGGGCGTAAAATCGTGCGCTTCGTAGAAAGAGCGCGCGTTCGTGTTCGTGCCGAGCACCCACAGCGTGACTTCTTCGAACCCGCGCTCGCGGGCCCCGGCGAGCGCCCGCGCGAGTAACGCGCTTCCGAACCCCGACCGCCAGCGCTCGGGTTCGACGTAGAGCGTCTTGATTTCACCGGTGCGCGCTGTGCCGTCCGCGTCACCCGACGCCCTGAACGAGCAGAAGCCGACCACGGCGGCACCGTCGACGGCGACCAGAACCGTGACGGACGGATCGGCGAGCGTCTTCGTCCAACGCAGCGCTCGCTCGGCCGGATCGAGAGCGTCGAGCTCCGCGTCCGGGATCTGCCCGCGATAGCCGACCTGCCACGCGCGGACGTGAAGCGCGGCCATCGCGGCGGCGTCGGCGGGAGTTGCGGGGCGGATCATCGTGGGTGCTCGTCGGCGGACGCCCGCGCGACGCGGGAAATCAGGCCGTCGCGACCAAGAATTCTTCCGAATTGGCGGGCGGCCGCAAGCCGTCCGCTCTGCCCGCGAAGTAGCGCTCGGCGAGCGCGGTCGCCGAAACGTGGCTCACGTGCTCGAACCCGGCGTCGCGCGCGAGACCGAGCATTTCCGCCGGCGTGAAGCAGCTGATGAAAGGCGTGCCGTTCGCGCGGGCGCCGGCCGCGGCGCGCTCGATCGAGGGACGAAACTCCGGATCGGCGAGCTCGACGGGCAGCATGAACGTCATGGCGAGCGTCGTGCCCGGCGCGAGCCCCGCGATCTCGCGCAACGTCGTGAGAATCGCGTCTTTCGTGAGGTACATGCTGACGCCGGTCGACGCGATGATCGCAGGTTTTTCGCGCGCGAAGCCCGCCTGAGCGAGACGTTCCCACCACGCGTCGCCGGCTTCGAAATCGACGGGGACGAAGCGTAGGCCCGGCGGCACGCCGAAGCCGAGCTCGACGAGACGCCGCCGCTTCCACGCCTGCGGTCCGGGCTGGTCGATCTCGAAGACGGAGAGGCGCGACCCGAGGTCCCGGCGTCGCTCCGCGAACGTATCGAGCCCGGCGCCGAGAATCACGTACTGCGTGACGCCGCGCGCGAGCGCTTCTTCGACGAGGTCCTCGACGAAGCGGGCCCGAGCCACGATCGACGCGCGGAACGGCGCCGTGAACGGGCTCATGTCCGGACGGTTCCGCCAACCTTCGGGCGGCGCCACGAGCTTCACGCCGACTTCGTCGACGAAGACGTGCGGCGCGGCGTCGACCTCGACGTGGAGGGCGCGCCACAGCGCGACGCGCGCCGCGGTGTTCTCGGGTTCGGTCGCGTGCTCGTTGGCCATGACTCGCGAGGAGTATAGGAGCACCGAGCCGGCTCGCAGGCGCTATGCGGACGGCTCGGGGCGGGGAGCGTCGCGCACGACGGCTTTGACCGCGGCCCAGACGAGCACTTCGGCGACGAAGGACGCGGCGCGCGAGATGATGGACGCGGCCGCGGCCGGCGCGGCGCCGACGAGCGGCGTGAGGCCCGAAATGATGATGCTCTCGCGAACGCCGACGCCGGCCGGCGCCGCGAGCACGACGAAGCCCATGACCGAGCTCAGCACGTAGAGACCCATGGCCGTCACGGCCGCATCGACGGGGGCCCCGAGTGCGACGCTCATGAGGTAGCCGTGCACCGCGACGAGCGCCCAATAACCCGTTTGGATGAGCGGCAGTTGATAGGGGATGACGGGCCCGGTGCCCTCGGCGCCGAAAAGAAAGCGGACCTTGGCCGGGTAGAATTTGCGATCGACGGTGAGCAACACGAGGAGCCCGAGCGCCGACGCGACGAGCGCCGGGATCGCGAAGCGCATCATCGTGGCGAGACCCGCCGCGGGCGCGGCCACGGCGAGCAAGCCGAAACCGACGACGGCCCCGGTCGCGGTCCACGAAACCATCTCGATCAGGACCGACGTGCCGGCGAGCGTGCGCGGAACGCCGAGCCGATCGGCGCCTTGCATGCGTACGAGGGGCAACCCGACCTTGCCGGGCGTGTACCGCATGAGTTGCGAAGCGAGATAGTTCGCGAGCGCCGGGCCGCGCGGCACGCGCCGGTGCGCCATGCGCTCGATCAGCGCAATCCACGCGAACGCTTGCGCGAAGCACGAAAAGAAGAACGGCACGAGCGCGGCGAGCGCCCAGCCGATCGACACGTGGACCGCGTTCGCCTGCCAGCCCTGCGCGATGCTGCGCCCGGCGAGCACGACGAACACGACCGCGACGAGGTTCAGCGCCGGCTTGAGCCAGCGCTTGAGGCCCCCGGCGCGCTCGAGCGCGTCGGGCAAATCGACTTCGGTGGGGCGCGCCGCGGTGTCGCGGGGCGCCGGCGGCTCTGCGTTCATCGGAACTTCAGAGCTCCCAATCGTCGATGAGCGCCTGATTTTCCTGCGTGGGCGCGCCGCGCTTCATCACGGCGAAGTCGTCGAGGCGTTTGACGACGCCGAAGGTCCCGCTCTCGAGCGCCTCTTTCAGCGTCGGGCGCGTGCGCGAGAGCTTGAGCTCGCGGCTCGAGGCGACGATCCAATCGGCCGTCTGCGGGCCCTGGCGCATCGTGAACATGTCGAGGCGCGACGAAAGGTGCGGCCCGCACTTTTCCGTGGCGGCGACGCTCGCGTCCTTCGGGATGATCGAGGTGATCTCGAGCAGCTCCTGGTAGCGATCCCACTCGTCCTCGCTGAACGAGAATTCGATCTTGGAGAAGCCCGCCTTGAAGCTCCCCTCGCGGCGCGCGAACGCTCCGTAGTTGTAGCTCAGCACGAGTGAGCCCGCGACCATCGCGGCGGCGGCGGCGCGGTAGCGCTCGAGGCCGAAGAGCGGCCCCTGACGCAGCGCCTCGAGCGCGACGACGCTCGCGACGAACAGGTACGGCGCCCAGTGCATCACGTAGTGGAACGAGTACGTGATGGGCGGGTCGTAGTTCGTGACGAGCAGCGTGAGGAACGCGCCGGGCAAGAACGCCGCCCACAGGTACCAGCGCCGCACCGGCAAGAACGCGAGCGGCGTGAGCAGGTTCAGGACGTAATAGATCTTCTTTTCGACGATGATCTTCGAGAGCGTGAACATCGGATTCGTCAGCATCGTCTTGATGACGCTGCGAAAGCCCTTCTCGCCGTCGGCCCAGAGCTCCTTGTACATGTTGGGGAACCACCAGCTGCCGGCGGCGTCCATCACGTAGAAGCGGAGCAACAGGAAATAGGCGCTCGAGACGAGCGCGATGACGAGGCCGATCTTCGGGCGATAGCCGGAAAAGAGAAAGAACGCGCCGAGCACCGCGAGGCCGACCGACACGTCTTCGCGCATGAGGAGCGCCGCGACGAGCGCGCCGATGAGCCAGCGATAGCGGTACGTGTCGGCCGCCCAGATGATGACGAAGATGAAGAACGCCGCGACCGGCACGGCCTGAAACTCGGAGAAGCTCGCGCCGTGGAGCGGGTAATACGCGAGGTAGGCGAGGCACACGATGGCCGCCATCCACTCCGAAACGTGCCGCCGCGCGAACAAGAAGAGCGGCACCGAACCGAAGCCGATGAAAATCGACTGAATGACGAAGAGCGTCTCGGGCCGCGGCGCGAGCGCGTAGATCGGCAAGAAGAGGTACGCGCCGAGCTTCACGTGGTTCGCGAGGTATTTCGCCGGTTCTTTCGGGAAAACGAGCGGACTCTGCAAGAAGCGGCCGTGCAGGCCGCCGTACATGAGGTTGTTGTTGATCGATAGATCGTAGTTGCCGGTGCGGAGCTTGTAGTGCCAGCGCAGGGTGTAGAAGATGAAGAACGCGGAGAAGAACGCCGCGCCCGCGAGCACCACCGCGAGCGGCCCGTACTTCCGCACCCGGGCCGGGATCTGCCCGACCGCCTCGAGCCACCAGGTTCGTGCGGCGGGCGGCACGTTGGTGAGGCAACGGAACGCGAGCTGCTCGAACACGAGCAAAATGAGCACGAGGCTCGGCAAGAGCGCGTCCTGGCGCCCCATCCACACCTTCGGCCGGAACAGCACGGGGCCGAGCGGCATCATCAAGAGGGGCGAGAGAAACCAAGCCCACTGCTCGAGCTCGGCCACCGGACGCCCGCGTCGCCGCCACCACTGCACGCCGCCGAACGCCACCACCGCGCCGCCGCCGACCGCCGCGACGACGACGAGCAGCATCGACATGCGCCGCTCGGGCTCGTCGAGCTCGTTGTCGAGCAGGAACGTGTCGAGCCAGGGCGAGTGGAACGCGAGCTGAGTCCAGAGCGCGATGGCTCCGGCGAGCAAGCTCACGAGCGCGACGATGCGCGCCGTCTGCACGAGCAAGAGATCGCGAGCCGCCTTCTCGGCGGGAGTCGGCGCTGGTTTTTTCGAGGGAGTCGGCGCGGCGGCGTTCGTCTCGACGACGGTCGCGGGCGGCGCGGGTTCGGCGGGCGGCGCGGATTCGGCGGGCGGCGCGGGTTCGGCGGGCGGCGCGTCGGAAGAGTCTTGCACCTCGCGCTGTCCGTCGGCGCTCGCGCCGTTCGTCTTCACCTCGTCGCGCGGCGTGTCCGAAGGGCTGGCTGACGGGTCGCCCGGGACCCCGCTTTCCGGCTGGGGTGAGCCGGCCTCCGACGGACCACTCATGATGAGCCTCCTCTACATCAAAGCCGACCCGCGGGCGAACGGTGACGGGACGGTCTGAGCCTTCGATGCTACGAATGAGGCGATGCGCAGGGCTTTGGTGGTTGCGAGTTTCTTCACGCTTGCCGTGGCCTGCGGTGGTCGATCCGACTTCTTCGAGGCTGGGGTTGGGGCGACCGGCGGCAGCAGCAGCTCCAAGGGCGGCGTGGGCGGCACGAGCGGCAGCTCAGGGGTCGGCGGCAAAGGCGGCACCGGCGCGCTCGGCGGTACGGGAGAGTTCGGGGGCAGCGGCAACTTCGGCGCTGACGGCGGCACGAGCGGCGCGGGCGGCAGCGTCGGCGGTTCAATCCAGATCACCGGCGGTTCCGCGGGCGTGAGCGGTCGCGGCGGTACGGCGGGCATCAGCGGCGATTCGGCGGGCGGTGTCGGCGGTGTCGCGGGCTCGAGCGGCGTGGGCGGTTCGTCCGGCGGTCGCGGTGGAAGCGCGGGGGTCGGCGGCGTCGCGGCTGCAGGCGGCACGGCGGGCACGGCGGGCACCGGTGAAGGCGGCACGGGCGGCACGACGCCGAGCGCTTGCTTCGACTGCGTGACCATGGCCTGTCCGTCGGCGTCGCAGTGCTTCAACAACCCGAACTGCATTTCGGGGATCCTCTGCGGCGCGACCTCGTGCGCCGGCCTGCAGAGCACGGCGGCGTTGCAGTGCTGGGTCGATTGCTTCAACGGCGACACCGGCGTCGCCTTCACGGCGCTCGAAGCGGCGTCGTGCCTCGCGGCGAGCTGCCAGACGCCCTGCCAGGGCGCCGGCCTCAGCGGACTCTGACGGCTCGGGCCCGCCGAACTCGGCGCGAGCCTCGACCGAACCCGCGGAACCGCTACTCTCTTCGCATGCGCCTGCGGTTCTTGACGGCTGCCGTCGCTCTGGCGACCGCGCTTTCGACGAGCGAGGCCGGCGCGCAGTTCAACCCGCAAGGCAGGACGAAGAAACCACACGCCGGGGGCGCCGCCGCGCCGAAGACGGGCGCGGGAACCAAGCGCGCGCCGGGCAAGGCTCCGGGCGGCGCCGCCGTGGCGACGACCCCCGCCGGGACGCCGAGCGGCACCTCGCCCGCGCCGAACAGCGCCGGGCCCGAAAAACGCGACGGCGACCGCGAAGCGCTCATCGCTCGCTACCTCGGCGCGGCGATGAGTCAGCCGGGCGCCGAATTTCCGATTCAGCGCCTCGTCGAGCTCTATCGCCAGCGCGACGGCAACGTCGACGCGCTCGTCGCGGAGCTCGAGCGGCGCGCCGCGGCCCACGGCGGCGAACGCTATGCGGCGTTGCTCGGCTTGGCCGGCGTCGAGCGGCTCGAAGGCCAGCCGGAAAAAGCGCTCGAGAGCTACGCGCGGGCGTCCGCGGAGCAACCGAAGAACTCCGCCGCCGAGCTCGCGCTCGCGCACCTTTACGAGCAGCGCGGCGACGGCGCGAACGCGCGGGCGCACTTCGAGCAGGCGCTCGCGCGGACGACGGACCCGGCCGAACGCGAGGCGACCTTGCGCTCGCTCCGCACACTCGCGCTCGACCAGCGGGACTTCGACGGAGCGGCGAAGTTTCAGCGTGAGCTCGAGCAGCAGGCGAAGGGCTCGTTCTTCGTGCGCGCCGAGCTCGGACGCGAGCTCCTTTCGCGCGGCGAGAACGAGCGCGCCGTCGACGAGCTCAAGGGCGTGGTGAAAGCGGCGGCGGGCGACAACCGCGTGCTCGCGCCGGCGCTGCGCGACCTCGGGACGGCCGAGGCGCGCGCGGGGCACAAAAAAGAGGCTATCGCGACGCTCGAGCAAGCGCTCGCGGCGTCCGGCGCCGCGGCGGGCGTGCGACGCGAGGTCTACCAAGCCATTGCCGACGCGTACCGCGCCGACGATCGCCTGCCCGAGCTCGTGGCGCAGCTCGAGAAGCGCGGCGCGCGCGACCCCGACGAGCTCCGCCTCCTCGCGTCGCTCTACGAAGAGAGCGGGCACATCGACAAGGCGCTCGTCACCTACCGGCAAGCGCTCGCGCGCGATCCGTCCGACGTGGCCACGCGGCTCAAGGTCGTGAGCCTGCTCGAGACCGCGGGGCGCCTCGACGAGGCGGTGCACGAATACGAAGCGCTCGTCGCCGCGGCGCCGCGCAACCCCGAGTACGTGTTCCGCCTGGTGAACGCGCTGCTCGAGCGCGGCGACAGACCGCGCGCCCTGGAAGAGCTCAAGCGGCTCGAGGGGCGCGCCGGCAGCGACGAGGACACGCTCGCGGCGCTCGTCGATTTCTACGAACGCGTCGGCGAAAAGGAGCGGAGCCTCGCGCTGCTCGAGCGGCTCGCGGCGACCGGCGGTCGCGATCCGGAGCACCTGGTCGAGCTCGGCGCGCGCTATTGGGCGGCGGGCGACAAAGCGCGCGCCGTCGCGACGTGGCAGCGCATCCGCACGCTCGTGCCCGATCGCGTGCAGGGGCTTCTCGCCGAAGGCGACGTGCTGCTCGACCACGATCTCGTGAAAGACGGGCTCGAAGCGCTCGCCGAAGCCGCGAAGCTCGAACCGAACGGAACTCGCGCGTCGAAAGCGTACGCGCTCGGCCTCGAGCGCGCCGCGAGCACGCAGAGCTCGAGCGACGCGCGCCGCGCCTACCTCGACGAAGCGCTCGCGCGCTGGGAGCAACTTTTGCGCGGCGACAAGGTGACGCCCGATCTCGCGCGCGAGGCTCGGCAGCACGTGGTCACGTTGTGGGGGCTCCGCGGGCAGAGCGCGCAGCGCATGAACGGCCTCGCCAAGCGCTTCGCCGCGACGCCTCCCGACGTGGACGCCGGCCGGCTGCTGGCCGAGGCGGCCCTCCGGGCGCGCAATTTCGCCGCTGCGGAGGCGACGCTCCGCCGCGTCACCGAGCTCGCCCCGGCCGACGCGGAGGCGTTCGCCCGGCTCGAAACCGTGTTCGTCCAGGAGCACAAGCTGAAGGAGGCGATCGGCGTGCTCGAGCGCCTCGTCACGCTCGATCCGAAGCACGCGCGCGATCACTACCAGCGCATGGCCGAGTACGCGTCCGAGCTCTATCAGGACGACGACGCCGTGAAGTACGCGGCGCGCGCCGTCGAGCTCGCGCCGGACGACGCCGAGGGTCACGCGAAGCTCGGCCGCATGTACCGGCGGCGCCAAGAGACCGATCGGGCCATCGGCGAGCTCCGGCAAGCGATCCAAAAAAATGATCGCGCCTTCGCCGTGCACCTCGAGCTCGCCGAGCTCCTGCTCGAGAAGGGCCAGGTCGACCAGGCGGATCTCCTGCTCCGCCGCGTCGTGCGCGCTAGCCCCGACGAAGAGCTCGTCTCGCGCGCGGCGCGCCTCAGCATGCAGCTCAATCTCGGCCGCGGCACGCTCGAGTCGCTCGAGCACGAAATTCTACCGCTCGCGCTCGCGAACCCCGAGCGCCCGCTCTTCCGGCGCCTGCTCGTCGAAATCTACGACGCCATGGCGTACCCGCTGGTGCATCGCGTGCGCACGGGGACGCCCGCGGAGGCGGACGACGCGCGGCGGGCGCTCGCGAAGCTCGGCGAACGGGCGGTGAAGCCGTTGCTCGACGCGCTCGGCGACGATCGCGCGAGCCAGCAACGCGTGGCGATCACGCTGCTTTCGCACGTAGCGAGCAAGAGCGCGGGACCCTCGCTCGTCGCGTACGCGAAAGGCAACGCCGAGCTCGGTTTGCGCACGCGCGCCATGATCGCCGCCGGCACGCTGCGCGACGTCGCGTTACTCCCGAAATTCGAAGGCGCGCTCTTCGCGGACGGGCGCGCGCAGGCGGACGATTCGGATCCGATCGCGGTCGCGGCGGCGTGGGCCGTGGCGCGACTCGGTTCGCCGAAGGCGCGCCCGCTGCTCACGCGCTTGCTCGAGACGGACGCACCCTCCCTGCGCGCGCTCGGCGCCCTCGGGCTCGGCATGCTGCACGACACGGGCGCGACACCGGAGCTCGTGCGGCTGCTCGGCTCGGCAGACGCGGGGAACCTCGCGCGGGCCGCGGCGGCGCGCGCGCTCGGCATGCTCGGCGCGCGCGGCGAAGTCGAGGCGATCTCGGCGCTCGCGCGCGCTTCGAGCCCCGAGCTCCGCGAGAGCGCGCTCATCGCGCTCGCCGAGCTCAAGGCCCCGGACGCGGCGGGCGCTTTCGCCGACGCCTTGGTCGATCCGGAGCCGGCGCTGCGCGACGTGGCCGCCGCGGCCGCCGTCGCCTGGGCGAGCGGCTCGTTCCGCGCGCCGGCCGATCCGTTGCCGGCGCCGGACGAGCGCATCGACGTGCGCGAGCTGCTCGACGCTTGGCGCCCGGGCCCGTACACGGGCGCCGAACGCGTCGCCGCCCTCGAACGGCTCGCACCGGCGCTCGCGCGTGCGAGCGAAAGCGCGGCACGGAGCTCGCCCGAGCGTGCGAGCGCGGTCGTGGAAGCGCTCGGGCTCGAGCCGGGTGCGACGCCGGTGCCGGCGCTCGGGGCCGGGCTCGGCGGCGACGAGCTCGCGCGAGCGCGGCGCGTGGTCGACGACATGGGAGCGCGGCTCGTGCCCATGCTCGCCGCGCTCACGCGCCATCCGTACGCGCCGATCCGCGCGAGCGCGCTCGCGTTTCTCGGCAGCCGGCGCGAGCCGCTCGCGCGCGACGCCATCGTCAACGCGCTCGGCGACGCCGATCCCGCCGTGCGGCGCGCGGCGCTCGCCGCCGCGCCGACCACCGACGCGGCGGTCGCGAGCGCGGTCGCCGCGCGTCTCGCGGCCGAAGACGATTGGGCGCTGCGCGTCGCGGCCGCGGAAGCGCTCGCGCGCGCGCCGGGCAGCACGAACGGCAGCGCCGAGCTCACGCGCGCGGCGACGACGGACGGTTACGCGCTCGTGCGCGAGGCCGCGCTCCGCGCGCTTTTCAGCGTGAATCCGGCGGCGGCGCGACCCGTGCTCGAGCGCGCGCAGAAGACGGACCCGGAGCCGCGTGTTAGAAACGACGCGTGGCAGCTGCTCGGCGCATCACGTTGACGCGAAGCGTGTGCCTCGCGCTCGCGAGCACGAGTTTTTTCACCGGCTGCCGCAGTCTCGATCGCTTCGACACGACTCCGCCGGCCGCCTACTGCGGCGGTATCGTCGGCGGCAGCCAGCTCGAGAGCGGCTTCATCCAAACGGGCGCGCCGCCGAGCCTCGAGCTCGCCCTCACGCTCGACACCTCGTCGCTCACGACCCGCCCCGGCTCGCTCACCTCGAACGACGCGGCGAGCGGCTTTTGCAGCCCGTCGCCGCTCTTCGACACGGCTCCGCTGCGCGCGATCCCCGAAATTCTGCACGACGCGCTCTCGCAGATCGATCTCGGCCCCGGCCACGAACACACCTTCTTCGCCTGGGTCGATTCGACGTGCCAAGGCACGATGCTCGCGGTCGTCTCGCTCCTGACGAACGGCGACGTCGAGGTGCGCTTGCTCAAACCCGGGCCGGATTTGCCCGACGACGGCAAGTCCGACCCGAGCAAGGCCGCGGGTTTCGCGCTCTTTTACCTGCAGCGCCACGCGACGGGCTGCGGGTTCTGAGCGTCAGTTCGTGCAGGTCGAGTTGTCGGTCGTGCTGATCGTCCCGGGGCACTTCGCGGTCGAGCAGCTGCCGGTGTCGTTGCAGGTTTCACACGCGCTGCGGCTCGCGCTCGAGCAGTCGGGGTCGGCCACGCCGCAGCCGCAGTCACAAACGCCGTCGGCGTAGAAGCCGCGATCGCACGTCCAATCGGAGGGCGCGACGATGGAGCAAGCCGAGTTGTCGGTGGGCGACAGGTGGCTGCAGATCCCGGTGGTGCAGCCTTCGGCGGGGCAGTTGTTGCAAGCCGCCGGGCTCGTGCTCGCGCAATCCGGGTCTTTGATGCCGCAACCGCAATCGCAGCTGTAGCCATCGTGGTATTGCACGGGCGCGCACGTCCAGCCGGCGGCCGGCGGGCGGCACTGGGTGATGTCCGTCGGCAGCACGGTGTTCCCGCAATCCTGCGAGGCCGAGCAGTTCACGCAGCTCTTGCACTGCGAAATGTCGGAGCCGTGGCAGTCCGCGTCGGGCACGCCGCAGCCGCAATCGCAGGTGTAGCCGTCGGCGTAGAGGTAGTCGGGGCACGTCCAGCCGTCAGGCGGGTGAGCCGGGCGCGTGCACTGGTCGTTTTCGTCGGTCGTGATGATGCCGGGACAAGGGAGCCCGGAACACGAACCCTGCGCGTCGCAGCGATCGCAGGCCGACTCCTCACGCGAGCTGCAGTCGGGGTCCGGATAGCCGCAACCACAATCGCAGTTCGAACCGTCGTGATACAGCCGCGCCGGACAGCGCCACTGCGGCGGAGGCGTCGAACACTGCGAGTTGTCGTCTTCCTCGACGTGACCCGCGCAACCGGTCGAGGCCGCGCAGCTCGTGTCGGGACAGAAGTCGCACGACTCGGCGGTCGCGTCCTTGCACATCGGGTCGACGACGCCGCAGCCGCAGTCGCAATAGGCGTCCCCGTAGTCGAACTCGGAGCAGAGCCAGCCCGCCGGGATGGAACACGTCGAGTTGTCGGTGTCGTCGATGTCCGAGGGACACGCCGCGTGCGCGCAGGAGCCGCTGTCGTTGCAGGAGTCGCAGCTCTTGTTGGTTGCGTCCTTGCAGTCCGGGTCCGGCACGCCGCAACCACAGTTGCAAATCTTCCCGTCGGAATAGAGCGAGTTCGAGCAGTACCAACCCGGCGGCGACTGGATGCACGCCGTCGTGTTCATCGGATCGATGCGGCCGGGACACACGGAGTTCGTCCCCGCGCAGCTGCCGCTCGCGTTGCAGCGCTCGCAGTGATCGATGTCCGTCTTCTTGCAGTCCGGGTCGCGGATCCCGCAACCGCAGTCGCACGTCCCGTCGTTGTACGTGTCGGGCGCGCAGTACCAAGAGTTCGGCACGCTGCTCGTGCCCGCGGCGCTCGTACCCGCAGCGCTCGTCCCTGCGGCGCTCGTCCCCGCGGCGCCGCCGCGCGCCCCGATGCCGCCCGAACCCCCGAACCCGAACGAGCCGCCGGACCCCGCGGTGACGCCGCTCCCGGCGAAACCACCGCGCGCGCCCGAGCCGCCGCGCCCTCCGCCCTCTTCCGCACCTGCGGCGCCCCCCTCCGAAGGGGTGGTCCCACCGGTGCCTCCACCACCGGTTCCACCTTTGTTCGTCCCGGACCCACCCGTTCCTGCCGAACCCCCACGTCCGGCGCCGCTCGAACCTCCATGGGCCGCCGAGCTGTTGCCGCCTCCGTCGTCGCCGCTCTTACCCGAGCAACCCGCGAAGCCTGCGATCAACATCCCCGCGAGGGCGAGCCCACGCCACCAAGACACCATGCGCTTAACAATGCCCGGTCTCGCGGAACATTGAACGAACTTGTGGGGAAATAATTTTCCGCCGGGGCCGGGGAAATTTCTCACCGCGTCCGAGCTGACACGCCGTCCGGAACTCAGCCGAAGCGCACCGAACGGCGCGTGAACGCGCCGCTCCCGCCCGCGTCCCAAAAACCGGTGATCGGAAAGCTGATGGGGTCGCTCGCGTTCGGGGCCGCGCCGGCCGCGACGATGACGGGCACGAAATGCTCGGTGGTCGGCAGGGCGACGCGAGCTGCGGGGCCGCGCTCGAGAAAGTCGAGGAGCGCGTCGTGGTCCCGCCGCACGAGCACGTCGGCGGCCCAGGCGTCGAACTCCGAGGCCCAAGCGGGCGTGCCGGGACGGAACGCGAAGCGCATGTTGTGCGTGAGAAAGCCGCTGCCGATGATGAGCACGCCCTCGTCGCGGAGCGGCGCGAGCGCCTGGCCGAGCGCGAAGAGCTCCTTCGGGTCGAGACTCGGCAGCGAGAGTTGGAGCACCGGCACGTCCGCTCGCGGATACATGCAGAGGAGCGGGACGTAGGCGCCGTGGTCGAGTCCGCGCTCGGACTCGGCGACGGGCAGCGAGCGCTCGGCGAGAAGACTCCGCACCCGCTCGGCGAGCTCGGGCGCGCCCGGCGCGGGGTACTTCACCTGGTAGTAGCGTTCGGGGAAGCCGTAAAAGTCGTAGTAGAGCGGCACCGGGCGGGTCGCGCCGAACGTCGCCGGGCGCTTCTCCCAGTGCGCGGAGAGCATCAAAACGGCCTTCGGCCTCGGCAGCTCGGCCCCGACGGCCGCGAGCTCGCCCACCCACTCCGGGTCGTCCAGGAGGACGGGGGCGCCGTGAGCAAGGAACAAGACCGGCATTTTTGCAGCCGTTTTCGGCTCTGACATCCGCTTCACCTCGGTCCTCGCGCACGCTTCGGAGCCCGCCCACGCGGCGGCCGCCACGATTTGGAAGAGCTCGCGCCTGCGCATTCGGAAAGTTTCGCTAATCTAGCGCCCCTTTTCCCGAACGGCATTCCACACGTGATCGTCCTCGGCATCGAAACCTCCTGTGACGAAACCGGAGCCGCCATCGTGCGCTCCGACGGCGAAGTGTTGAGCGACGTGGTCCAAAGCCAGGTCAAGCTCCACGCTCCTTACGGCGGCGTCGTCCCCGAGCTTGCCTCGCGCGACCACCTCCGCAACGTCGAACCGGTGTTGGTCGAAGCGGCCACCCGCGCCGGCGTGAAGCTCGCCGACGTGGGCGGCATCGCGGTCACGTGCCGGCCCGGGCTCTCGGGCGCGCTCCTCGTCGGCGTGCAAGCCGCGCGCGGGCTCGCCTGGGCGCTCCAGAAGCCGCTCGTCGGCGTCGATCATTTGGTGGGACATCTGCTCTCGCCGTTCCTGCGCTTCCCGAACCTCGAGAGCCCCGCGGCGCCCGCGTACCCGTTCGTCGCGCTCCTCGCGTCCGGCGGCCACACCGCGCTCTATCGCGTCGACGCGCCGAGCATCGCTTCGATCCGCGAGCTCGGCGCCACGCGTGACGATGCGGCCGGTGAAGCCTTCGACAAGGTCGCGAAGCTCCTCGGGCTCGGCTACCCGGGCGGTCCGGTCGTCGATCGGCTGGCGAAGGAGGGCAATCCGGACGCCATCGATTTGATTTGGCCGATGCGACGCCGCGGCTCGTTCGAATTCAGCTTCTCGGGCCTCAAAACCGACGTCATGCGCTGGGTCGAAAAGAACGGCCGGCCCGGCAACGACGCGACGCTGCGCGACTTGTGCGCCGCCTTCCAGCGTCGCGTCGTCGACACGCTGGTCGGCAAGGCCGTGGCCGCGGCCTCGAGTGAAGGCGCGAAGACGCTCGTGCTCGCGGGCGGCGTCGCGGCCAATCGCGAGCTCCGCGAACGCGCGCTCGCGGCGGCGACGGCCGTGGGCATTCGTCTGGTGGTCCCGCCGTTCCGCGCGTGCACGGACAACGCCGCGATGATCGCCTACGCCGGCGCGCAACGGCTCGAGCGCGGTGAACACGACGTCGACATCGAGATTAGCCCCAACACGGCGCTGCCGCGGGTGACGCGCAAGGGACGCGGGGAGCGCGCGGCGAGGGCGTGAGCTCGTGACGCTCGGCGCGACCGTCGGCGTGGCCGAGAACGGAAACTCCGCCGTGCTCGTGACCGTGACGCGCGAGGGCGAGCTCTTGGATCGGCGAAAGGTCGAGCTGACGCACGGCTTGCCCACGCATCCGCACCACCACGAAGGGTCGTGGGCCGTCGGGCGTTATCTGAACACGCCGGGAGCGCGCAAGCTCACGCTCGCCGAAGCCGTTGCGCTCGTCGCGCGCGTCGAAGAGGCAGCGGCGCTCGGAGCGCGCGCGTGCCTCGAGACGTTGGCCGGAGCCGTACCGCTGCCGGTCGAAAGCATCGCCCTCCGAGCGTGTCCCGAGCTCCCGCGCACGGCCGCAGAGCGCATCACCGACCCTCGCGCGCAAACGATGGCCGACTCGGTCATGTATCGAGAGGCGCTCGCCGGCGCCGCGAAAGAGCGGGGCTGGTCGGTTCACTGGTACGAGCGCGCGAGCGTGTTTCGCGACGCGAGCGCGGCCCTGGGCCGCCCGGTCGACGACGTGCTGCGCGAGATGGGTCGCGTCGCGGGCGCGCCCTGGCAGAGTCAGCACAAGCTCGCCGCGGCCGCGGCGCTCGCCGTGCCGAACACGCCGGCCCGCCGCCGATGACGACCGGGCGGCGCAGCGCGAGCCTCACTTGGGCGGCTCTTGCTCGAGGATCCTGCGCTTGAAATCGGCGGCGGCGTTGCGATTCGGGTACGGCACCGCGGGCACGGGCACGCCGAGGTGCGCGCAAAGCGGTCCCCAACCGTCGCCGAGGTTGTGCACGAGGAGGCGCTCCTTCGGCACGGTCGCGAGCACGGCGTCGACGTTCGCTCGATAGCGCTCCAGGGCGAGCGCGCGATCGTCCGGCTTGCCGCCGAACACCTGGTCGCGCACGAGCGCGAGTCCGAGCGACGCTTGCTCGGTGCTCGTCGCGATGCCGGCCACGATCGTCTTCTCGAAGCTCTCCCACCAGCTCTCGGGCGAGCGGTACGTGAGGAGGACCTTCGCCTCGGGATAGACGCCGATGAGCTCGCGCCAGTAATGCGCGGAGGGCCAATCGACGCAGGAATTGAAGCCGGCGAACAGCGTGTCCCAAGCGACTTTTTCGCCGCGGACGTGCGCGCGCCAAACGCGCTTCTGCTCCTCGTTGCCGTTGACTTCGAGCATGTGATGGCAGGGACCGAACCCGAGGATGTTCAGCGCCTCACGCATCGAGTCCGTGCCGGTGCGGCCGAACCCGGTTCCAATCACCTTGAGCGTCATGCTCCGCACGGTATCACCAAGAGCGCATTTTTCCGGATCGAAGGAGGGATGCGGAAGCACGACCCTTCGGCTAGCGTGGAACGACTGCTGTTTTCCGCGGCTGAGGCCGCCTGCGAAGGGTCGCTCGATGCACAAGATGTGGGCTTGGACGATCTCGGGTGCGTACGTCGCATGGACGGCGGGCTGCTCCGCGCATTGCGATCACATGAACGACGCCGCGAGCACCGCGGAGCCCGCCACCTGCACGAATTTCATTCAAAGGCTCCTCGATTGTCAGGTCGTCGCCGGCACGCTCGTCTCGGGCTGCGACGAAAAGGACCCG
>DATJXW010000182.1:0-3955 GCA_035499895.1 Polyangiaceae bacterium | reverse complement strand
GACCATACTGAGCGCAGCAGAGCGAGCTATCGTCAAGAGCCTTCTTGACGGCTGCGCGCGAAAGGATCTACCCCTTGTGCGCGAGCGACGCCCGCGCACAATCGCGAATCAGATCGGCAGCATTTACCGCAAGCTCAAGCTGTCGGGTCGCATTCCACTCATTGGTTACGTCATCCGAAACGCTGCCCGCGCGGCTGCTTCTCTGCTGGCGGAGGACGATGTGAGTTGGGTTGACCAGGTCCGTTGGGACGGGGTCACGCGCCCTCGAACCTTTTCGCCAGCAAGCCTGACTTCCCATTGAGCGCTACGCCGCCCGCATGGGCGATTCACTTCGGGAAATAGGCCGTCGCCCGCCGCTGACCCTTCGTCGAGATCTTCTTCTCGGCGATGAGCTTCTTCACCGGGAGCGCGAGATCCTTTGTGGCCGCGCCGAGACTCTTGCCGATCTGCTCTATGCGCTGCCCGGGCGCCTTCTTGATTGCGGCAAGCAGACTCTTCGTCAACGTCTCGAGCTCACCGGGGCTCCTTTTCGCGCCCTTGGAGCGCCTCGGCGCGGCGGCGCGCGGACCCGAGTTGCTCCGGGTCGCGCGGCTCGAGCTTGCTGTGCCCCCTCCTGAGCCAATCGCGGCTTTGAAGGCCGCGGCACCTTCTTCTTGAATCGCGAGCGTGAGGTCTTCGACAAATTGCGAAACAATGGATTGGATGCGGGGGCTCATTGGGAGCTGAGCTTAGACGAAGCGAAGCCGTCCGCGTAAGCCCGAAAACAGAGGAAGCGCGACATCTCTCTGACAATCATGACGGCGTCGGCCACCTCGGCCCAGGTTAGGGTCGCTGCTCGATCGGGCGAAAGCATCGATTCTCACCTGCATCAACTCGGCCGCATGACTCAGGCGGTCTCGGATTGATGGCCCGTCAAGGACCCAAGCCCTACTGCTCGAAACAATAAAGCCGAGCCATTTTTGAGCAGTACTGCGTGTCCTTGTACGACCAATCGAACGCGCTCCCAACGTCGCCCCACGCACCGAGCGTGGTCCCATTGTTCTTCCACTCGCCGCACCGTGCTGAATGCGCGGTTCCGAGCAACGTCGTGCCGGTCCATGCCGGGCCTGTCACGGCATCCCCGTTTTCGGTCATGTTGACCGGTACGTCTGCCGGCGCGGCGAGCTGCCCGTGCGAGTCGAAGACCTTCGTCACTTGATCGACGAGGTACCAGGGCGCTACGTCTGCAACCCGGTTGATCGCGTCATCGCCGGTAACGGAGAGCCAGGCGATCCAGGTGCCACCAAGACCGGCCTTCGTGGCCGCGTCGTTGCACGCCGCGTCCGCCCCGCTCAGACCGTTCGCGTCACTGGCGTTCCCGAGCTCCTTAAAGTTGCCGTCGAAGGTCTGGCCGGTGACGAAGACACGTTTGACCAACGTAGCGGTTGTCCCACCGGTTCCCGATTGGCCTGGGCTACCTGCAGCGGTTGCGCCCCCCGCGAGAAAGCCGCCCGCGCCAGTTGGACTGCCCGATGAGCCTCCTTCGGCAGCGATACCAGCTTCTCCGCCGACGTCGGCCGGTGCCGCGCCGCCGTCGCCCGCGGATGTCATGCCGCCGGTCACCTTGGTCCCTCCAGTGCCAGCTCCCCCAGCGTTTGATAAGTCACCTCGTCCACCCGCTGCGAACCATCCACCGGTGCCAGACTGCGCGTCGCCACCAACGGAACTTGGTTCTCCTGCGTCCCCTGCGACGGATTCGGGAGCAAGCGGGTAGTCCTTCGGATTGATGAGGCATCCCGTCGAGCCACCAAATTCGAGTACCGAAGCGACAAGCGCACCCGCGAGAACCAATCGCGACCGTGCATGACGCTTCGTCACCATTGCCCACTCCATGCGAGAGAAATCGACGCTGAGCGACTCGGCGAGGACGCCGAATGCGCAGGTCTCGCGGCGCTGAAGTAGAGATAACCGCCAAGACCAACACCGACGATACCGACGGCGAACCCGACCGTGCTCACAGTCGCGAGAGACCGCGCCGATCGGTTGGCGTCAACGCCCTTCTGGTTGCACGTGCGGGTCACGTCCGAGCAGTTGGCGTTCCCGATGCTCTCTTGATGCAGGCCTTCGATACCCGTGATGGTTCCAACGAGTAGTCCCACGAGCCCCACACCCGCAGCGACGTACTCGGCCGTCCGCCGTGTCGCGTCCGGATGAGTGTCGCTCGTCCCGGCGACGCTCGGAGAATCCGGTGCAGTCGCTCGCGCGTCGTTGCGCAATCCGGGACCGGGTGCGGTCCGTTCGATAACACGAAATTCGAGAGTCGCGCCCTCCGTGAATTCGAGCCTTCTCGTTTGCTCGGCGCGCCCGGGAATCGTGACGCTCACTTCGTGTTTGCCAGGCTCGATCGGAAAGGTGCCGGTCGCCTCCGGTCCGTCGGCGAGCGCACCGTCGACGCGAACGCTCGTCCCTGCGGCTGCGTTCGGATCGACAACAAGGCGCAGATGGGCGATCCGAGCGGCAAGGCTTGCGATGTGTTGGTCAGCAACAGGGATCCGACGATCGCCAGCAGGCAGCTCGCCTCGGACCCTTCGGAACAGAGTCCACGCGGCGAGGACCTGACCGCGTTCTTCCTGGCAGTGAGCGAGGTTTAATTGCGTGCCGAGCGCGGGCTCCAGGCGATAGCTCTCTCCGAACTTTTGGCACGCGGTCGAATAGTCGCCGGCCTGCATCGCGGCGCGACCTTCGTCGAACAGGCGCTCGGGTTCCGAAGCGACGGATTGCGCGAACGTCGATGGACACATCGCGAGAAGAGCAGCCGAGCCAACGAGGCCGGCGGCGCAGGCTCGGACAATGCTGAAGGGGTGAGTTCGTCGCATTGAATTCATCGGCGTGAAGCGAAGGGGTCGTCGCTGGGCGGAAGCTGTTTCACAAAGGTGGGGCGCGGCTCGATTTGCCCCCTTGCGGGGGCGGACTGCGACGGTGGCGGGTTAGCCCGCCGCGAGTCGAGGTCGGCGTGAAGCTTCCGGGCGAGGGAATCGGGCTGCGCAGGCTGAGCGACTGGCAGCTGATCGAGCGAGACGTGAGCAGGCTCATCCCCGGTGGCTGCACCCGCCCCAGCACTACGGGCCGTCGTTGGCTTCTCGGTTACGAGCGGGACGATTGTCGAGATCGCCGCGGCTGTCATGTCAGAGCGTCGAGTACCGAGCCACACCGCCGTGAGTCCGAGAACGATGACGATGGCGACCGCCGCCGTGTACACGGCGCGGGGATTCTCCGAAATCCTCCTCGCGAACTCGTTGTGCGTCACGCCCCTCGTCGTCGTCAGCAGCCCCGGCTTCACGACGGGCGGCGGCGACGCCGGAATGTCCGAATCCAATTGGACTCGGGCCGACTCCTCGACGCGCCCGCTCGTTACGGCGACGGTCTCTTCTTCGAATGTCTCGAGCGTGATCGGCTTGAGCGGAGGCTCCCCAGCTGCGAGCGCCGCCGCCTCGAGCCCCGCGTAAGCACGTCGAAGCGCACCCTGCATCGTCGCCGCACTCGACCACCGCGCGCTCTTCTCGTACGCGAGGGCGCGATCAATGAGCTCGACGATGGGGAACGCCAAGTCAGGAAGGAGGGTCGCGACGGAACGCGCTGGCTGCGTCACAGCGAATGCGAGAGCCTCGTTGACGGTGCTAGCCTCGTGAACGTAGCGGCCGGTGAGGAGGGTGAACATGGTGGCGCCGACGGCCCAAAGGTCGCTCCGCGCGTCTACTTCGTCCCAGCGTCCTCGCGCCTGTTCCGGGGACATGAAGGACGGCGTTCCCATCATGCTGCCGGTCTGCGTCTTGGATGAACTCTGACTGAGCTCGCGTAGCCTTGCGATTCCGAAATCGAGGACCTTCACGGTGCCCGCTCGGGTGAGGAACATGTTCTCGGGCTTGAGATCGCGGTGCACGACGCCTGCGGCGTGTGCCGCTGAGAGCGTGCTCAA
>DATJXW010000181.1:0-2599 GCA_035499895.1 Polyangiaceae bacterium | reverse complement strand
GTTTCTCGACGACGCGCGGGCTTGCGCGCGTCGCATCGCCGCCGAACACGTGGCCTGGGGCGAATGCTTCGCGGCCCTCCTCGCGTCGGGCGTCTTAGTGCGCGAAGGCCGAACCGAGCGCGCCGTCGTCGAGCTCGAGCGCGCCGAAGCGCGCGCCACGGCGACGGGCATGCTCCTCCACCGCGCGGTCGCTCGCTACCGGCGCGGCGAGCTCGTCGGCGGCGACACCGGGCGCGCGCTCCGCGAAGAGGCGCTCGGATTCATGGCCGGAGAGCGCATCCAAAACCCCGCGCGCATGCTCGCGATGCTGAGCCCCGGCGCGTCCGGGGCTCGCTGAACCGCCGGAAGTCTCGGGAAAATGGCCCCGTGTGAGCCGATCTCGGCTCGAGGGACCACCTCGTGCGAATATCGCCATGATGGAAGGCCTCTCGGTGGAAGAGCGGGCGACCCTCGCCGCCTATTGGTTCCGGCGGTCGGAGGGTGAGCTCACGTCTTACGTCGGGTTCCAACACGTGCTCGACGATCTGCGCGCCGAGGGCTCGCCCGCGTCGATTTGCGAGCTCGCCGAGCGCGCCGTGGACGAAGAATACCAACACGCGGTGTCGTGTCGTGACTGGGCGCTCCGGTTCGGTCATCCCGAAGCCGTGGTGACGCGCCCGCGCGGCACCGAGCCCCTGCGCTTCGCCGGCGCGAGCGAACGTGAAAATCGCCTGCTCCGCATCGTGCTCTGCTGTTTCACGGAGACGGCAGGGTGCTTCATCCTGCGCCACGTCCGCGAGGTCATCCAAGATCCCGAGCTTCGTCGCTTCAACCAGCGGCACCTGGCGGAAGAAGTGCAGCACACCCGGGTCGGTTGGGGACACCTCGCGACCTTCACGCCCGCCACGCGGGAAGTCGTCGAGCCGTGGGTGCCGAAGCTGCTCGAGGCGCTCCGGCAGGTCGCCTGTGAAGGTCCCGAGCTCGACCGTGAAGAGCTCGTCCCCTTCGGCTACTTCACGCCCCGCGTGCTCCGCGACGCGCACGACGAAGCGCTGCGCGACGTGATTCTCCCGGGGCTCGCTCACGTCGGTTTGAGGACGAACGCATGAAGCATCACGATGACGAACGGCTTTCGACGGCGCGCTTTTTCCACACGATGGTCGTCATGGGCGGCGCGCTCGCGCTCGGCTGCGGCGGCGAAAGCCGGTCGACCGTCACCGGACCGGAAGACACGCCGGGTGTGAACGCGGGCGGCACGAGCAACGGCACGGGCGGTGACGGCGGCACGCAGTCCGTCGGCGGCTCCCAGGGCCTGGGCACCGGCGGCGTGTTCATCTCGGGAGGCAGCAGCGGAACGGGCGGGAGCACGTCGCTTGGCGGGAGCGCCGCGGTGGGGGGCACCGCGTTCGTCGGCGGCAGCAGCGGAACGGGCGGGAGCACGTCGGTCGGCGGCAGCACCTCGGTGGGAGGCGGCGTTGCGACGGGCGGCGATGCCGGCGCGCCGCCGGAACCGGATTGCGTCCCGAGTCAATGGGACTGCCAGGTTGGGTATCTGTGTAATGCATACCAGGTCGATGGGGGCTCGTACTGCACGTGCAACTCCGCACGTCCCAAAAGCGCGGCCGATTGCGCGGCCGGCGAGAACTACGTCTGCTTCAACGGCACGAAGATCGATGAATCCGGCACGACCTACACCCGAGTCCCGTTCGAGTGCGCGTGCGCCTCGTCGCAGCTGGGCTGCAACGACGCCTGCTACGCGGCTGGGTCCGTGATCCGCGCGAGCTGTTACGACAACGACCCCGCTGATGCGAGCAACCCAATCCTCTGCAGCTGCGCGGCCGTCTCGCTCCGGTAGGGCGGATTCGCAGTCGTTTCGCGCCGCCCGACGGAGATACCCGTCGTCCCGGTCCGTCACCGTGCGTCTCGCGGCTCGCCTTGCGCCACCGGGCTCGCGTTCGTGCCGGTGTCTCCGATTGCGATCGCGCCCGAGCCCTGGCAGCGTCGCGCGATGTTGACGAGTCGCAATGTCGTCGCGCTGAGCGCCGCCGTCGCCCTTTGCCTGCATTTGACGAGCGGCTGCACCGGGGGCGGGTGTTTGGTGGATTGTTCTCCCGCCGACGACGACTTTCCGCACTATCCGGCCATCGCGGGCACCGGCGTGGGCGGCCGCCTCGTTTCGACGGCGGGTAAAGGCGGCACTACCTACGTCGGTGAAGTCGGCGGCACGAACGCGAGCGGTTCGGCGGGCACACGCGCGCGCACCGGCGTCATGGGCGGCGGCACCGGCGGCACGGCGGCGCACACCGGGGGCACGGCGGCGCTCGGCGGCACGAGCGGCGCGGCCGGGAGTGAAGGCGGCGCGCCGGAGGGTGGCGCGTCGTCGGGCGGCGCGCCGGAAGGCGGCGTCGGTTCGGGCGCAGGCGGCGAGGCCGGCGCGTGATCAAAACGGAGGCGGCCCGTAGAGCGTCGCTCGCTCGGTGACGTAACCCATGGCTTGGCCGGTGCCGCCCGAAAGTTGACGCAAGAGCGACTTGTCGGGGCCGATTTCCTGAATCACGCCCTGGGTCGAGAACACGACGAGCGTATTGCCGTTCGAAAGGCGCTGCACGTCGCCGAAGAT
>DATJXW010000180.1:0-2180 GCA_035499895.1 Polyangiaceae bacterium | reverse complement strand
GCGCGCGCGATCTCACGCGTGCGAATCGTGTAAGCTCGACAGGGCTTTCGCGCAGCTTAACTACAACGATCGAGGTGACGGCGGTGGCGGCAAATCCGAAGAAGAAGTTCGCGCAGACGATGGCCGAGCGTGCCGACATTCACGAGCTCTACGAGAAGTCGGTGCAGGCGGTCGACGTCGAGGTGGAGTTTCTACAAGACACGTTTCGTTCGTTGCGGCATCGCGAGGCGCTGAGTCTTCGCGAGGATTTCTGCGGCACGGCGAGCCTCGCCTGCGAGTGGGTCCGCACCGGCGCGCAGCGGCACGCGATCGGCGTCGACATCGACGCCTCGGTGCTCGACTGGGGCCGCCGGCGCCGCGTCGCTCGTCTGCCCGAGGTGGCGCGCGCGCGCGTGAAGCTGCTCAACGACGACGTACGGCACGTCGTCACCGACCCTGTCGACATCGTCGGCGCGTTCAATTTCTCGTATTTCTGCTTCAAAGCTCGCGAGGAGATGCGCGATTACTTCAAGCGAGTGCATGCCGCGCTGAAGTCCGAAGGAGTGTTCTTCCTCGACGCGTTCGGCGGCCCCGAGGCGTCGGATCTGCAGAAGGAGAAGACCAAGCTCGACGGCTTCACGTACGTCTGGGATCAGGCGCACTTCGAGCCCGTGACGAGCCGCATCGTCTGCCACATCCACTTCAAGTTCCCGGACGGCTCGAAGATCAAGCGCGCGTTCACTTACGACTGGCGCCTGTGGACTTTGCCCGAGCTTCGCGAGCTGCTGCTCGAAGCGGGCTTCGCGAACGTCCGCGTCTACTGGGAAGGAGACGACGGCGACGGCGGCGGCAACGGCGAGTTCAAGGAGCACGCAACCGGCGAGCCGGATCTCGCGTGGATCGCTTACCTCGTCGCCGAGAAGTGACGGTCTCTCACGCGCCGCGCTGAAGAACGCGCCGTCTCTTCCCTGCAACGGAGCGGCAGCGCGTCACACGGCGCGCCGACTCCCTTGGCGTATAATCGCCCCCGGCTCCCGTCCGGCGCACTCTAGAAGGAAGCCATGGGTAAGGACATCGAGGTTGCGATCCTGTTCGCCGACGTGGTGGGCAGCACGCAACTTTACGAGCAGCTCGGCGACGCCCAGGCACGGCAGATGGTCGGCCGCTGCCTGGACATCATGCGCGAGGCGACCGAGGCGAATCGGGGCACCGTCATCAAGACGATGGGCGACGAGGTCATGTCGACGTTCCCGACGGCCGACGACGCGATGAACGCGGCGCGGCGCATGCAGGAACGCATCACGACGGACTCGGAGCTCGCGCACGGCAACGGTCACGTTGCGATCCGGATCGGCTGTCACTACGGCCCCGTCGTGCAGGAGCATCGCGACATCTTCGGCTCGGCCGTGCACACGGCGAACCGGATGACGAGCCAGGCCAAGGCAAAGCAAATCATCACGACGCTGTCGACCGTGGAGCGGCTGTCGCCCGAGTGGCAGGCGGTTGCGCGTCAGATCGACATCGCGACCGTTCGCGGCAAGGCCGACGAGGTCGTGCTGTTCGAGGTGCTCTGGCAGCCCGAAGAAGCGACGAGCATGCTTCCGACCGTCGGGCTGGGGCGCAAGACCGGCGCCCGTCCGAAGCGGCTGAGCCTCCGCTATCAAGGGCGCGAGGTCACGGTGGGCGAGGGTCGCAAGAGCGCGACGCTCGGCCGGGCCGAGGAGAACGACGTCGTCGTCAAGGGCAATCTGATCTCGCGCGTGCACGCGCGTGTCGAGGCGAGCCGCGACAAGTTCACGCTCGTCGACGAGAGCACGAACGGCACGTTCGTGCAGACGAACGCCGGCGAGGAAATATTCGTGCGCCGCGACAGCACGCAGCTCACGGGCGAGGGCGTGATCGGGCTCGGCCGCGTCGCGCAGCCCGGCACCGCGCTCGCCGTCCACTACGTCGTCGAAGAGTAGCCGCGGCGCATTCGCCGCGACGCCCGTCGCGCCGCGCGCCGAAGAATCTCGTTGCGCCCAGCGCGCGACGTCCGCCGAAGGATGCCGTGATCGGTGTCCGCCGGGACCGGAATACCGTCCCTGGGGCTCGGTCGCGCACGAGGTATCCGCGGGTGACCGTCGCGCGATCACGCAACCTGCTCTTACGAGAGGCTGGCGAGGACTTTCTTGTGCTCGGCGCGCAGCTCGGCCGGAATG
>DATJXW010000179.1:0-17096 GCA_035499895.1 Polyangiaceae bacterium | reverse complement strand
CTCCGCCGGGCCAATACGGCGCGCCGTCCATGCCCGCGACGACGCCCGGCTTCTCTCCCGTCAACGCCCCGGGCGGCGCTCCGCTCGCTCCCGGACAACAACCGGGCCCGGGCGGCATCGTGCCGGTCGCCGGCACGCGTGTCGACGTGAACGACAAGGCGCGGGCGATCGGCACGCAGATCGCGGCGATCCAAAAAGGCTTTCTCCCGGTCGAGCAGCTCAGTCAAAACCCGCAGCAGCTCGCGGCCGATTACGAGCGGCTGCGCCTCTCGCACGAGCTCTCGCGTGAAATCGCGCTCGAGCGCGAATTGCCGAAGCTCCTCACCAAAATCCTGCTCACCATCTTCAAGTTCGTGCGCGCCGATCGCGGCGTCATCTTCCTGATGGACGAGCGGGGGGAGCTCGTGCCGAGCGCGAGCCAGCGCCGTGACGGCACCGACTCGCCGATCCAGGTCTCCTCCACCATCATGAGCCACGTGATGAAGGAGCGGGCGACCGTGCTCACCCACGACGCCGCCATGGATTTCGCGGCCTCCAAGGGCAAGAGCATGATCCTGAACCGGATCGGCTCCGCCATCGTGGCGCCGCTCCTGCACAACAACGACATCCTCGGCGTGCTCTGGCTCGACAGCGAGACGCTCGCGCAGTTTCAGCCGAAGGACATGGAAATCGTGACGGCCATCGCCGCGCAGGCCGCCATGTTCATCGAAATCACCATCCTCGGTAAGAAGATCGAGCAAGAGATCGTGAACCGCGAGCGCTTCAGCCGGCTCTTGTCGCCGAACGTCGCGAAGCGCGTGCTCTCGGGCGCGCTCGAAGTGAAGAAGGGCGGCCAGCTCGTCGAAGAGTGCACGGTGTTCAACTCCGACATCCGCGGCTTCACGCGCATGAGCGAGGGCGCGAACCCGGCCGCCGTCGTCGACATGATGAACGAGTACTTCGAGCAGATGGTCGAAGTCGTGTTCAAGTACGAGGGCACGCTCGACAAGTTCATGGGCGACGGCATCATGGCGCTCTGGGGCGCTCCGGTCGTGCACCCGGACGACGCGCTCCGCAGCGTTTCCTGCGCGCTCGAGCAGATGGACGTGCTCGCGCGCTTCAACCGGCGCCGCGTCGAGGAGAATCAGGAGCCGCTCGCCATCGGCATCGGCATCCACACGGGCCCCCTGGTCGCGGGCTACATCGGGAGCTCGAAGGCGCTCTCCTACACGGTCATCGGCGACGTCGCGAATACGAGCGCGCGAGTTTGCGGCATCGCGGCGCCCGGCCAAATCCTCGTGAGCGAGGCGACGCTCGCCCGCCTGCAGAATCGCGTCGAGGTGGAGGAGCTGCCCCCGGCCAATTTGAAGGGCAAAGAAAAGCCCTTCCGCATCTTCAACGTGAAGCGCCTCGTCACGTCGGTGCAGGTCGCAGCTACTCCCACCTCGAACTGAGTCACCGCGACGGCGGCGGAGGCGCGCGAGCGCGCCGGCACCTGGGCAAAGAGCGCTGCGAGCGTCCGCGATTCTTTCCTTGGCGCGCGGCGGTCTCCTATAGTGGGAGATCACTCGTGGACACGAACTCGACCTCTCGGGCTTCCGCGGTTTCAACCTCGTCACGGTTCGGCGGGTTCCGCGGGATTGGTCTCTACGCGGCCCTCGGTCTCGCCACGGGCTGCGGCGGACGAGCGGAGACGGCTCGCGCGCCGAGCGCGCCGAGTGCGACGGCGCCCGCCGCGAGCGCGAGCGGCTCCGCGTTCAACCCCGCGCCCGCGCCGAGCAGCGCGGCCCCCATCGCCCGAGCCTCCGCCGCCCCTGCGAGCGCTCCGCCCGCCGCGAGCGCTCCGCCCGCCGCGGCCGCGAGCGAGCCGCCCTCCGGCGCGCCGCACATCGACGACGAAAACGTCTACGGTCCGGACACGACCGTCGCCGCGGCCACGGTGCCGCTCCTCGACGACGACAAGAAGCCGCTGCCGCAGACGGACGCGCGTCCCTCGGCGACGAGCCCGAGCTTCGACGCGCGCATGCGCTTGCTCGCGCGCGCCATCACGACCGGCCGCGCCGACGCGGCGCTCCCCGCCTTCTTCCCCGTCGTCGCCTACGCGCAGGTCAAGGACATCCCGGCTCCGGAAAAGGATTGGGAGCACCGCCTGGTCGGCGCCTTCCGCCGTGACATCGCCGAGTACCGCGAGAAGCTCGGCTCGGACGCCGCGAACGCGACGCTCGTCTCGGTCGAGGTGCCCGAGGGCAAAGCCAAGTTCATGAAGCCGGGCAGCGAAGGCAACCGCGTCGCCTACTACCGCGTCCTCCGTTCGAAGCTCGTCTTTCGCCTGCCGAGCGGTAAAGAAGAACCGCTCGAGCTCACGAGCATGATCTCCTGGCGCGGCGAGTGGTACGTGGTCCACCTGCACGGCTTCAAGTGACCGCCGCGAGGGCGCCGAGCTCGCTCGCCGCCGCCGCGTCACCTCGAAGCTCAACTGGTCAAGGCAGTTCGAAAACCCGGGCAAACGCGCTCGCCGGCCCCCGCGAACGTTCGTTCGCGCCGTGACGACGGCGCAACGCGTCAGCGGCAACGGCTCGACACGGTGCAAAGATTCGGGGAGATTCGGCGACCCTCTTTCATGGCCCACGTTCTCGCGTTCGAGCGCCCCGTCGTCGAGCTCGTCTCCCGCGTGCGGGAGCTCCGCGCGCTCGCGAGCGCCGACGAGAAGTGGACACCGGAGCTCGAGCGCCTCGAAGAGAAGGCCGCGCGACTCGCGCGCGAGGTGTTCGCGAACCTGTCGCCGATGCAGAAGGTGCAGCTCTCGCGCCACCCGAATCGGCCGTACACGCTCGATTACGTGAGCCGGCTGTTCGAGAATTTCGTCGAGCTCCGCGGCGATCGGCGCTTCGCCGACGACGCCTCGATCGTCGCGGGCATCGGGCGCTTTCACGGCCGCAGCGTCGCCGTGGTCGGCCACCAGAAGGGCCGCTCGGCGAAGGAGAACGTCGCGCGCAACTTCGGCATGCCGCACCCCGAGGGCTACCGCAAAGCGATTCGCATGTACGAGCTCGCCGATCGCTTCGGCTTGCCGGTGTTCACGTTCATCGACACGCCGGGCGCGTTCCCGGGCATCGGCGCCGAAGAACGCGGGCAGAGCGAAGCCATCGGCGCGGCGATCGAGGCGATGTCGAAGCTCGGCGTGCCGACGCTCACGACCGTCATCGGCGAAGGCGGCTCCGGCGGCGCGCTCGCGCTCGGCATCGGCAACCGCGTGCTCGTGCTCGAGTTCGGCTACTACTCCGTGATCACGCCCGAGGGCTGCGCCGCGATTCTCTGGAAGAGCGCCGATCGCACGCCCGAAGCCGCGGCGCGCCTCAAAATCACCGCGCCGAGCCTGCTCGAGCTCGGCATCGTCGACGTCATCGTCGACGAGCCGCCCGGCGGCGCGCATCAAGATCACGACGAAGCGGCGCGGCACGTCGATCGCGCGCTCTTCAAGGAGCTCACGGCGCTGAGCTCGCTCGACCCCGACGCCCTGCGCGACGACCGCTACGAGCGCTTCCGCCGCCTGGGCGCGTTCGTCGCCTGATTTGGACCGGCGCCCCGCCGCGCGCTCGGTCGACCGTCCCCGGGCGTCACGGCGCCGAGGTTCTGGACGCCGCGCGTGTCAAATCGAGTAGCTCGGCGCGAACACGTGCGCGCGCCGCGCCGAGACGAACACCGTGTCTCCCGCCTTGAGCGCGAGCTCCGCGGAGCGCTCGGCCGTGAGCTCGGCGAGGATCGTCTTGTCGAGCGCGACCGCGCGAAGCTCGACCTTCGTGCGCGAGCCCGTCGGATTCACGTGCACCACGCGCGCCTCGATGGCCGCCTCGCCGTTACGGCGATGCTCGATCGTGAGCTCGTGCGGCCGCACGTAAATTTCGGCTTGCGCCACGCCGTGGGCGCCGTCGGGCGGCGGCGGCGCGCTCGACGGCGTGATCACCGGCTTGCCGCCCTCGAGCTTGCCGTCGAAGACGTTCACGTTGCCGAGAAAGTCCATGACGAACGCGTTCGCCGGGTGCTCGAAGACCTCCTCCGGCGTCCCGACTTGCTCCACCTTCCCGTGGTTCATCACCACCACGCGATCGGCGACCTCGAACGCCTCCTCTTGGTCGTGCGTGACGAAGACGCTCGTCACGTGGATCTCTTCGTGCAGGCGCCGGAGCCACTGCCGGAGCTCGGTGCGCACCTTGGCGTCGAGCGCGCCGAACGGCTCGTCGAGCAGGAGCACCGCGGGTTTGGCGGCGAGAGCGCGGGCGAGCGCGACGCGCTGGCGCTGCCCGCCGGAGAGCTGCGACGGATACCGCGACCCGAAATTCTCGAGGCGAATGAGCTTCAGGAGCTCGTTCACGCGCGCGGCGCGTTCGGGCTTTTTCACGCCGCGCACGCGGAGGCCGTAGCCGATGTTGTCGGCGATCGTCATGTGCCGGAAGAGCGCGTAGTGCTGGAAGACGAACCCGACTTTGCGCTCGCGCGGCGAGTATTCGGTGACGTCCTCGTCGTGGTGCAGCACGGTCCCGCTGTCGGCGACCTCGAGTCCGGCGATGATGCGGAGCAGCGTCGTCTTGCCGGAGCCGGACGGACCGAGCAGCGCGACGAGCGCGCCGTTCGGCACCTCGAGACTCACGTCGTCGACGGCCGCGAACTTCCCGAAATGCTTGGAGACGTTCTTGACGACGATGCTCATGATTCGGTTCCGCCGTCGCTCGACGCGGTCGGCAAGTGCTGCTCGAGCTTGCTCTTCGCGAACAGCGTGATGATCGCGACCAGCGTGAGCACGGACGCGACCGCGAACGACCCCGGCAAGTTGTACTCCTGAAAGAGCTTCTCGATGCGGAGCGGCATCGTGTCGGTCTGGCCCGCGATGTGGCCCGAAACCACGTAAACGGCGCCGAATTCCCCCATCGCGCGCGCGTTGCACAAGATGATGCCGTACACGAGCCCCCACTTCACGTTCGGCACCGTCACGTGCCAGAACATCTGCCAGCCGCTCGCGCCGAGGCTCAGCGCCGCGAGCTCCTCGTCGGGTCCCACCGCTTCCATCACCGGGATGAGCTCGCGCGCGACGAACGGGAACGTGACGAACGAGGTCGCGAGCACGAGACCCGGCGTCGCGAAAATGATCTTGAGACTCTGGTGTCGAGGCCAGACCTCGAGCGCCATTTGCGCCCAGACGAGGAGCGCGAAGAGCGCGGCGCCGCCGAGCGCGACGAGCCACGCGGGCGTCTTCCAGAATCCGCGGCGCGCGCGCGGATTCGACGGCCGCAGGACGAAGTAGGCGACCACCGCCGCGAGCGCGACGGCGCCGCCCACGAGCCACGGCATGACGGCGTAGCCGTCGCGCCGCAAGAACGGCCCGAAGTAGCCCTGGAGGCCGAAAATCAGCACGAACATCAGGCCCGCCACCACGGGCGACACCGAGAACGGCAGGTCGATGAAGGCGACGAGCAGGGTGCGCCCCGGGAACGAAAAGCGCGCCACCGCCCACGCGGCCGTCACGCCGAAGACGACGTTCGCGACGAGCGCGATCGGCACGACGGTGAGCGTGAGCACGATCGCGCTGCGCGTGTCCGGATCGGCGACCAGGTTCTTCCAATAGACGCCTGCGCCTTCGGACAGCGCGCCGGCGAAGACGTTGACGACCGGGATCACGACGAGCACGCCCACCGCGACGAGCGCTACTGCCGTGAGCCCGTAACGCACCCAGGCCGGATCGTCCTGGGCACGCCGGACCGCGCCCCCGTTCGCGCTCGCGACGCGCTTAGGCTGCATGACGGCGCGTCCAGCTTTCGAGCAGGTTGATGAGCACGAGGAGGGCGAGCGAGATCACGAGCAAGACGACGGCGATGGCCGTCGCCTCGCCGTACGCGAACTCCTCGAGCCGCGCGACGATGAGAATCGGCGCGATTTCGGTCCTGAACGGCATGTTGCCGGAGATGAAGACGACCGACCCGTACTCGCCGACGGAGCGCGCGAACGCGAGCGCGAAGCCCGTGATCAGGGCCGGGTGGAGCGCCGGCAGAATCACGTGCCGAAACGTCTGGAGGCGCGTGGCGCCGAGCGACGACGACGCTTCCTCTTCCTCGGCGTCGATGTCCTCGAGCACCGGCTGCACGGCCCGCACCATGAAGGGCAACCCCACGAACACGAGCACGAGCACGATGCCGAAGCGCGTGTAGGCGCCGTGGATGCCGAGCGGCACGAGAAAACGGCCGAGCCAGCCGCTCTTCACGTACAAGCTCGCGTAGACGAGGCCGCCCACGGCCGTCGGCAGCGCGAGCGGCAGATCGACGAGCGAATCGACCAAGCGCTTGCCGGGAAACGAGTAGCGCACGAGCACCCACGCGATGAGCCCGCCGAGCACGAGATTCACGAGCGCGGCGGCGAACGAAGCGCCGAACGTGAGCAGGTACGCGGCGCGGGCGCGCTCGGTCCAGACCGCCCCCCAAAATTCGGCCCAAGTGAGCGACGCCGCCCGCGCGAAGCATGCCGCGATGGGCACGAGCACGAGCAAGCTCAAGTAGAACACGGTGTAACCGAGCGTCAGCGAAAACCCCGGCAACACCCGCTGATTCGCGCGCGCCATCTACCAGACTCCGGCGTGTTGCCGCGTTCGGAGCACGGGAGCCTCGCGCGGACTAGTGCTTCGGTTCATAGATCTTGTCGAAGACGCCGCCTTCCGCGATGAACTGCTTGTGCGCATCGGGGAAGTCTTTGGCGATGTCCGTGATGGGGAAGAGCGTGAGCTCGGGGAAGGTCGCCGCGTGCGCTTTCAGGACGGCCTCGTTGAACGGTCGGTAGAAGTGCTGCGCGATGATCTCCTGCCCCTCGTCGCTGTAGAGGTACTTGAGGTACGCCTCGGCCACCTTGCGCGTGCCCTTGCGATCGACGTTCGCGTCCACGATGGCGACGTGCGGCTCGGCGCGGATGCTGATCGGCGGGTAGACGAGCTCGAGGTCGCCTTTCGCCTCGCGCACCTCGAGCTGTGCCTCGTTCTCCCAGGCTAACTGCACGTCGCCGATCTTCTTTTGGGCGAAGGTCGTGGTGGAGCCGCGCGCGCCGGAATCGAGCACCGGCACCTGTTTGTAGAGCGCCGTCACGTATTTCGTGGCGTCTTCACGCGAGCCTTTGCGCAACACGACCGAGCCCCACGCGCTGAAGAACGACAGATAGCCGTTGCCCGACGTCTTCGGGTTCGGCGTAATGACCTCGACGCCGGGCTTCACGAGATCTTGCCAATCCTTGATGCCCTTCGGGTTCCCTTTGCGAACGACGAAGACGATGGTCGAGGTGTACGGGAGCGAGTGGTTCGGCAGCTTGTCGACCCAACCCGGGTTGATGAGGCCCTTCTTGGAAATCGCGTCGGTGTCGAGGAAGCTCGCGAGCGTCACGACGTCGGCGTCGAGCCCGTCGATGACGGCGCGCGCCTGCGTGCTCGAGCCGCCGTGCGACTGCTTGATCGTGACGTCGGTTCCCGTCTCCTTCTTGTAGGCGGCGACGAACTTCTCGTTGAGGTCGCGCCAGAGCTCGCGCGTCGGGTCGTAGGAGACGTTGAGGAGCTCGACCGAAGCGGCGGGCTTCGGCGCCGGCTCGGCGTTGGCGGACGACGCTTGGGTTGCGCTCGATTCGCCGCCGCCCTTGCTGCAGCCGAAAACGGAGGCACCGGCGACGATGAGAAGCGCGAGGAATCGAGAGCGTTTCACGAGGGGGTCTCTCCTGTTCTGAGAACGTGCCAAGGCTTATCACATCGTATCTACAGATTTAGTAGACTATTTGGTGACTCATCCATTACTCAATGAATTCATACATTTATCGTAGAAAAATTCTTGAATGAGCTCCGTGAGCTCCTGCTCGCGCTGAAGCGCGACGCCCTCGCGCGCTTGTTACCCGCTCGTTACCGGCGCGCTGGGATCGGGGGCGGGCCTTCATGCGAGGTTCGCGCGCGCATGGCGACGCTCGGACGGCACGCGGCTGCGCTCTCCTGCGCGAGCGTGCTCGCGCTCGGGTGTACCGATCACGAGCCGAGCGTCGCGCAGAACTTCGAGCTCGAGCGCTTTCAAGGACACTGGTTCGAGATTGCGCGCATCCCGCGCGACTACGACGAGACGTGTCACGACACGACGGCGGACTACACGCTCGTCGCACCCGGCAAGCTCTCGCTCTATCACAGCTGCCGTCTCGGATCGTCCACCGGCGCGCTCTCGCAATTCTCGGCGCCGGCGACCGTCGACGATCCCACGGTGCCCGCGAAGCTCACGCTCGATCTCGGCGTCTACCGCGGTTCGTATTGGGTGCTCGAGGTCGACCGAGACTACGACTACGCGCTCGTCGGTCACCCGTCGCTCACGATGCTCTGGGTGCTCGCTCGAACTCCGACGTTGCCCGCCGACGTCTATGCGCACCTGCGAGCGACCGCGAGCCGCGAGGGCTACGATCCGAACGCGCTCGTCATGACGCCGATCTCGCAGTGAGAAAGCGGCTGCAGAAAACCTACGAAGCAAGGCCGAATACCGCGTGAAATCGCGCGAGCGGGCGCGCGCCGTCACTCGCCGTCAGTGACGCTTCGGCGAAGACACGATGGCGGGAGTGAGCGCTTTGGTTCGCGAGCTTGTTACGTGCAGGTTCCGGCGTGCGCTTGTAGGGTCCGCACCGGTTCGCGATGCAGAACGCGTCGAAGCGAGTGAGTTTGCGCGCCGCCGCCACGCGCAGAAGTCGGCAGCTCGGCTTGCTCGCCGTCGTCGTCGCGCCCTTCGCCGGTTGCTTCGCCGAGCCGTCGCCCGAAGCGTCGGCACCGGGGTCCGTGGAGGTGAGCAGCGGCGGCACGAGCTCGGCGAGTGCCGGCCGCAAATCGAGCTCGCACGGCGGGAAGAGCTCGAGCGTCGGGGGGAGCGGCGCGGTCGGCGGCTTCGACCTCGATTACGGCGGCGAGCCGGGCAGCGGCGGCACGAGCACCGGCACGGCCGGGATCGCGGGCGAGCCGGTGGGCGTCTCGTTCAAGTGCATGCCGGCCGTGGCGAGCCCGCTTCCGGCCCGCAAATCGATCACGTCGAACACCGCGCCCCCGCCGGTCGAGAGCGGCCCGACGGTGCTCACGATCACCAAAGCATCGCTCTTCCAGAACTTCGAGCAAAACTGCGGGCGGAGCGGCGCCTGCCACACCGGCGCGGACGATCCGCTCGCGGTCGAGCCCAAGCAGTTCAAGGTCACGATCGACTCCTTCGACGAGCGGCCGACGCTCGGCGACGACGCCGTCTCGCACATCACCTCTTCGGACTCGACGAAATGGATGCCGCCGGACTTCGGCGACGGCTCGAAGCGCGGCCCCGGTGACCCGCTCTACGACCTCGGACAGAAGCTCCTCGCGTGGCAGAAGGCGCGGTTCGCCGACCCCTTCACCTACACGGTCGACGACGGCTCGAGCGACGGCGGCGGCGATCAGGGCACCACGAGCGACAATCCGTATCTGCTGAATACGACGCTCGGCGCGGAGCTCACGAACCTCGGGAGCTGCATTCCGAACGACGCGGCCATGCTCGACACGCCCGAGGACCTGACGGCCGAAATGCAGCAAAAGGACGCGCTTTTCGCGTCTTTGAGCACGTCCGACGACCTGCCCGACACCATCTACGAGACCGATCTCGTGACGCTCGACTCGGCGAAGCTCAGCCAGCGTCGCGTCTTCAGCTACGCGCCGACGTACCCGCTCTACTCCGACAACGCGGGGAAGATGCGCTACGTGCGCGTCCCGCTCGGTCAGTCGATCCGTTACGACGACACGCTCCGCGACTTCGTCATTCCCGACAACACCCGCTTTTACAAGACCTTCCTGAAGTCGGTGAAAGAGAAGGACGGCACGAGCGGCTACCGCAAGATGGAGACGCGCCTCATCGTCGTGCGACGGGACACGCAGAACGCGGACGGGAGCTACACGACGCACGCGCTCCGCGCTTCCTACGCGTGGAACGAGGACGAATCGATGGCGCACCGCGTGAAGGATCCGTTTCGCGACGGAACGGCGGCGCGCGACCGGCTCTGTCCCTACGTCGTCGATCAGACGGTCACGCGCGATCCGGTCGCGAATCCGATCAGCGATCAAATCAGCGACACCTGCGAGTACATGACGGCCGACGAGCTCGGCGATCCGTCGTCGGGTCAGATTCGCCATTACGCGATTCCGAGCACGCAGCGCTGCGACCAGTGCCACATGGGCTCGAGCAGTCACTCCTTCGTGCTCGGTTTCACGCCGTGGCAGATCGACCGGCGAAAAGCCGGCGAGGGCGGCGTGTACGAAGATCCGAACGCCGACGAGCTCACTCAGCTCCAGCGCTTCCTCGACTACGGCATCGTCACGGGCGTCGCGCCCGGACAGGTGAAGCTCGAAGAGTCGCAGCTCATCGCCACTCCGCCGCGGAGCCCGCGCAACGACTACGAGCTCACCGCGCAGGGCTACATGCTGGGCAACTGCGCGTTCTGTCACAACCCGCACGGCTTCCCGGTCGTGACGAACCCCGTGCTCAAGGAGTTCGAGCTCTTTCCGAGCGAGACGGGCGGCATCTTCCAGTTCCCGCTCGACAAGTTTTCGCCGCGCGCGAAGGGCGGACTCTCGCAGTCGACGCGCATTCCGTACATCACTTCGGCGTTCGGCGACCTGAACATGCCGAACGAAACGAAGCCGCAGACGGACACGAAGGTCGCATTGCTTCCGCCGCAGCAAGACGAATACCCGGTGATCGACGCGCTCTCGCCGAGCGTGCCGGACTACGACCCGAGCACCGCGCATTTCACGTTCCTCGGCCCGTGGCGCAGCCTCATCTGGCGCAACACGTACACGCCCTTCACCTATGCGGAGGACGGCGCGCTCTACGTCCACATGCCGCGGAATTCTTCGGGCTTCGATTGCCGGGTTTCGCAAATCATGGCGCGCTGGATGCTGAGCATCCCGAGCACCACCAACACGGCGACCGATGCGATCGAGCAGCCCGTGATGGAAGTCTCCGCCACCGACCCGACGCAAGCGTTCGCTTACGCGCAGGCCTCGCTCGCGGCCAAGCAACGGCTCACGCAGTTCGCCGCGAGCGTGACCGGCGCCTGGTGCCCGACCGACGACGACATCGTCGATCCGCGCGTGATCGACTCGCCCATCGATCCGGTCACCGACCGGCACGCGCAGCCTTCCCCGGTGGACGAAGGGATGCCGCAAACCTCGCGCGTGAATCGAAAATACGACTTCCCCCCGACCATCGGCGACACGGTTCCCGACCATTTCCACTGGATCCCGACGGACACGACCGAGATCCCGGGCAAATGGATCCCGCGGCGCTCCAATTGGAAAGACTACATCGTCACGCGCGACATCCCGGTATCCGACGATCTCAACCACGTCATCGACGACTTGCAGACCGTCCACTTGTCGGACGATCTCGAGAATTTCGCGCTCGAGTCCCTGCCGATGGGTCTCTGGGACCCGAACTGCCAGAGCGATCCGAGCGTGAAGACGACCCCGACCGTCGGTGATCTCACCGCCGGCGCAGGCGGCGAGCTCGAGCGCTGGCTCGGGGGCGGCGTGCTCGACGGAGATCGAGCTCAATCACCGGGCGATCACGTGCATTTTCAGAGCCGCGGTGAAGCCGTGTTTCACGCGATTTGCCAGAACTGCCACGGCCCGAACGCCGACTCGAAGAGCCCGCTCGCCGCGACCATCATCGAGCTCACCGGCGGCGAGACGCGCGTCGCGAACTTCGTCGACGGTCTCTTCGGTCCAGCGACCGCTCCGGGCGCTTACGCGCGCGAAGAGTTCACGATCGGCGACGGGCTCCCGTCCGAGGATTGGCACGCCCGCTACGTGCTCTTCATGGGACTCGGCGGCACGGGCGCCAACATCCCGCTCGCGGTGCTCAATTTGGTCGCGACGAGCCCGTTCTACGGCAACGGCGTCTCCATCCCCGGCGCGAACACGCCGAACATGTTGGGTTCGGCCCAGCAGATCTGCTTTTTCGCGCTCGAGACGGAGCGCTACCTCGAGCACACGACGCCGAAGATCTACTCGCTGGCGGATCCGGAGTGGGTTCCGAATACCGGTCACTACGAGCTCTGGGAATCGCTGTGCGCGTACGGCAACGATCCGGTCGTGCGCGTCTTCGATCCGACCGCGGGCTCGAACATCGGCAAGAGCGTGCCGGTCTATCTCTACAATCAGACCTACCGCTCGAAGGACGACCAGGGCTCGTGGATCTATCCGCCCTCGGCTCTCGTCGGTAACCAGAGCGGAGGCATCGAGCAAGGCATCAGCGCCTCGAATTACATGCCGTGGTGCGTGCGGGCCTCGACGGACGCAGAGCGGCAGGCCGCACTCGCGTGGGCGACGACGGTCGGGCTGACGGAGGACACGGCCCCGCTGTGTCCCGAGGCTCTGTTCGCAACGGCGCTCGGGATGGAGGTCAACAAGCTCGCGCTCAGCCAAATCACGCGCACCGCCGACGATTCGGTGGCGCTCGGCAATCAGGATTTCACCGGCCATTGGCTGAGGCACGGCGCGATGAACGCCGGGCTTTCGGCCTTCTACTTCATCCGCGGGATGCTCGACGGCTCCGTGACGCCCGATAAGCCCTTCGATTTCTGCGAGCAATAGCCGCCTTTCCTTGCCTCATGTCGCAGCGAATCCCGCACACCCGCGCCCTCGGCAATCTCGCATCACTCCGCCGGGTGCGCCGCCTCGTCCTCGCGCTCATCGGCCTCGGGGCGGCGTGCGGCTCGGTCGATACGCGCCCGCTCACGACGACTCCGGACACGCCGAGCGGCAGCGGCGGCATGACGGCGGCCGGCGCCGGCAAGGCCGGTTCGCAAAAGGCGGGCCAAGGCGGCGGCTCGGGGCGGGGCGGGAGCGGCGCAACGCCGGGTCAAGCGGGCGTCGAGTCCGGCGGCGGTGGCGCGAGCGGCAGTGAAACCTGCGGAAACGGCGTGCGCGAGGGAGAAGAGGAGTGCGACGACGGCAACGTCACCTCCGGCGACGGCTGCAGCAGCGACTGCGTGATCGAGGCGTCGGGGGCGCGCTGCGGCGACGGCATCATCGAAGGCAACGAAGAATGCGACGACGGGAATCTCCAGGTCGGCGACGGCTGCGACGATCAGTGCCGCATCGAGCGCTGCGGCAACGGCCGCGTCGATGCGGGTGAACAATGCGACCCGCCGGCCGCGGGCAGCTGCACCATCGATTGCACGCTCGTCCTCATGGACTGCGGCGACGGCAAGGTCGAGGCGAACGAAGGCGAACAGTGCGACGACGGCAACGACAAGGCGGGGGACGGCTGCTTCGACTGTCGATTCGAGTGCGGCGACGGGAAGATCGACGCGTCCATCGGTGAACAGTGCGAGCCCGAGTACTCGCCGACTCTCTGCTCGAACGACTGCAAATGGCTGCCGGTTTGCGGTGACGGCATCGTCGATACGTCGCTCGGCGAAGAGTGTGATCCGAGCAACGGCACGACCTGCGTCGATTGCAAGAAGGTCACGCCCGGCGACTGCGGGGACGGAGCGGGAGGCGGGGGCGGCGCGGGAGGCTGCAGCGAGGTCGGCTGCGTCCCGGACGCCTCTTCGGACCTGGTCGTGAACGGCGGCTTCGCGAGCGACACGTCGGCTTGGTCGCCGGGCGCGCCGAGCGTCCACCTCGCGTTGGTTGCCGACGGCTATCCGACGCCCGAAGCGCTCGAGGTCACGTTCGATTCCGGACCCGTGCGGGCCGAGTCCGGCGCGGCTCAGTGCGTGCCGATCGCGGGCGGGCGCCGCTACGATCTTCAGGCGGCGTATCGCATCCCCACGGACGCGCCCGACGGCGTCGGCGCGGCCGTGCTCGGCATGCTTTTCCAAGGCGCGGGGTGCACGGGGACGATGACAGGCACACCGTCGCTCGGCCCCGAAGGGCTCACGCGCGGCGCCTGGACTCAATACTCGTACACGATCGATACGACCGCGCTGCCGGACGACGGCTCGGCCGCGAGCTTGCTGTTGCGTCTCGACGTGGTGCGGCCCGCGAACGTCGACGGCAGTCGCGTGGACTGGGACAGCGTCTCCTTGAATCAGCCGGGCGCGCGCTGCGGCGACTGCAAGCTCGATCCCGGGGAGCAATGCGACGACGGCAACCGGGTTTCGGGCGACGGCTGCAGCGCCACGTGCCAGCTCGAGATCTGCGGCGACGGCGTGAAGTCGCCGTCGGAGATGTGCGACGACGGCAACACGACGTTCTTGGCGGGAGACACCTGCACGCCGGGCTGCCGCACGCCGAACGCGTGCGACACCTGCGCCGAGGGTCAATGCACGAGCGCACTCGACGCTTGCTTCGGCCTCACGGGCGACGCGCAAGCCGGACCCAAGACGGGCATCGCGCGGAGCTCGCTCTGCGACGACCTCCTCACGTGCGTGCGGACGACCGACTGCGATCTCGCCGTGCGCACGACCGAGGGCGTGACGGGCGCGTTCATCGAGAACTGCTATTGCGGCACGTCGGGCGCTCATTGCTTCGACGGCGCCGCGGCGCCGAACGGCAGCTGCCTCGCGGAAGTGGAGGCCGCGCTCGAGAGCACGAACCCGAACGAGATCGCGGGCCGACTCGACGGCTCGAACACCGATTATCCGATCGTCGGCCTGGTACGCGACCTCTTGGCGTGCGAGGGCACGAGCTGCACGACGGATTGCGATCGCACGCCGTCGTGCGGCGACGGCCGCATCGAGGATCGCGATCTCACGACCTTCACGGCGAACGGCGAACAGGTGCAATGCGTCGATGCCACCACCGCCAGCGGCCACGGCTGCTCCGTCGAAGAGTGCGACTCCGGCAACCCCGCCGGCAGCGCCACCTGCGATCAGAACTGCTTCCTCGTCGTTTGCGGCAACGGCATCGTGCAGGGCGACGAACAATGCGACGACGGGAATCGCATCTCGGGTGACGGTTGCAGCGCCGACTGCAAAGCCGAATACAAATGCGGCGACGGGGTCGTCACGGCGTCGTTCGAGGATTGCGATCCGCCGGGCTCGGGTGGCACCGACGACTGCAGCCTCGACGAGGCCGAGAGCAGCCCGGCAGACTGCGCCTGCGACAGCAAGTGCAAGTACGCGGTGTGCGGCAACGGGGTCGTGCAAGCGCCCTACGAAGATTGCGATCCGCCGGACGGCGCGACCTGCGGTTCCGACTGCAAGGCGGTCGGCAAGACGGCGTGCGAGACGTGCATCGACGCGAACACGACCGCCGATTACTTCCAGGCCGGCTATTGCGACCCCGATCCGCTGTGCCTCCTCGTCGAGCGCTGCGTGATCGAAACCAAGTGCTTCAATCCGCTGCCGGCGTTCTGTTATTGCGGCATCACCGACTCGAGCACCAACACGACCGACGTGGGCGTGTGCAAGCAGGCGAGCTACACGGCAACGGGCCCGTGCGTGACCGAGATCAAGAACGGCATGGCGCCCGCCGGCATCACGAGCAACTCGGACATCAACGACAACTTGTTCAAGTTCAGCAATTCGTCCGGAGCGGCAATGGGGACGCTCAATGCGACCTTCGCGCACGCCCCCGAGTGCGAATCCACTTGTTTCTAGAGATCGAGACCATGCCGACATCCACCTCCCGCACGCTCTCCACGCTTCTCCGTCGTCTCGCGGCGCTCTGCGGCGCCCTCGTCCTTTTGGCGGCAGCGCCGGCCCGCGCCGACGAAGGCGACATCGGCACGCTGTTTTTGGTCAACAACGACGACCCGGTAAAGAGCATCCCCTCCGAAGACGACAGGAATCGTCATCCGCTCGAATTCGGATACTTCATCCAGGATCTGATTGCGCACGCCGAGGGCGCGCTGCATCGTCAAGATTGGTCGCACGCGGCGAAGTTCTACGAGGCGCTCGCGCGCATCACGCCCGACAACGGGCTCGTCTTCTCCCGCCTCTGCACGGTGTACGCGAACCTCGACGAGGTCGACGCCGCGGCCGCAAACTGCAGCCGAGCCGTCCTCCTGCCCGGCGCGTTCGTGAACGACCACCTCGCGCTCATCAAGCTCACGCTACGGAAGAAGAAGTTCAGCGCTGCGGACGCGGCGCGCATCGATGCGAGCCTCGCGCACCTCCGCAGTCACGTCCCGGAGCTCATCGCGGCGGCGGCGGCGAACTCGGCGGCGGCGGCGAACTCGGCGGCGGGCGCGAGCTCGGCGGCGGCGGCCGGCACGGCTCCGAGGAGCGCGTCCGGCACGGCGAGCGCGGCTCCGCTCTCGAGCGCCCAACGCGCGGAGCTCGCCGAGCGTTTGCCGGCGAGTCGCGTGTCCCCGGCGCTGTCGGCGGTCGCACCGGGCCCTGCTCCGCAGAACTTGCCGGTCGAGGTCGAAGTGCTCGCATGTCGACTCGGCGTGCGCTTGAAGGACAATAAGCGCCTCGCCGACTGCATCACGCGCCTGACGGCCGTGGGCGGCGACCCGCGCATGATCGTCTCGTTCGAATGGTCGAAGGCGCTCGTCGACGGCGATCGAGCGAGCGCGGACTCGATTCTCGATCGGGCGAAGGCTTTGCACGTGCCGGACGCCGCGCTCGACGCCATGGCCGCCGAACAAGTTCGCTACTTCAAGACGGGCGGCGTCATGATCTTCCTGAAACGCCTCGGTGCTCCGGTGGTCGCCGTGCTCGCGGCGTTCGTCTGCGCCCTCGTCGCCGCCGGTTTCTGGGCGTTCTCGAGCGCGAAACGCCGCAAGATCGAGCCGGCCGCGTAGTCATTGCGCGTCGCCTTCGACGAACACGTTCACTTCGTGACGAACGAGCGTCGACTTTGCGCTTCGCGCGCTCTACGCGAGTGTCGAAGTCGATAGCTGGTGTCTGGCCCCCATTCGTCAAAATGTGATTCGCCCGCCATTCACGGGTGAGTTCGTGACGCGAACGCGACTGCCACCGTTGAAATAACGCTGACATGTCACGACGCCCTACGTGTGTGTCGATGTATTAGACGCTCGCCTACTCGTCCGGCGAGGCAGTGTCGTCTGCCGCGTAGGTTTTTCGAAAGGAAACCGCATCATGAAGCTTCTCAGGTATGGCGTGGTCGCCGGAACGCTGGCGACGTTGGGCCTCGTCGGGTG
>DATJXW010000178.1:0-21162 GCA_035499895.1 Polyangiaceae bacterium | reverse complement strand
ACTCGTGCGGGCGGCGAAGAAAGCAGGCGCGGACGTTCCCGTCGAGCTCGCCGCGTCGATCATGGTCGGGTTGCTCCAGGGGCTGCACGCCGCGCACATCGCGACCGACGAGAAGGGGCGACCGCTCGGGCTCGTGCATCGCGACGTGTCGCCGCACAACGTGCTGGTCGGGACCGACGGAGTCGCGCGCGTGCTCGACTTCGGCATCGCCAAGGTCGTGCAGGGCCGCGCGAGTCACGGCGATACGGATCCGGGCGTGCTCAAGGGCAAGTTCTCGTACATGGCGCCGGAGCTCATCCAGGGCGCGCCGCCGTCGCGCCAATCCGACGTGTTTTCGGCTGCGGTCGTGTTTTGGGAGCTCCTCACCGGAGCGAAGCTGTTCCAGGGCGTGAACGACCAGGAGCGCCTCTTGCGCGTCGTCAAAGGCGACTATCCGCGGGCGCGCCGCTTTGCGCCGCACGTGAGCGAGGTCGTCGATCGCATCGTGATGCGCGGCCTCGAGCTCGACCCCGCGCGGCGTCACGAGCACGCGCTCGCGATGGCCATCGAGCTCGAGAGCGCCGTCCCGCTCGCGTCTCAGCGCGTGGTCGGCGAGTGGGTGTCGAGGTTCGCCGCGGACGTGCTCGCGCAACGCACCGAGCTCATGCAGGAGGTCGAAGCCTCGACCATCAGTTTGGTGCGCTGGTCGGCGCCGCCGCCCCCCGACGTGCACGCCGTCTCGGCGACGCCGCCCGGCGTCGACGCGCCGACGCCGAGCGTGCTCGCCGGCAAGCCGAAGCAGCGGCTCCCCGGTTGGCTCGCCGTCGCGGGATCCGTGGCGCTCGCGCTCGTGCTCGCCTTCACCCTCGCGCGCTCGCCGAACCCGAAACCCGTGAGCCGAACGACGGCGCAAGACCAACCGCCGCAGGCGCCCGCTGCGGCGCCGCCGCGGCCCGAACCCCCGAACGCCGCCGAAAGCGCGGTCAACGCCGCGCCGCCGCACTTCGACACGCCGCCCGCGCCGCCTGCCGCTGCGCCGACGGCGACGACCGCCGCGCCGGCGAGCTCCTCCGGCCACGCACCGAGCGCCAAGGCTCCGGGCGTCAAGGCGAACACGCACGGGACGCGACACCCTCACGGCGACTACCTGCCCAATGAGCTCTAACCGGCGGATCCTTGCCGCCCTGGTCGTGCTCGGGGCGACCGCGTACGGCGCCAGCGCGAGCGCAGAGAGCGGCGCCGAAGGGCCGAGCGCCGCCGCCAAGGACGAGAAGGCGCGCTTCGCCGAAGCCGTGCGGCTCTACAAGGCCGGTTCGTTCGCGGCCGCGCTGCCCGAGTTCGAGGCGCTCGCCGCGGCGACGGGCAGCCCCAACGCCGAACTCTACGTCGGCTATTGCCTGAATAGCCTCGATCGGCGCGCCGACGCGCACGCCGCGTTCGAGCGCGCCGCGCGCGACGCCGGCAGCGAAGAGCGCTACGCCGAAACGCGGGGCGCCGCGCTCCGTGAAATCGCCGAGCTCGGTTTGCGCCTCGGCACGCTCGTCGTGTCGCCGCTCGAGACGCCGGAAGGGCTCGTCGTGACGGTGGACGGCGTCGCGCTCGAGCCGGCCGCCTTCGGCTCCCACCGCGTGCTCGAGCCGGGCGACCACCACGTGGAAGCGCGCGCCCCGGGCCGCGTCCCCGCTCTTTACGACGTGCACGTCGACGGCGGCGAAACGAAAACGGTGACGGTCTTTTTCCCGAAGCACGACGCGCCGCCCGCGCCTCCGCCGGCTCCGGCGCGCGACGGCGCGCGCGGGGGCTTGCGCATCGGCGGGTTCGTCGCCGCGGGCGTGGGCGGCGTCGGGCTCGTGACGTTCGCGATCGGCGGGCTCGAGGCGAAGAGCGAGCACGATCGTCTCGCCAAGGAGTGCGGCACGACTCCCTGCGTCGACGCCGCGCATCAGCGCGAGGTCGATCGCGGCAAGAGCTGGCAAACCGTGGCGAACGCCGGACTCGTCGTCGGCGCGGTCGGCGCGGCCGCGAGCGTGACGTTGCTCTACTTCGGCTACCGCGGCGCCGAAGCGAGCGTCGCGCTGTCGCCGGAGCCGGGCGGCGCGCTCTTGAGTGGACGAGGTCGCTTTTGAACACGCGCGCGAAGAGCGCACCGGGGGCCGCGCTCCTGCCGCTGCTCGGCGCCGCCGTCGTGGTCGCGTGCAGCTACGACTTCGATCGCTTCGTGGACCCCCACGGCGCGCTTCCCGGATCCGGCGGCGCGAAAGCCGCGACCGCGGGAAGTCCGGCGGCCGAGAGCGCCGGCACGGCGAGCGGCGGACACGGCGGGAGCGGCGGCTCGGCCGCCGGCGAACAGGGCGAAGGCGGCTCGTTCGGCGAGGCAGGCGTCGCAGGAAGCGAAGCGGGACGCGCGAGCGGCGGCGGGAGTGCCGGGCAAGGCAGCGGCGGCGACACGAACGGCGGCAAGGAGAGCGGCGCCGGCCAGGGCGGCAAATCCGGCGGCAGCGGGGAGGGCGGCACGGCGAACGCCGGCAAAGCCAGTGCGGGCAAGGGCGGCACGAGCCCGAGCGGCGGCAAGGGCGGCGGCACGAGCGGGACGGGCGGCGCGGGCGGCAGCAGCGGCAAGCCGAGCGCGGGAGCGAGCGGGACGGGCGGCGCGAGCTGCACGGGCTCGGGCGCGACGTCCCACGACGGACACTGCTACTTCCTCGTCGGCGACGACACGCCGCTCGATTGGTCGTCCGCGAAGAGCGCGTGTGAGGCGCACTCGAGCACGACGCACCTCGTGACCATCGGCTCGGCCGACGAGCAGGCGATGCTCGTCTCGTCCTTCTTCCCTTCCACGAGCGACACCTGGATCGGACTCTCCCTCGACGACGTCACGAAAGACCCGTCGAGCCTCTGCAAGGTCGATCCGAGTCAGTGTCCGTTCAAATGGGTCACGGGCGAGAAGCTCGGCTACACGGATTGGACGATGCGCTCCGGCTCCGACAGCGAGCCGAACTACACGGGCGCCTGCGTGCGGCTGCAGGCCGCCGACCAAACGTGGGCGGACACGTCGTGTTCCAGCAAAAATCGGGCGATCTGCGAGGACGACGGCTGAAGGTCGGCCGACGGTGGTCAGCCGCGCGCGGCCGATCCACCATCGCCCCCGAGGCCAGATGACGACGCCCGGGACCCAGTGGCTCGCCGCGCACTTTGCGACCGTGCTCGGGGCGATCCTGCTCGTGCCTTTTCTCGCCCGGATCTTGCGCGAGCGGCGGCCGCCCGCGAGCACCATCGCGTGGCTCCTCGCCGTGCTCGCCGTGCCGTACGTCGGCGTGCCGCTCTATCTCTTCCTCGGCTCGCGCAAGGTCGGCAACAAGAAGGAGAAGGCGCGGCTCTTCACGCGCGCCTCGTCGCCGCCGCCCGCGGACCTCGATCCGATCGCCCGGCTGCTCTTCACCGACGGCATTCCGGCGCCGAGCGCCGGCAACGCGATCGAGCTCTTGCCGACGGGCGAAGCCGCCTTCGCGCGGCTGGTCGAGCTCATCGGCGGCGCGCGCCGGAGCGTCGACCTCGCGACCTTCATCCTCGCGAACGACGGCACCGGGCGGCGCGTGGTCGAAGCGCTCGCGGCGCGGGCGGCGGCGGGCGTTCGCGTCCGTGTCCTCTTGGACGGACTCTTCCTGCGGCGCGCGGGCGCGGCGCTCGACGTGCTTCGGAGCGCCGGCGTCAAAGTGGCCGTATTTTCGCCGCTCTTGCGGCTGTCGCTCGCGCGCTCCGAAAACCTCCGTAACCACAGGAAGCTCACGCTCGTCGACGGTGAACACGCGTGGATGGGCGGCATGAACGTCGCGGAGGAGTACATGGGGCCGGACCCCCTGCCCGACCGCTGGCGCGATCTCGCGGCGCACGTCCGCGGCCCCGCCGTGGATCATTTTGCCGCCGTGTTCGAAGCCGACTTCGCGCATGCGCTCGGCGAGCCGGCTCCGGCGCCGCGCAACGACGCGCCGCGCGCCGCGCTCGGGCAAGCGGTCGCGCAGGTCGTGCCGAGCGGTCCCGACGCCGTCGACGACAGTCTGTACGAAGCGCTGCTCACGGCGTGTTACGGAGCGACCGAGCGCATCTGGCTCGCGACGCCCTATTTCGTCCCGGACGAAGCGCTGTCGCGCGCGCTGATGGCCGCCACGCGCCGCGGCGTCGACGTGCTCATCGTCGTGCCGCGCCGCTCGAATCACCTGCTCGCGGATCTCGCCGGTGGCAGCTATTTGAGACCCATCGCCGAAACGGGCGCGCGCGTCGCGACCTACCCGCGCATGCTCCACGCAAAGGCGGTCCTCGTCGATCGTTCGCTCGCGGTGATCGGTTCCGCCAACTTCGACATGCGGAGTCTGTTTCTGAACTACGAAATCGCGCTCTTCGCTTATTCCGCGCCGGAGGTCGACGCGCTCGCGCGCTGGTTTCAGAACGTCGCGGCCGAGTGCGGGCAGCTCGCGCCGTCGGGTCGCTGGCGAAGCCTCGCCGAGGATCTCGGGCGCTTGTTCGCGCCGATCAGCTGACGGCGACCGCCCCCGCCGTTCGTGGTAGCGTCGCGTCGACAACGGGCAATGTCGTGGTGACGGGACCGCGCATCGGAGACAAGGCGCTCGGGCGCGAGGCGGACGCGCGCGCGCCGAGCGACGCGCGGCTCACGACGCGCGTGGCGGCCGCGGTCGCGTCGCCGCTCGGTGTCTTGATTTTGGTGCCGGCCATCGTGCTCGCGATCGGCGCCTGGCTCACGTTTCTCGGGCAGAGCGCCCTCGAAAGCAGCTCGCTCGCGCTCGGGGTCGAACAGCTGCGCGTGCGCAACGCGACTGTCGGCCGACAAATCGGCCTCGCGCTCGCCGCGGCCGATCCGATGCTGGAACGGCTGCGCACGCTCGCGAGCGTGCGCGACTCGACGTCGTCGTTGCCGGCATTGGCCTTCGCGATGCGCGATCTGATGCAGGGACGCTCGGGCGTCGCGTACGTGAGCATCAGCTATCCCGACGGCACGTTCCAGGGCACCTACGTCGACGAGGACGGCAGCATCCGTTTTCAAGACAGCCGCGTCACGCCGGGCGGCACGCGCGTCGTGCGTTTCGCGACCGACGGACGCCGGGAGCTCACCGCGCTCCGCGAGGAACACTCGAACTACGATCCGCGCAAGCGCGGTTTCTACGATCTCGCGCTCGCGAATCCGGGCCCGGTGTGGACGAACCCGTATCCCTTTTTCAAGACGCATTACCCCGGCGTCACCCGCACCGAGGCCGTACGCGGTCAGGGCGGCGACATTCTCGCCGTTTTGACCGTCGATTTCGACGTGCGGGAGCTCTCGCGCTTCCTCGAGCGCATCCCGCTCGCGGGCACGCGCGTCGTGCTCTTCAGCGACGAAGACGGCACGCTGCTCGCCGATCCCGCGGCCGCCGAACACATGGCGTCCTTGCCGATCACGGCCGAGCGCACGCTCAAGGTCGCGGACGTGAAGGATCCGGTGCTCGACGCCTTCTTCGCCGCGCGCGGTCGCGGCGGAGCGTCGTTTTCGGCGGGCGGTCGCCGCTACCTCGCGCAACAAGCGACCGTCGGGGATCCGGCGCTGCGCTGGCGCGTGGCCTCCTTCATTCCGGAGGATTTGCTGCTCGGCCCGGCGCGCTCCTACGAAGGACGAGCGCGCGTGGTGGCGCTGCTCTCGCTGCTCGTGGCCGTCGCGGTGTCGTTCGTGTTCTCGCGCCACATCGTGCGCATGCGCCGCCAGACGGCCGACGCGCGAGCCGCCGCGACGCGCGCGGCCGCCGAAGCGCGGGACCTCGGCAGCTACCGGCTGACGACGCGGCTCGGCGCCGGCGGCATGGGCGAGGTGTGGCGCGCCGAGCATCGCTTGCTCGCCCGCCAAGCCGCGATCAAGCTCATCCGGCCCGAAGCGGACGCGGGCCCCGAGGCGCACGAACGTTTTCGGCGTGAAGCCCAGACGCTCGCGACGCTCCGCTCGCGCAACACCATCGAGCTCTTCGACTACGGCATCACGGAGGACGGCACGTTCTTCTACGTGATGGAGCTCCTCGACGGCATGGATCTCGAGACGCTCGTCGGCCGCTTCGGGCCGCAGCGACCCGCGCGCGTCTGTTCGCTCTTGATGCAAGCGTGCAACTCGCTCGCCGAAGCGCACGCGGCCGGACTCGTGCACCGCGACGTGAAGCCGGCGAATCTCTACGTGTGCCGCGTCGCCGACGAGGTCGACGTGCTCAAAGTGCTCGATTTCGGCCTCGTGCGCTCGCTCGCCGAGGTGGCGTCGCCCGCGTCGACGCGTTCCTTCGAGCAGCTCGCGCGCGAGCTCGATTCCGGCGTGCTGCCGCTCGTGAAGCTCACCGCGGCCGGCTCCGTGATGGGGACGCCGGACTACATGGCGCCCGAACAGGTGCTCGGCCACGACATCGACGCGCGCGCCGACGTGTACGCGCTCGGTTGCGTCGCTTACTTCGCGCTTTCCGGCGAGCTCCCGTTTTCCGGCCACTCCGACGCGATGGAGATCATGCTCGCGCACCTCGACCAAGATCCGGCGCCGCTCGCCGAGCGCGCCAAACAGAAGCTCCCGCCGAAGCTCGTCGAGCTCGTGCATCACTGCATGGCCAGGCGCGCCGAGGACCGACCCGCGTCGGTGAGCGCCGTGCGGCGCGAGCTTGCCGCCATTCAGTTCTCGCCGGCCGAAGCGTGGACCGACGAGCTTGCGGCCGAATGGTGGCGCCTGAACGTGCCGCGCCCCCTCTCACTCTGGCCGAGCGCCGGGCCGCTGTCGCCGCGGAGCAACGTCGCATGAGCCGCCTCGCGACGCTCGGGCGCTCGCCTCGCCGTCCACAATCGCCGACCGGCGCCGTCCGGGATCCCGGAATCGAGTCCGCGGAGCAGGACGCGCGTTCGGCGCCGCCGTGCGGCAGGGCGGCGCGAAGGAACCCGGAAATACTCGACATTGACGGCCACCCTGGCACCCTGCGGAGAGCGACGGGGACTGGCACCACTTTCGCATTCCGCGCGCTCTAGGCCCATGGCGACGCTGAAGACGGTACGGCGCATTCTGCTCGTCGACGAGCATCCCATCGTGCGGCAGGGTTTGCGCGCGTTGCTCGAGCAAAGCCTCGAGTACGCGATCGCGGGCGAAGCGGCGAACGTCGATGACGGACTCGCCGCGCTCGCGAGCCTCCGGCCGGACGCCGTCATCCTCGACATCTCGCTCGGCAAGGACTCCGGGCTCGACTTCATCGCGCGGGCGCGTCGCGACGACACGAACGTCGCCGTCCTCGTGCTCTCGATGCTCGACGAGATGACCTACGCCGAGCGCGCCCTGCGCGTCGGCGCGAACGGCTACGTCATGAAGCGTGAAGCGACCGATCGCCTGCTCGTGGCGCTCGAGCGCGTGCTCGCCGGCAAGGTCTACGTGAGTCCGTCCGTGTCGGACCGGCTGCTCACCACGCTCTCCAAACCGGGCGACGGCGCGCGTTACCCGATCGATCGCCTCACCGATCGCGAGCTCGAGATTTTCCGCCTCGTCGGCATGGGCATGCGCGCCGTCGATATGGCCGAACGGCTCGGGATCAGCCAGAAAACCATCGAGACGCACCGGAGCCGCATCAAGGCCAAGCTCGGCGTCGAAACCGCCGCGGAGCTCGTGATCCGGGCCTCGAGCTGGCTGCGCGACGGGCAGCTCAAGGCGTAGAGTCCCTTCGCTTGCTCCCCGACGACCTCGTCGTTCTCGACGACACGCGCGGCATGCGCTCGCTCCTCGCGCTGCTCGGCCCGGAGTCGCCCGCCTGCCGCGCGGCCCGGGTGCTCCTCGCGGCGCACGAGCCGCTGCTCCTGTGCACGGGCTTTCCGGTGCAAGACACGTCCGAGACCGACGGCCCCGCGGGCACCGTCGCCCTCGCCCGCGCTCTCCGCGAGCTCGGCCGCGACGTGACCGTCGTCTCGTGGGCCGAAGCGCTCGCCGCCTGGGCTCCGGCGCTCGGCGCCCTACCCACCCGCGCGCTTCGGCGTGGTCGCGCGCCGGAGCGCCTGAGCGGCGCGCTCGTCACCGTCGAAGCGTGCGGTCGCACGGCGACCGGCGCGTACCTCAACGTGCGCGGGGAAGACGTGCGGGAACGCGCGCCGTGGTTCGAGGACGCGGTAGGAACGCACGCGCTCGTGAGCTTCGGCGACGGCGGCAACGAGTTCGGCATGGGCTCGGCGCCGTCCGGTTGGTTCGAGGCGCGCCGGGTCGAAAAACCGGCGTCGACCTGCGACGTGCTCGTCGTCGGCCAGGTCAGCAATTGGGCGGTGCTCGCGGTCGTCGCCGCGCTCGGGCGCGTGACGGACAGGGATTTGTTGCCGCTCCCCGACGACTACCAGGCGCTCCTCGAAGCGCTCGCGGCGAACGGCGTCGTCGACGGCGTGCGGCGTGTCGCGGAGCCGACCGAGGACGGCTTCGAGCTCGGACGCGCGCGTGCAATCCTCGTGGCGCTACGGCGCTGGCTCAGCGCGCCGGGCTGAGCTCCGAACGCTCGAGCGCCGCCACGAGCGTCGCGAACGCGTGCCCGCGCTCCTCGAAGTTGCGAAAAAAGCCGTAGCTCGGCGCCCCCGGCGAGAACAAGCACAACCCGCCCTGAGGTGTCGCTCGGCTCGCGGCAGCGACCGCCTCGTCCAAGCTCGCGACTTCGACGACCCGCGGCGCGGCGTGGCGCGCGAGGAGCTCCCGCGCGAGACGATGGCCGGTCGTCGGCAAGGCGACGACGCACTCGACGTTGCTCTCGCCGAGGGCCTCGAGGACGATGCCGAGCTCGTAGCCGCGATCGAAGCCGCCGAAAATCAGCGTTCGGACGGACGCCCCGAAAGCGCCGAGCGCCGCAACCGCGGCTTCGGGCGCCGTCGAAATCGAGTCGTTTATCCAGCGAATGCCGCCGCGATAGCCTTCGTCTTGGAGCCGGTACGGGAGACCGTTGAAGTCGCCGAGCGCGGACTCGACGCTGGTCGGGCTCGCGCCGGCGGCGATGACGGCCGCAATCGCGCAGCAGACGTTCCGCTTGTTGTGGTCACCGGGAATGTGCACGCAGTCGTCCGCGAACAGGCGCGAGCGGCCGTTCCAGAACGCGCGGTCGCGATGGTGCACGCCGTCCTCCGTCCCGACCGCCTCCACCTTGCCCGGCAGCTCGAACCCCTCGACGTAAGCGCGATTTCGAACGAGGTAGAAGAAGCGGTCTTCGGGTCGCTGCCGGAGAGCAAGCTGCATCTTCGCGCGATAATAGGCGTCGATCGAGCCGTGCCAATCCATGTGCTCGGGGAAGAGCTCGAGCAGCACCGCGATGGACGGCGCCGCCACCAGATCCGCGCACTGATAGCTCGAGAGCTCGACGACCGGAACGGCGCGTCGCGCGATCACGTCGTCGAGCACGTCGAGCGCGGGAGCCCCGATGTTGCCCACGAGCGACGACTCGATGCCTCCGCGCTCGAGCGCCCGGAAAATGATCGTGCTCGTCGTGCTCTTGCCCTTGCTCCCGGTGACGCCGACGCTCGGCAGGTCGCGCGCGCGGAGCTCGCACAAAAACAGGTTCGTCGCCGTCGTCTGCGCGACGCCCCTCGCGTCGGCGAGCCGTCGTAGCGGATGCTCCGGGGCAAACCCCGGCGAGCGCACGAGCACGTCGGTCGCGGCGAACGCCCGCTCCGGATCGTCGGCGAAGCGCGCGCCCGCGGGCAACGCTTCCGTTCCCGGCTTGTCGAGAAAGATCGCGACGTCCTGCTCGTGTCCGGCGCGTCTCAGCGCGGCGAGCGTGGAGCGGCCTTCGACGCCGAGCCCGAGCAAGCCCACGCGCGCGTCAATGAGCTCTGAGATACGCATCGAGCCTCGACTGCCAGACGGGCGGCAGCGGATACGACGTCGCGGGCGTCATCGCCGCCGTCCACTCGGCGGCCGCTCGAGCCGGATCCACGCCCACCGCGCTTTCGTACCAAGCGGCCGTAGCCGCCGCCAAGCGACCGCTCGCGTGGAGCCGGCCGAGCGCCGCTCTGCATTCCACCGGCGTGCCGACGCATTCGAAAGGCTTGATGCCGCCGACGCCCGCGAGATCGGCGAGCAGCGGGAAATTCTGCGCGTCGGCGAGAAAGTCGGAGCCGAAGATGCGCCGCAGCACGTCGGCGTCGGCGTGCGCCGCGACGATCAAATAAACGAAGACGCACTTCGGGCATTGGCCGCACCAGCGACGCTCCCCGACGGGCTCGCGGATGCGGAAGTTCTTGTTACAGGACGACGTGGCCGTGTGATACGCGGGATGCCGCGTGAAGAGTCGAGCGATGGAGAGCTCACTCAGCGGTCTCAGAATACTCAGATAGAGCGGAGCGTTCTCGAGCAGACGCTCGCCGAGCGCTCGGAACGCTTGTTCGAACCGAAAGCTCTTGCTCCACTGATGGTTGATCTCGATCCCGTTGAAGGACGTGTTGCCCTCGTCGGCGCTGCGCTCGTTCGCGGCGATGACGGCCGTGTAGCCGTTCGCGACGGCGAGCAGCGACCCGGCGGCCGCGATGCACGCGGAAATCGGCACGTGGCCGTTCAGCGCGCCGCGCGCGTTGAGCTCGAACAGCCGCGGATCGAGCGCGCGCTCGATGACGTGATGGCGAAGGCCCATCGCCGCGGCCGAACGCTCGATCCACGTCGCCGTGCCGAGCGAGAACGCGTCGCACTCGACGCCCGCGTGTCGCAAGACCTCGCGCGCCACGACCGAATCCTTCCCGCCGCCGACGAGCACGAGCGCTCGCTCGCGCGCCGGTGCGAGGTGTGCGGCTCGCTCGACCCCTTCGGCGCCGCGGGCGAAGCGGACGCGTCCCCGCGGGTCGATGCCGTTCTTGAAGTAAAACTCGCCGAGGCCCTCGGAATACAGGGTGTCCCAAAACTCCGCGGCGGCTTCGGGGACGGGGCGTGCGACGACGTTTCGCGGGCAAAACGCCTTGTAATAGGAGACACCGAACGTGAAGTGGGCGATGTCGGCCGCGCGCCGAACCGCCGGATCGGACGCGTTCGGCGCGTCCAGGGTCGGCGGTAGCCGCAACACTTCTTCGAAGCTCACGTTCGGCGCGGCGCCGTCCGTGAAGCGGTAGCCGAGACGCAGGACGCGGCCGTCGAGCTCCCAGCCGCTGAATTCGAACGTGGCGTAGGTCGCGTCCATCGTCAGTTGACGTCCCTCGAGCAGAGGCCCAATCCGGGCCCCGCTGGCAGCACCAGGCGACCGCCACGGTATTCGACGCCGCGCAGCGGGTCGTTGTCGATCAAGAGCGGTCCGTCGAGATCCACGTACTTTGCGAGCGGCGCGAGGTGCGCGGCCGCCGTCACGGCGACGGACGACTCCACCATGCAACCGAGCATCACGTCCATGTCGCACGCTGCTGCCACCGCTATTTGGCGCAACGCGGCGCGGATCCCGCCGCATTTGGCGAGTTTCACGACCACGCCGTCGACGAGCCCTCGGTGCGCGACGATGTCCGCGCTCGTCGCAATGCTCTCGTCCACGAAGATCGGCGGTCGCGAACGCAGCTCCGCGAGCGCGCGGAGGCCGTCCACGTCGCCGGCGGGTAGCGGCTGCTCGATGAGCTCGAACCCGTGCTCGGCGAGCAGGGGCAAGAGCCGGAGCGCCTGCTCGCGCGTCCAGCCGCCGTTCGCGTCGGCGCGGAGGGGCGCGCGCGTCGCGGCGCGCACGGACGCGATACGTGCCGCGTCGTCGCCCGCGCCGAGCTTGATCTTCAAGCTGGTCTCGCTCGCGGCGGCGGCGGCCTCGGCCATCGCTCGGGGAGTATCCATGGCGAGCGTGAACGAGGTGGCCGGGATGCGGTTCGGGTTCAGGCCGAACAGGCGGTAGAGCGGTTGGTCCAACGCTTGGCCCCAGAGATCGTGGAGCGCGATGTCGACCGCGGCGCGGGCGGCGGGCGAGCCGGGCGGCAGCGCCGCGACGAGGTCCTCGATTTCGAACGGATCGGCGACGGCACGGAAGTCGAGCGCCGAGAGGTAAGCGGCGATGCCGTCGGCCGTTTCGCCGTAGTAAGGGACCGCCGCCGCTTCGCCGATGCCGCCGTCGATGCGAACCAAGACGTTCTGACGAGTGTGACTCGTGCCGTGGGCGATGTTGAACGGGCGCCGCAGCTTCAGCGTCAACGGCTCGAAGCTCAGCTGCATGCGTACCTGCGCGCCCCCGCCGAGTTTTGCAGCAGCCAATCACCGTGCGCGCTCCGGCCCGGCGCGAGCAGGTCGACCGTGACCGTGCGCATCCGACCGCTCGCGTGCAGGATCTGGTCGCCGCCGAGCGCGATCGCCACGTGCCGAATGTCGGCGTGCCGCGCGCGCTCGCCGGGCGTCGCGTTCGAGCTGAAGAACAGCAAGTCACCCGCGCGGGTGGACCCCTCGACGGGCTCGCCGGCTCGGAATTGCTGATCGGCGTCGCGCGGGATGCGCACGCCGAGCGTCGCCCAGAACGCTTGCGTCAAGCCGGAACAATCGTAACCGAACGGGCTGCACCCGCCCCAGAGGTACGGCACCCCGACGCTGCGCCGCATCCAAGCGAGCGCCGCCGCAATGCCGCCCGCGTCGGGACGCGGCAGCTCGGCCGCGAGCGTGGTGTCGGAAGCCGCCACCCACCACGTCCGTCCATCGGGGAGCTCGAGCGCGACCGTGTCGCCGCGTCGCTCGACGAGCGGCAGCCGAACGCCGAAGGGAAGCTTGCCCGCGTTCGAGCGTCGTTCGGCCTCCAGGAACGCCGGCGCAATCTCCGCGGTCACGACCGTCCCGCAAGCGGCGCGGTACGCGCGCGCACGTTCGGCGCCGCACTCGAGGATCGCGACCGCGCGCACCCAGCCTACGTAGCCGTCGCGCTCGAGTCGGAGCTCCACCCAGTCGTCGCCGCGAGTCAGGAGCGTCGCCGCTTCACCGAGCAGGACTTGGCTCGCGCGCTCCGAGGAGACGGACGGCTCGGTCATGAGATCCGCGAGCCCCAGATTGACGAGGACGATCACGCCGGCTTCCGCGCGAAGCATGTCATGCTTGGCGCGCCGGGCAAAAAAGCTGCGACTTTGCGAGGTGCAGGCGGTCGCGGGCAGGGCCCGGGCCGAGCGACTCAGAACCGGCCGTGCGCGAAGACGCCGGCGCCGCCCGGGCCCGCGACGGGCGTCACGACGAACCCCCCGCTTTCGCTGCCGTTCGAGCCGCCGAAGAAGAGCACCGCACCCGTCGCGAGCGCGGCGGCGCCCACGCCGAAACCGACGTACGCGAACGTGCGATCGCGCTTCGCGTCCGACACCGTCTGCTCGTATTTGTGCTTTTCGGCGGCGTCGGCGCACGTGTCGGTGCCGCCGCTGTGGCAAAGCTTGTCCGACGCGTTGTCCTCGTTTTTCGTGAGCAACGCGAAGACGCCGCCCGCCGCGGCCGCCGCGACGCCCACGCCGCCGACGACGAGACCGATCGTGCGCCGCGCGTTCGACCCCTGCGCGACGACCGGCGACTCCTCGTTCCGAGGCGCTGCGTTCGCGGGCGACGCCGGCTGGCTCGAGGGCTCGGGCTCCGCGACGGGCGCTCGGTCGAGCTCCGGAACGACGGCGCTCGCGCTCGTCGCGTTGGTCACGGTCACCTGCGTCTCCCACGGCTTACGTCCGGGCGCGCGCGCGGTGACGGTGTGAGAACCCGGATCCACCGGGATGGCGAGGCCGAACTCGGCCGCGCCCACGTTCACGCCGTCGCGCAGCACCTCGAGCCCGGGCTCGCTGTCGGCGGCAGTCACGCTGATGGTGAGCTTGGCGAGCCGCTTTTCGAGCGCGCGCGCGCGATCCTTGGCGACGCGCTCGGCGTCGGGGTGCCGCGACTTTTCGGCCTTGCCGGCGGCCTCGACGAACTTGCTCCACGCGCTCGCCGTCCTGCCCGCCTTCTCGTAGCAATCGGCGAGGTTCAGCACCGTGCCGAGCGCCGGATCGAGCTTCTCGCTCTCTTCGAGTGCCGGACACGCGCGGTCGTAATGCCCGGCCGCCATCTGCGCCTTCGCTTCGTCGAAGAGCGCTTGAGCCGCGGCGGAGTTGTCCGAACCGGCGGCGCGGGCGCGCAACGGCACGCTCGTGACGAGCACCGCGACGAGCAGCGCTCGTTCGAGCGTCGAGGCGCGGCGAGTCACGGTCGGCAAGCGAGAGTCAAGGTATCGTTCTGACTGGTACACGGCAAGCACGCCTCCGTCAGAACGTCCGATTGTTGAAGACGTCCGCGGGCGAAGGTGGCGGCGTCGGGCGCGGCTCCTGCGCGGCCGGAGCGGCCGGGGTCGGCGCGGGACGCGGCGGCTCGACTGGAGCGGGCGTGCTCACGTGCGCCGCGCCCGCTTTGCGCCCTCGATTCGGCGCGGTTCGCGCGGGGGCAGCCGCCGCGGCGCTCGCGCTGGGGGCCGCGGAAGGCTCCGGCGTCGCGGGCTCGCTCGGTGCGGCCGCGACGGGTGCGGGCTGAACGGCGGGTTTCGGCGGCGTGACGTTCGCTGGCTCGACCGGCTGAGCCGCGCTGAGGCTACTCGGGGTCGCTTGCGCCGTGGCGGGCGCGACGCTCGGCGCCGCTGCCGGCGACGAAAGGTTCGAGCGCACCACGAGCACGAGGACGAGCGCAGCCACCGCGCCGAGCGCCAGCACGACGACCCACATCTTGCGCCTTGTCGGGCCTTCGTCCGCGGTCTGCGCGCGTCCGACTCCGGTGCCGCCGAAAGCCGAGCCGGTGAGGTGCGACTGCGTGCCCACCTGGTGTTCGGGCTTCGCCTCGAAACCGTGCCGCAGCGAGTTCGCCGTCTGCGTCGCGCCGAACGGCACGCCGCTCGGTTGCGGAACCACGCCGCCGACGGAGAGCACGGCCGCGATGCGTTCGATCGACGGCGCCGCGCGCCGCGTCGCGAAGGGAGCGAGCGCGTAAGCGAACTCGGCGACGTTGTTGTAGCGTCGCTCGCGATCCTTCTCGAGACAGCGAAAGACCACGAGCTCGAGCGCGGCCGGCACCCCGACGAGCGCAGGGAACGGCTCGGGCGGCTCGACGGCGATGTTCACGCTGAGCTGCGGCAGCGTGTCGCCCCGGAACGGCAGCCGGCCGCAGAGGAGCTCGTAAAGAATCACCCCGAGCGCCCACAGATCGGCGCGCGCATCGACTTCCCTCGTCGCGCGGATTTGTTCGGGTGACATGTAGAGCGGCGAGCCCATCACCGCAGTCGTGCTCGTCATCCCCACGTCCGGGCCGCGGCTGAGCTTCGAGATGCCGAAATCGAGCACCTTGACCCAGGGCGCGCCGCCCGCGCGTCGCGTGAGAAACAGATTCGCCGGCTTGAGATCGCGATGCACGATGCCGAGGCTGTGCGCTTCTGCGATCGCCTCGCACGCCTGCAGCAAAAGCTCGACCGCTTCGTCCACGGCGAGCGGACCGCGCCGCTCGAGCTCCGACGAAAGATCGGCGCCTTCGAGATATTCCATCACGAGGTACGGCGTGCCGTCGTCGAGCGTCGCGACGTCCGAAACGCGGGCCACGTGATCGCTCTTGATCTTCACCGCCGCGCGCGCTTCGCGGACGAAGCGCTTGACGGCTTCGCCGTTGATCGACGCCTCGGGCAAGAGGAACTTGAGCGCGACCCGCTCGTCCAATTGGAGGTGGTGCGCCGCAATCACCATCCCCATGCCGCCCTGACCGAGCACGCGCTCGACCCGGTATTTGCCGGCGAGGATTTGTCCGGGCTCGGGTGGTCTGAAGGTGGTCGCCGGCATCGAAGTCCTCAGCGCCGAGCTCGCGCGGGCTGCGCTCGAGTCGTCGTTTGCCGCCGCCGCCGGGCGACGACGAGAGCGAGCGAAGCGATCGTGACGCCGCCCCAAGCACTGCCCGCGCCGCCGCTCGGCGCGCCGCACAGACACGCGTGATAACGCTCGATGGTCAGGTCGTCGTCGGACGAGACGCCGGCCGCGCCGTTTCCGGCGGCTCCCGAGCTGCCGCTCGCGCCGCCTTTCGACACCGCGCCTTTGCCGCCGTTCGAGCCTCCGGCGCCACCGTTCGTGCCGCCCGGCGAGCTACCGCCGACGCCCGCATCGCTCCCTCCCGCGCTCACGCCGCTCTCGCCGGCGGTGCCCGCGGTGCCCGCCGTGTCCGTGCCACCGGCACTCATCGTGTCCGCGCCGCCGCTCGCGTCGGTGCCGCCCGCACCGCCCGCTCCTTTGGTACCGCCGGTCGAATTCGTTCCTCCGGCTCCCTTCGTACCACCGGTTCCGCTCGTGCCGCCGGCTGACGTCGTGCCGCCGGTGCCGTTCGCTCCGCCTGCAGCCGTGGCGCCACCCGTGCCCGCCACGCTCGTCGTGCCGCCGGTCCCGCTCCGGCCACTGCCACCGCCAGCCCCGCTCGTCGCGCCGGTTCCGCCGGTCGTGCCGCCGGTCCCGCCCGTCGCTGCGCCAGCCCCGCCCGTCGTGCCTCCGGTGCCGCCCGTTCCGCCGGTGCCGCCTGTCGTCCCACCGGTACCGCCCGTTCCGCCGGTGCCGCCCGTCGTCCCACCGGTACCGCCCGTTCCACCGGTGCCGCCCGTCGTCCCACCCGTGCCACCGGTGCCGCCCGTACTCGACATCCCTCCGCTGCCGCCGCTACTCGAGGGGCAGGCGCCGGTCGGCGTGTCGAGGCCGAGGAAGCTGATGATGTCGGCGTAGAGCGGAAAGGTGACGTTCTCGAGATCGTGACGTTGACTCGACGGACCGAGGTTCGTTTCGAGCCGCACGTTCCCCGTCGAATCCTTGTAAACCGTGCGAGTCCAGCCGCTCGGCGCGTTCGCTCCAGCGACGCCGGTGCCCAAGTTGCCGAGGTTTTGAAACTGCGCGGCCACTGAAGGCAGCCAGCCGTCGAAGTTGTAGTCGTCGCCGCCGCCGACCCATTGCTGCGCGCACGGATAGCTGCCGCTCCACGAAAAGGCGGCGCGCGCGAGGTCGCCCCATTGCGCGCCGGTCATCGTCGGAGGCGTCGAGCCGCACTTCGTGCACGTCGTGTCGCCGGACGGCCACGCCCCCGCGGGAAATCCGGGCCACGCCGAGCCGCCGGCGAACACGTCGGGGTAGATGGCGAGCAACGTGTTCGTCATCGAGCCGCCGCTGTCGAGCCCGGTCGCGAAGACTCGGCTCGCGTCCGCGTTCTTGTTCGCGAGCACCCATTGCACCATCGTCACGATGGCCGCTCGATCGCCGCTACGGCTCGCGCTCGAGTCGAAGCAGGCGGCGCCGGCTTGAGGGGCGATGAGGTAGAAGCCTTGCGCGTCCGCGTACTGATCGAACCAGCCGTGCACGTTCGTCGAGTGCCCGGCGCACATATGGATGACGACGAGGATCGCCGGCGACGCGGCGACGCTCGTGGGCGTATAGAGGTCGCCGTTGAGCGTCGCGCCGAACGCGAAGTTGTCTTGCCAGCTCCCCGCCGCCGCGACCTCCGTGGCGAGCAGCGCGGCGACGAAGGACGAAACGACCGCCGAAAAGCGAAGCACGCCGACAAATTGCCCGAGATTTAGCGTGGTGTCACGCACGCGCCGGCCGCCGCGCGCAGGGCCTCAAAATTTCTCGACGACGCCGTGGTAACTTGGACGCGTGGTGGACGGCGAGCGCGGACTTGATCCATGTCACGTCGCGCGCTGACGAGCTCCGCGACCCTGACGTTCGTGCTCCTCGGCGCGGGCGGCGCGTCTTTCGGGTGCGGGGGCAAGGCGTCCTCGCGCGCCGGACACGCGACGGACGGCAGCGACGCCGGGCGGCGTGACGACGAAAGTGGCGGCGAAGGCGCGGGCATGCGCGGAGTCGCGGGCTCGAGTGCGGGCGGACGCGGCGGAGCGAGCGCGGGGGCGCAGGGCGAAGGCGCACGGAGCGGCACGGGCGGACTCGGTGACACGGCGGGAGCGAGCGCAGGCGCGCCGAGCGCGGGGTTCGGCGGGCGCGCAACCGCGACGGCGGGAGACTCGTCTTCGGGCGGGAGCCCGGCGCAAGGAGGCACGCTCGCCTCCGGCGGCAGCGGCGGCGACTCGCCGCAAAGCGCGGGCGAGTCGGCGGGCGGAGCCGGCGGCGCGACCGAGTGCCGGGATCTCTGCAGCGAGGCCGCGCCGGCGTGTTGTTCGGCGTCGCTCACGTGCGTCAGCGCCACGCCCCATTGCCGCCTCGACGTGCTCGCGGGTCGCGTCGCCGCGTCCGCCGAGTACGCCGATCTCGAGCTCTCGATCGGGATGTTGACCGGCGACGTGCTCACGTCGATCACGGACGCCGACGTCGGATCCGCCGCGGCCGAGCCGCCCGCGGCGGCGCGCTTCGAATTCGATCTGACCGCCGACGCGTCCTCGGCGTACGGCTCGCAGCTCGTGGCGGACCTCGGCCAACCCTTCCGCGTCTCTTGCGACGACGAGCCGCTTTTCGACGGCCTCATCTATTTCAGAGGCGGCGAAGCACTGCTCCACATCCCCGTGCTCCACGTCGAGCAAGCAAAAGACGGCTCGATCACGCTCATGCTCGGCGCGAACGAAGCGGCGTGGGGCGGGATGGAAGCCTACTACCCGGCCACGGACGACGAACGGGCCCGCATCGATCGACCCGAGCTTCGCGCGGCGTTCTGTGCCCGCGGGATCCTGAGCGAGCTCCCCGTTCCGACGGAATGACGGCTTCAGCCGCCGCTCGCGCACGGTCGCACGCCCTCGCGCGCAAAACGCCGGAGCATGTAGTCCATCACGACGCCGTGAAAGAGCCGTTGTGATCTGAGCGCCGTGAACGTGCGGTCGACGCCGTCGAGCAGAGCGAGCGCGAAGCGGGGCGACACCGTGAGGTGCGCGAGCTCACGCGCCGCTTCGGCGCGAAACCGCGCGAGTCCGGGATCTTGGGCTCCGTAAATCAAGAGCACCTCGACGCCGCGCCCGAGCGCGTCACGCAAGCTCGCGCCGACGTCGACGCGCCCGGTGTCGAACGCGAGCCCGGTGCGGCGCACGGCGTGCGTGAGCGAAGCGGTCGCGCGCTGCTTCACGCGCTCGAAGCGCGTGTCGCTCGGTACGTCCGAGAGGTTCCACACCTGCTGGCTCACGAGGACTTCGCCGACGACGCGCGGGTCCACGCTCGTCGTCTGAAACGCGAGGAGCGCGCCGGAGCACAGGCCGAGCAGCACGAAGCGCTTGCTCCCGACCGACTCCGCGAGGTGATCCATGGCCGCGCGTGCGTCGGCGACGAACTCCTCGGCGTAGGCCTGGCCGTCGCGGACGCTCGAGCTCGCGGGGCTGTCGCCGCCGCCGGTGAGATCGATACGAAAGCTCGTGAAGCCGCGCTCGGCGAGCTCGCGCGCGAGCGGCACGTACATGCGGTTCGGCCCGACCCGATGATGCGAAGACGTCGGGAGAATCACGAGCACGGGGCGCTCGCTCGACGCCTCTTCCGCGCGCACCGGCTCCGTCAGCACGCCGAAAAGTCGCCCGTTCGCGCCGAAGCTCAGGGCGCTCTCGCGGTAACGGCGCGCGCTCTCGCGAACGGCGGGCCGCGCTTCACGCGCGGGTGCGCGTCCGGGCGAAGGCGCCGGCAAACCCGTGAGCAGGAAGTCCTCGGCGGCCTGGAAGATCGCTCCCGGCGTCAGCGAGCGACTCGGCTTTTGCACGAGCTCGTGATAGCCGCGAATGCGGCGGAGCTCCGCGGCGACTCCGCGCGCTTGCCACGCGGCCACGAGCTCGTCTTCGCGCGACGTCTCGTCACGCGAGAGCACGAGCGAGCGCGCCCCGCGCACGGTGAGCGTGCGCAGGTCGATCGCTTCCATTTCGGCGAGTGTCGCCGGGTTCACGTGAAAGCCCGCCACTTCGACGCCCGCGTCGCCGTCCGCGGGCGAGCCGGGCGAGTCGTTCGCCGCGTTCAAGAGCGCGTACGCGCGTGCTTGCCGCACGTAATCGCGACCGCGCACGAGCGGCCCGAGCAACACGAGCGACTCCACGCCGCCCACGACTTCACTCGCGAGCGCGGCGAGTGTCGCTCCGAAATGCACGCCGGCGAGCACGAGCGCGTCTCGCCCCGAGCGACTCCTGAGCTCCGCGGCAGCGGCCCGCGCGCTCGCGAGCCAACTCGCTACTTTCGGCTCGTGCGCGTCACCGTCCGCCGAATCCCCGGTTCCGAGGTAATCGAAGCGCAGCACGGGGAAACCCACGGCGGCCAAGCGCTCGGCCCAGTGCCGGTAGGCGCGGTAACACGCGAGGCCTTCCCACCCTACGGGGTTGAAAAGCAGCACGGCCTGGTGCGCCGGGCTCCGACAGCGCGGCGGGTGATACCAACCGAACAGCGTCCCTCGTTCGAGTTCGATGGAAATCGGCGTCGCTTTCCCAGCACTGAGCGACGGGCGCACCCCGGAGTCCCAATCGGTGTTCTGGGTCGCATTAAAGGCCGCGCACATCGGAGGCAGACTCGCGCCGGAAGCGATGCAGATTCCGTTCCTCTCTCAGCCGCCGCGTACGGCCCTTGAAGCGCGCATGCGCGGCGCCGCGCGGCCATCACGCCTCACAGCGTCGCTCTGCCTCACTCGAGTCGCTGCAATCTCGCTCCAAACTTCCGATAGCGATGCCGCACCGGGGTTCGGATCGCGCGCGAGCCCGGGGGCCGGACACGTTTTGGGTGAGAAACGCGACCGCTTCGAGCAGGATGCCGGGCCATGGCCATTCCCGTCCGCACCTCCACGCTCCCGTTGACGCTGTGCTTCGTGGCGCTCCTCGGTGGCTGCCAACAAGAAGCGAAGAAAGAAGAGAGTGCTCCCTCGCCGCCGCCGAGCGCCAGCGTTGCGGCCGCTGCGTCGACTCCGGCGCCGCCGCCCGCGCCACCACCGCCCCCGAAGCCGCGCGACGATTGCCCCGAGGGCTCGAGCGGGCTCGGCACCTCCGCGGAACCCTGCAAGGCGAGCGGCGACTCGCGCATGATGGAAGTGAAGTGGACGGGTAAGACGCCGGACGAAGGACCCAAGTTCGCCGTCACCAACAAATCCAAAAAGTCGATCCTTTACGGCTCCGTCGCCGTCTACTTCTACGACAAGGCCGGCAAGCAGCTCGAAGTCACGTACGGCGGCAAGCCGCGACCGATGCAGATCTGTTCCGGCAACATCTTCGCCGGCGCCGTCAAGCCGGACGAAAAGATCTTCGTCTTCTTCTCGTGCGTGAAGAAGGAGCACGTGCCCGA
>DATJXW010000177.1:0-14024 GCA_035499895.1 Polyangiaceae bacterium | reverse complement strand
AGCCGAGCCGCCGTCTGCCCGAGCACCGCTTCGATCTCGATGACGTGAGGCAACGACGTGAAATCCGTCGCCGCGGCGTCCGGCGGCCCGATCACCAAGCAGTCGGCGTGCGGCGCGCCCCGCCGCACCCGTTCGACGAGCGCGCTGAGCTCGGTCCCGATGCTCTCGGCCCGGCGGCTGTCGAACGCCTCGTTCGTGCCGTACGCGATCGCGACGAGGTCCGGGCGCCGCGCGCGGAGCTCGGCCGCGAACACGTCGGCGTTCCACGCCAACGCGGTCGCCACGCGCGCGCCGTCGATGCCGGACGTGTCGAGCACGATGCCGGGCTCGCTGCCCTCGGCGAGCATGCCGTAAAAGCGCGGCGCTCCCGTCATCCCGCCGAGCTCGAGCGGGTCGCTCGGGGGCCCTTCGAGGGCGAGCCGCGCGATCGGCGAGCCGGGAACGTGCCCGAGGTGCGTGCGCGCGTCGACCAGGTGCTTCGTGCCGCCGACGGCGACGTGAAAGCTCGCGCCGGGCGGTAAATCGAAGAGCAACTCGTAGTGCACGGTGCCGCGCACGGCGCGGGCGTCGACGAGCGCCTCGACGCGCGCGCGGGCGTCGGCGGGAATGGCGCGCATGCCCTCGAATCCGAGCGCGGTGTCGCCTTCCGTACTGCGGCGCGACGGCGGCTCGGGCTCGATGCGGAAATGTCCTTCGTGCACGAGCTTCACGCCTTCGTGCCGGTACGAGCTCACGCCGAGCCGCACGAGACCCGGGCCGCCCACGCCGAAGCGCTCGCCGAGCTTCTTCCGGACCTCGCCGGTCATGAAGTCGGCGGCGGTGTGCGAGTCCCCGAGCCAGAGAATGCGCACGTGGTCGCCCCGCTTCTTCGACTCGAGGCCGGCGAGCGCGTGCTCGAGGTTCGGCAGCCGGAGCACCGCCACGCCCGGCGCCGGCGCGGGGTTCGGGACGTCGCTCGGCGCCGCGAGCGGGAGCGCGCTCGTGCTCGCCGAGAGTGCGGCCGTCGCCGACGGCGGCGTGACGGGCGGCGGCGCGGCGGAACGCACCGGAGCCACGTGCCCCGCCGGACTCACCGGCTCGAGGCGTCCTTCACGGCTGCACGTCGCGGCGACGAAGAGCGCACCGACCGCCACGAAGAGCGAGCCGTAGCGATCCCGATCAGCCCGCGACATCCCACGGTTCCTTGTGCGGCGCGTCGTTCACGCGTTTTTCGGCGACTCGCGCCGCTACGTACGAAAGCAGTACGCCGAGATACGACTCGAGCGGGGGGCACGCGATGCCGGCGGGGCCGAGCAGCTCGAGGGCGACGCGGTCGTCGTAGCTCACGGGGGTCGAGATGAGCTCGATGATGCTCCGCAGATTCTGCGCGAGGAGTCCGAGGCCGGGGTTACCGAGCAGAGCCCGCCCGAACGCGCGCGGGCGGAGCCCGGACTCGATCGGCACGCCGAAGTAGTCGCCGGCGAGCTCGAGGAGGCGCCGCACGCTGAGCGGCCGCGGGTCGATGAGGTGCACCGTCTTGCGGAGCGCCGCCGGATCGCCCGCGAGCGCGAGCGCGGCGCGGGCGAGATAATCGACCGGGGACACGTGCAGCGGGGCGTCCGCGCGCGGAGGCAGCGGCAGAGCCGTGCCGCGAGGCGCGCTCGCGAGCAAGACGAGCAGCGGGTACGGCCCGTCGAGACGATCGACGACGCCCGTGCGCGAATCGCCGATGACGTGGCCGGCGCGGACGATCGTGAGCGGGAGCGACGCCTGCCGTCCGAGCATCGCTTCGGCCAGCGCGAGCGAGCGGGCGACGGGCGAGCGAAACGTCTGACCCGCGCCGAGCTCCGCTTCGCTCACGATGCCGTGCCGATCGCCGCTCACGAAGACGCTCGAGTGATGCACGATGCGCGTGAGCCCGCGCGCCACGCGGCCGAACTCGGCGACCTCGCGCGCGCCGCCGACGTTCACGGCCTCCGCGGCGGCGGCCGGGGCCGCGAGATCGAGCACCTGGTAGACGTGCTGGACCTCGGCGACGTTCACGGCGAGCTCGAAGTAGTCCTTGCGGCCGAGCCCGAAGTCGATCGCGCCCGGATCGCCCTCGATGACGCGCGCCCGGTCGCCTCCCGCGAGCTCGGCGAGCGCGAGCCGCGCCTCGGCGCTCCGGCGCGGGTGCACGAGCAAGAACGGTCGAGCGTGCTCGTCGCGCTCGAGCGCGCAGGCGAGCACGGCGCGCGCGCGGAACCCCGGGAAACCGGTGACGAGCAGCGCCCGCTCGGTCACGGGACGAGCCTTCCGAGAAAGCTCGGCGCCGCACCGTCGAGCTCGAGCTCGAGACGCGCGGCCTTGCCGCGCTTGCCGTAAGCGAAGAGGACGTACGCCGGAGCGCCGGCGAGGCCGCTCAGGTTCGCCATTGCCGCGAACGACGCCGGGTTCCGGCGCGCGGCCGCGGCGCGAAGCTCCAGATCGGCGCCGAGCGTCGACGTGGACGGTGCGCTCGCGAGCGCGGCGAAGGACGCGCCCTCCGCCCGACCGAGCGTCGCGAAGAGCGCTTGGCCGTGGACGCCCCAGGCGAGCTCCGGCTCGCGCTCCCCCGGCTTCGCGAGCGGCAGGACGACGTGGTGGATCGGTGCGTCGAAGCCCGGCACCCGCTCGGTGCGCGTACGTACGACGCGCTTGCCGAAAAAGGGCGTGAGCTCGGCGCGGAGCTCCGGCGCGTTCAGGCCTGCGACGACGCTGCGTTCGGCTTGCTCGAGCGCTCCGGCGTCGCGCAGATCGCCCTCGAGGACGACGGTCTCGTCGGGCAGCAGGCCGACCACGGTCGTTTCACCGACGCCGCGCGCGAGGAGCGCGACGGTGTCTCTCAGCGTCGTCTTGTCGATCCCGCCGAGCTTCGCGTCGAGCACGCTCTCGACCGGACCTTCCGGCGGCGCCGCCTCCGCCGCGTTCGGGGGCGGAGGCTGACGCGAAACCAGGCCGAGCACGGTGTCACGCGGGAGCGCGAGCAACGGATCGAGCGGGCCTGTCACGCTGCTCGCGAGCTCGCTCGCGGCGGAGCTACCGGGCGCGGGTTCGAGCTCGAACGCGAGCTCGGCTCGATCCGCTCCGAGCTCGAGCGTGAACGTCGCCGCTCGGCTCGACGCGATGCGCGCCCCCGTCCGGTGGACCACGTCTTCGGCGAAGCCGAGGATGAGCTGCGGATCAGCAAAATCCGCCGGACGGCCCGCCTCCGCTCGGGCCTTGTCGGCGAGCTCGGCGAGCGACGCGCGCAGGGCCTGCCAGCGCGCCGTGATCACGGAGGCGAGCCGAGGAAACGCCGCGCTCACGAAATCGACGCGCAGCCCGCTCGCGGCGGCGGAGCGCGCGCCGAGCACGCGCGTCACGTACGGACCCGCGGTGTCGAGCGCGTCCGGCGTGCTCGCGAGCACGAGCCAATCGCCGAGAACGCCGAAGGCGGAGCCGTCGGGCGCCGTGAGCGTGGTGAGCCCGCTCTTCGTGTCGACGGTCGTCCGTCGCGCCGGCGTCGCGCCGCCGCTCAGCGAGAGCACGAGCTCGCGCCCATTTCGCACCTGGAACGCCACGACGACGGCCGTCGCGCCGCTTTCGGCCGCGAGCAGCGCGCCTGCCGCCGGACGATCGAGCACGAGCGCGCTCGCCGCCTGCACCGGCAAACCGAGGCCGGCCGCGAGCGCGAGCTCGGGGCTGTTCGGCAAGGCGCTCACGCGCGCGCCGCCGAGGGTCCGGATCCCGGCGTAGAACGCCGCGGGGTTCGGCAGCGACAGGGTGGCGGCGAGATCCGCCGGCGCCGCGGGCAGCGGGAGCTCGGGTTGCATGGACGCCGGCGGAGGCCGGGCCTTGCACCCCGCGAGCGCGAGCACGACGAGTGCCGCGACGCCACGGCGCCGAACGGAGCCGAAGGCGGCGCGGGCCGCGTCAGAACGGGATTTCGTCGTCGCCACCGCCGCCGTAATCGGCGTCGCTGAAGCCGCCGCCGCCGCCTCCGCCTCCGCCGCCGGACGGACCGTCCTCGCTCGGACCCGGACCTTCGGAGCTGCGCGGACCGCCACGACCACCGCCACCTCCGGACAAGATGATGTTGTTCGCGACGACCTCGGTCTTGTAACGCTTGTTGCCGTCCTTGTCGTCGTAGCTCGAGGTGCGAAGCCCGCCCTCGATGAAGATGCGCGACCCCTTGTTCAGGATCTTGGCGAGCGCTTCGGCGCGCTTGCCCCAGACGACCACGCTGTGCCACTCGGTCCGTTCTTGCCGGACCTTGTTGCGATCGAGGTACGTCTCGCTCGTGGCGAGGCGGAGCTTCAATACGGCTTGCCCCCCGTTCGTCATTCTGAGCTCGGGATCTGCTCCGAGGTTGCCGAGCAGCATCACGCGGTTGAGGCCTTCCGCCATGGTCGTCTCCTTCCGAAGGGAGGCATGTGACCGGTCGCCACGCGGGCGTCAAGCGACGATCGGACTTTGCGCGACCGAGCCCACGGCGCGACCGAGCGATTCGCGCTCAGCGGGGCGCGATGAGGTCGATTTCGGCGAGCATGCTCTCGACGTCGCGGCGCAGGTCGCCGAGCAGGCCGCGCGTCCGCTCGCTCAGGCGGGCTTCCGCGGCCGTCGGCGGCTCGAGCCCCGTCTCACGCAGGCGGCGCCGCGCGCCGGCAATCGTGAAACCGTGCGTGTAGAGCAGGTCCTTCACCTTGAGCAGGCGATCGACGTCACGGCGCGAGTAGATGCGCTGGCCCTTGCGCGACTTCTGCGGGCGAATGGAACGAAACTCCGTCTCCCAGTAGCGGAGGACGTGCGGCTCCACGCCGACCAGATCCGACACCTCACCGATCCGGTAGTAGAGCTTGACCGGAAGCTCGCCGGGCTCGCTCACGCGTTACGCGCCCTCGGAGTTGTTCGCGCCGTCGGGACGCGAACCGCCGTTCTCGTCGTTCAGGGCGAGCTTCAGGAGCTGGCTCGCCTTGAAGTTCAGGACGCGGCGCTCCGTGATCGTGATCGGGTCGCCGGTCTGCGGGTTCCGACCCTGGCGCTGCCGCTTGTCCCGGAGGACGAAGTTGCCGAAGCCCGAGATCTTGATCTTCTCCCCGCGACCGAGCGTTTCCTTCATCGTCTCGAACACGAGATCGACCAGATCCGCCGACTCCTTCTTGGAGAAGCCACCGAGCCGACTGTAAACCGCCTGGACGATGTCCGCCTTCGTCATCGTGGGACGCGAATGAGGATACTACCTCGAGGGGTCCCAATGTCCATGGGCACTCTTCGAGCGGCCCGTTCGAGGCCTTACACCGCGTTTGCCACGCTCGAAACGCCCTCGGGCGGCCGCACCGAATCGGCCGCCTCGACGACGACCGGCCGCCCGAGCTGCTCCCGCACGACCAGCGTCGCGACGTACCCGTAGCCGAGCGTGAACAGGCAGGCGAACGGGAGCGCGAACCAGTGCCCCGTCTCGGCGGCGGCGACGACGCTCGAGGCGGCGACGAGCCCGAGCGCCATCTCGGCGAACGGGAGCTTCGCGGCCTGACGGTAACGACCGCGCACCTCGCCGCGCTTCGGCGTACGCACGAACTCGCCGGACATCGAGCGCAGGCCGTCGACCACCGCCGAGGTGAGGTGCGGCGCGAGGCCGGCACCGAGCGCGATGAGCGCGGGCAACTTCGCGACGGCGTGCCACATCGAGCGGCCGCGGGCGCGTTCGGCCATGCCGTAGAACGCCGCGAGCGAACCGGTCGCGCCCATGCAGAGCGGCAGATCGACCAACAGCAACGCGCGGTAGCTCGTCGCCGGCATGAAGACGAGCGCGGGCAAGAGCATCAGCGTGAGCAGCACCGTCGCCGGGTACGCGAGGTGCGGCAGCATGTGGAACGCCGCTTCGAGGCGCTTGGCCGCCGAGATCTCCGAGGTGAGCACGCGAGCGAGGAGCTTTCGCGCCGTCTGCACGGTGCCCTTCGCCCAACGGAACTGCTGCGCGCGGAACGCCGACATGTCCTCGGGCAGCTCGGCCGGCGTGATCACGTCCGCCCGGTAAACGAAGCGCCAGCCGGCGAGCTGCGCGCGGTACGAGAGGTCGAGATCCTCGGTCAGCGTGTCGTGTTGCCAGCCGCCCGCGTCGCGGATCGTGTCGGCGCGCCAGATCCCGCCCGTGCCGGAGAAGTTGAAGAAGCAACCCGACGCGTAGCGCGCTCGGTTCTCGACCAGATGGTGCCCGTCGAGCATCAAGGCCTGCACGCTCGTGAGGAGGCTGTGCTCGCGGTTCGCGTGACCCCAGCGCGTCTGCACCATGCCGACGCGCGGGTTCGAGAAGTGTCCGACCACGTCCTTCAAGAACGACGGCTGCGGGACGAAATCCGCGTCGAACATCGCGACGAGCTCGCCGCGCGCGAACTTCAAGCCGTAGTCGAGCGCGCCCGCCTTGTAGCCGTGCCGGCTCGGCCGGCGCACGTACGACGCGTCGATGCCTTGCGCTTGAAGCTCCTCCACGGCGTCGCGCGCGATCGCCGCCGTCTCGTCCGTCGAGTCGTCGAGCACCTGGATCTCGAGCGCGTCCTTCGGGTAGTCGAGCGCGCCCGTCGCGAGAATCAGACGCCGCGCGACGGTCGCTTCGTTGAAGAGCGGCAGCTGAATGGTGACGACCGGCAGCTCGGCGGGCAGCGACGGCGTGCTCTCGAGCCGCGCGAGCTTTCGCGCGTAGAGCCGGCATTGCCAGGCGAGGTGGGCGCGGTGCGCGCCGTAACTGCAGAGAAGGATGAGGACGAGGGCGTACGGGATCAGCAGTAGCCAGGCCATCCGTTCAGCCGAGTACCACCGACCCGCGGGCCGAATGTCATCCGCATGTAATTCGTTGCAGCTTGATGTCGAGCCGGCGCGGCGCGCGTTCGCTCAGAAGCCGATGTCGTTCACGGGCTTCGGCGGAGCCGCGACGGGAGCTGGACCGGCCTCCGGTGTTTTCGGCTTCGGCCCGTGCGCGACCGCATGGTGCGCCGCCGTTCCGGTGCCTGCCGACACTTGAGCGGGCGCGGCTTCGACCGCCGTCGGCGCCGGAACGACGCTCGGCGGAGGAGCCGCGCTCGCGACGGCGGTCGCCGGCGGCGCGACCTCGACGTGCGGCTTGGCCTCCTGCGTCTGCGAAACGGTCGTCGCGACGGGCGCCGCGGTCGCTTCCGGCGTCGAAGCGGCGCCGGCTTCGCTCTTGCCGAAACCCTTGATGGCGACGCCGAGCCCGATGCCGATCACCGCGAACGCCGCGAGCGCCACGACGACGAGCGTTCCCTTCGCGGGCTTGCCGCTCGGCGCGGGCGTCTGCGTGATCGGAGCGCCCGTCTGCGCCGGCCCGGGAGTGAGCGCGGGCGACGGCGTCGTCGCGGCGAAGGGAACGTCGTGCGACCGGTGCGCGACGGGGTGCGGCGCGAGCGAACCGAGCGCGAGCTGTTCCCCGGAGTTCGGCGTGAGCGGCGTGGTGAGGCCGCACACCGTGGCGAGCGACCGCGCGAGCTCCGACGCGCTCTGAAAGCGCGACTCCGGCTCGCGACCGAGCGCGTGCACGAGCCACGCGTCGAAGCCCGGCGGCAAATCGGACGCGAACGACGACGGCGCGGGGATCGGCGCGGTGCAGAGCTTCACGAGCACGTCGCCGACGGCTTCGCCCTCGAAGGGCAAGCGTCCCGTCATGCAGCGAAACGCGATGACGCCGACCGACCACAAGTCCGAGCGATAATCGACGGTGCGGAGGCCACGCGCCTGCTCGGGGCTCATGTAATACGGCGTGCCGAGCACGGAGCCCGTGCGCGTCGCGGACGACGACGCGCCCGCGGAATCGGTGAATTTCGCGATGCCGAAGTCCACCACCTTGGCCACGTCGGCGCCGTCTTCGTCGTCCCAGACGAGGAAGACGTTTTCGGGTTTCAAATCCCGATGCACGATGCCGGCGGCGTGCGCCTTCGAGAGCGCGCGGCACACCATGCCGACGATGCGCGCCGTGTCTTTCGCGGTGAGCCGGCCGAGACGTTCGAGCCTGCGATCGAGCGGCTCGCCGTCCAAGAACTCCATGACGATGAACGGCCGCCCGTCCTCCATCACGCCGTGATCGTAGACTTCGACGACGTGCTTGCTGCGGAGAGCCGCGGCGGCGCGCGCTTCGTTCTCGAAGCGATGGCGCGCTTCGGCGCTGTCCACGTGTTCGGCGTCGATGAACTTGACGGCGACGCGCGTGCCGAGCGTCGTGTGCAGGCCCGCCCACACCGAGCCCATGCCGCCACGACCGAGCAGCGACGTCAGGCGGTACTTGCCCGCGACGAGCGCAGACGGCAGCTGCGCCGTCGGACTCCCTGGGTCGCTCTCAGACACTCGCACGAAGGTAACTTGCCTCGCCTAGAAACGCCAGACGCCCGGCCGTCGGGCGGACCCCGAAAGCCCGAGCGATCGAGCTCGATCTCGAGATCCGTGCTCCAGAAACGGCTTCGGCCAGGTTTCCTTACAGACGGAACTCAACAATTGCTCACGCAATGGCTCATGAAATAGGCGCCGCGTCGCGCGCAACAACGCGCGCCGGACGCTTCCGCTCCCCACGGTGGTAACGAAGGGCCCGCATGACCGCGCTCTTTCCGGTGGCGGCACCCGACGTGCTCTACCTCGTCGACCTCTCGAGCTACGTGCTCCGGGCCTACCACGCCATCGCGCCGCTCCAGAGCCCCTCCGGCGAGCCCACGCACGCGGTTCACGGCACCGTCACGATGCTCGAACGGCTCGTGCGGGAGCGGCGACCCGCGCTCTTCGCGATCGCGATGGATTCGGGGCGCGACACGTTCCGGCGCGACATCTACCCCGAGTACAAGTCGCATCGCCCCCCTGCCCCGCCGGAGCTCGCGTCGCAATTCAAGCGCTGCGAAGAGATCGTGAGAGCGTTCTCGGTGGCGTGCTTGAAGCAGGACCGCGTCGAGGCGGACGATTTGATCGCCACGGCCGTCAAGCACGGTCGCGAACAGGGGCTGCGCACGGTGATCGTCGCCGCCGACAAGGACCTGATGCAGCTCGTCGGCGACGACGTGATCATGTGGGACACGATGCGCGACAAAGTGATCGGCCCGCCCGAAGTGGTCGAGCGCTTCGGCGTCGAGGTCGCGCAGGTCGGCGACTTGCTCGCGCTCATGGGCGACAGCTCCGACAACATCCCGGGCGTGCCGCACGTCGGACCGAAGACGGCGAAGGAGCTCTTGAACGAATACGGTTCGCTCGGCGGCATCTACGAGAACGTCGCGCACATCAAACGCAAGGCGCTGCGTGAAAACCTCGAGGCGCATCGCGAGCAGGCGTTTTTGAGCCGGCGCCTGGTGGCGCTGAAGGACGATTGTCCGGTCGACGTGTCGCGCGATCGGCTCGCGTGGGACGGGCGCGACTACGCGACGCTCAAGCGCATCTACGCCGATCTCGGCTTGAACCGGCAGCTCACGCAGCTCGAGACGGAAGAAGCCGCGCGCGGCGCCGTGCCGAGCGGGGGCGCGGCCACGACGGCGAGCGGCGGACAGCCGCCGGCCGCGGTGCTGCCCGCGACGCCGGACGTGGCGGTGAGCTCGATTCCCGCCGAGTACCGCACCGTCACCGACCTCGCCGAGCTCGCGCGGCTCGTCGAAGAGGCGCGCGCCGCCGGCCGGCTCGCGCTCGATCTCGCGCTCGAGCCCGCCTCGGCGCTCCGCGGCGATCTGATCGGTATCGGCCTCGCCGTCACGCCCGGCAAGGCCGGGTACGTGCCGCTCTTGCATCGCTACGTCGGCGCGCCGAAGCAGCTCGCGCTCGGCGACGTGCTCGCGGTGCTCGGCCCCGTGCTCGCCGATCCGAGCGTCCACAAGGTCGCGCTCGATCTCAAGCGCGCCGCCGTCGTGAGCTCGCGCCTCGGGGCGCCGCTCGAGGGCTTCACGTTCGACGCGGGGCTCGCGAGCTACCTGCTCGATCCGGAGGCGCGCCACGACCGTGAGTCCCTCTCCGAGCGCGAGCTCGGCATCCGCGTGCGGCCGCTCGAGGATCTGACCGGCCGCGGCCGCGGCAAGAAGGTCGGCTTCGATCAACTCGCGTGCGAGGAGGCGCGCGGGTTCGTGGCCGAAAACGCCGATTTCGCACTGCGCCTCGCCGAGCGGCTCCGGCCGCGTCTGGCCGACGCGAGCCTCGAGCGGCTGTTCGACGAGCTCGAGGTGCCGCTCGCGCGCTTGCTGGTCGACCTCGAGCTCGCGGGCGTCGCGGTCGACACGAGCGTGCTCGGCGCGCTCGGCAAGGACTGCGAGACGGAGATCGCGCGGCTCGAACGCGAGGCGCACCGCGCCGCCGGCCACGAGTTCAACGTGAACTCGCCGCGCCAGCTCGAGACGATCCTGTTCGACGAGCTCGGCTTGAAGCCGCTCAAGCGCACGAAGACGTCCCGCTCGACGGACGCGGAGACGCTCGAAGCGCTCGCCGAAGCGCACGAGCTGCCGGGCGTCGTGCTCGAGATCCGCCAGATCTCGAAGCTCAAGGGCACCTACATCGACGCGCTGCCCGCGCTCGTGAACCCGAAGACCGGCCGCGTGCACACGAGCTGGGACCAGAACGTCGCCGCGACGGGGCGCCTCTCGTCGACGGACCCGAACCTCCAAAATATTCCGATCAGAACGGCGCTCGGGCGCAAAATTCGCGCGGCGTTCGTGGCTCCGCCCGGCCGCACGCTCGTGAGCGCCGACTACTCGCAAATCGAGCTCCGCGTGCTCGCGCACCTCTCGCAGGATCCGGTGCTGCTCGACGCGTTCCGGACGGGCCAGGACATCCACCAGCGCACCGCGATGGAAATCTTCGAGCTCCAGGCGGAAGCGGTCGAACGCGAGCACCGCACGCGCGCCAAGGCCGTGAACTTCGGCATCATCTACGGGCAGGGCGAAAGCGGGCTGGCGAAGGTGCTCGGCATCGCGCGCGCCGAGGCCGCGAGCTTCATCGCCGCGTACTTCCAGCGTTACCAGGGCGTGCGCCGTTTCATGAACGAGACGCTCGAGCACGCGCGCGCGGGCGAATCGGTGCGGAGCCTGCTCGGCCGCCGCCGGCTCGTGCCGGCGATCCGCAGCGGCAATCGCGCCGAGCGGCTCGCCGCCGAGCGCATCGCCATGAACATGCCGATTCAGGGCAGCGCCGCCGACATCCTGAAGCTCGCGATGCTCGCGCTGAAGCAGCCCGTGACGCCCGGCGCGCGCATGATCCTCTCCGTCCACGACGAGCTCGTCTTCGAGGTGCCGGACGACGAGGCCGAGGAGGCGAAGGCCAAAATCAAGCACGCGATGGAGCACGTGATGGAGCTCGCGGTCCCGCTCGTCGTCGACGCGGGCAGCGGCAAGGATTGGAACGCGGCGCATTGAGAGGACGGGCGGCCGTTGCTAAGGTCCGGCCGTCGAGCGAGGTCGAGTCATGAGTGAAACGGTGGAACGCCACGAATTTCAGGCAGAAGTGAAGCAGCTCTTGGACCTGATGGTCCATTCGCTGTACTCCGACAAAGACGTCTTTTTGCGCGAGCTCGTCTCGAACGCGTCGGACGCGCTCGACAAGCTGCGCTTCGAGCGGCTCACGCAACCCGAGCTCGGCGGGACGAGCGCGCTCGAGATCCGGCTCGAACGCGACGCCGATCGCCGCACGCTGTCGATCGTCGACAACGGCATCGGGATGACGCGCGAGGAGCTCGTCAAGAACATCGGCACCATCGCGAAGAGCGGCACGAAGGAGTTCTTGTCTTCGGTGAAGGAGCGCGGAGGCAAGGAGCTGCCGCCCGAGCTCATCGGGCAATTCGGGGTCGGCTTCTATTCGGCCTTCATGGTCTCGAACAAAATCGTCGTCGTCTCGCGCCGCGCCGGGAGCGACCAGGCCACGCGCTGGGAGTCCACGGGCGACGGCTCCTACACGCTCGCCGACGCCGAGCGCGCCGAGGCCGGCACGAGCGTCACGCTCGAGCTCAAGCCGACGGACACCGAGCACGGCCTGCGCGACTACACGGACGAGCACGTTTTACGCTCGATCGTGAAGCGCTACTCGGACTTCGTCGCCTACCCGATCAAGCTCGCGGTGTGGAAGACGCCGGACGCCGCGAAACCGAGCGAGAAGGTGCTCGAGGACACGACGCTGAACTCGATGAAGGCGATCTGGGATCGCCCGAAGAGCGAGGTGAGCGACGAGGAATACCAGGCGTTCTACCGCCACCTCACCCACGACTGGAACGACGCTCTACGCACGATACCGATCCGGCTCGAAGGGACCATCGAGGCGTACGCCCTCCTCTACCTGCCGTCGAAGGCGCCGTTCGATCTCTACAGCCCCGAGATGAAGCGCGGTGTCCAGCTCTACGTGAAGCGCGTCTTCGTGCTGGACGAGTGCAAGGACCTCGTGCCGAGCTGGCTCCGCTTCGTGCGCGGTGTCGTCGACGCCCACGACCTGTCGCTCAACGTGTCGCGCGAGATCCTTCAGAAGGATCGTCAGATCCAGATCATCAAGAAGCAGCTCGTGAAGAAGGTGCTCGCGACGCTCGACGAAGCGCGGCGCGAAAAGCCGGAAGAATATGCCGGGTTTTGGGACAATTTCGGCCCGGTGCTGAAGGAAGGGTTGCTCGAGCCGGACGGCGCGGATCGCGAGAGGCTCCTCGAGCTCTTGATGGTGAAGACGACGCACGGCGCGGAACGAACCACGCTCGAGGCGTACGTGAGCCGCATGAAGGAGGGCCAGGAGAGCATTTACTTCCTCACGGGGCCGACCGCCGAGTCGGTCGCGCAGTCGCCGCTCCTCGAAACGTTCGCGGCCAAGGGCTACGAGGTGCTGCTCTTCTCCGATCCGGTCGACGAGATCTGGCTCGACCACGCGCCGGAGTTCAAAGACAAGCCGCTCGTGTCCATCGGCCGGGGTGAAGTGGAGCTCGGCTCGGAGGCGGAGCGGAAAAAGGAATCCGAGGAGCTCGCCGCGAAACAACAGGAATTCGCTGATTTCCTGCAGGCGCTCCGCGTGCACGTCCAGGACGAAATCAAGGAGGTGCGGCTCTCGTCGCGGCTCACGTCGTCGCCGGCGTGCCTGGTCGGCGACGAGCACGACATGACGCCGCGCATGCAGCGCATGCTCGAACAGCTCGGGCAGAAGGCGCCCAAAGTGCTGCGCATTCTCGAGCTCAACCCGAACCACCCGCTGATTCAGAAGCTCGAGGGCGTCTTCAAGACGAACAAGAGCGATCCGCGCGTCGAGCTCTACGCGAAGCTCCTCCTCGGGCAGGCGCATCTCGCCGAGTCGGGACAGGTGCCCGACCCCATCGCCTTCAGCAAAGTCCTCGCGGACGTGATGGCGCGCGCCGACTAGACGGCGCCCTCCGCGAATCGCAACGCTCGTCCCGCGTGCGCTAGCGCCCCTTCAGGCTCGTTCCGACGCACGAGCGCTCGAGCCGCGGCACGAGCACCGAGCCCGGCGACGCGCTCAAAAACGCGCGCGCGAGCCCCCGCGCCTCCGCGACCCGGCCGAGCGCGCAGAACGCGAGCACTTTTGCCGCCTGTCGCTCTTCGCGCAGCGCCCCGCTCGGAAAACGGCGCTCGTGTTCGCCGAGCCACGCGAGCGCGGCGTTCGGATCGCTCGCCGCGAGGGCGCGCTCGGCGTGCTGAAGGAGCGCGGCCTCTTCCCGCAAGGTCGTCGTGGTGTTCGCGTCGAACGACGCACTCGCGGACGGCGGCGCGTCGGCGACGGGCGGCGCGCTCACGGCCGTCGCCGACATCGCGGCGGGCGCTCCGGGCGGGTTCACGCCGGGCGGCGCGCGCCGACTCGCGTCACTCGACGCAGCGGTCGCGGGCGCTTCGCTCGCCGCCTCGACGCTCGCCGTCGCAACGGGCGTCACCGCCGGCCCATTCGGACCCGGCGTGGACGCGAGTTTCGGCGACGGCAACGCCGCCACGGCGGACGCCGGTGTCTCCGTTCGCACGCTCGTCACGTGGCGGGTCGCGACCACGGCACCGGTCGCTCCGACCCCCGCCGCGGCTGCAACACCGAACCAAACGAGCAACGAGCCGAGC
>DATJXW010000176.1:0-18948 GCA_035499895.1 Polyangiaceae bacterium | reverse complement strand
CATGTCGGGCGAGGTGACGTTTTCCCAACGGCCCACGCTGCCCGTCGCCGGCAGCGTCGCGTGACCGGCCGTCCCGGTCGCGCCGGCGCCGCCAGCCGTGCCGCTCGAACCGCCGCTGCCCGCCGCGTCGGCCACGCCGCTCCCCGCCGAGCCGGCGTCGCCACCGCGCTGCCCGCCGCTCCCGCCACCCGCGTTTCCCCCGCCGCCGTGCGCGCCGCTCGAACCGCATGCAAGAACGAAGCATCCGAGCGCCGCGATCACCCTCATCCGTCGAAGCTTACCAAAGCTTGCCCCGCGTTCGCTTCGAGGCCCGCGCCGCACGACGCGCGCGTTTCGGGCATACTGAACGAGGATGTGGTGGCGTGAGCTCGCCCTGGTTGGGCTTTCGGTCGGAGCGTGGCTCGGCTGCTCGAGCAACGATGCCGCCCAAGGTGGCCCCCAAGGCGCGGGCCGGGGCGGCCAAGCGGGCACGGCCGCGAACGGCGGCACGGGAGCGAGCGCCGCGTTCGGCACGGGCGGGACGGACGTCGGGGGTACGGGCGGCGGCTCCACGAACGGCGGCGGCGGGACGGCCGGCGTCATCGCCATCGAGCCGCTCCCCGCCGGCTGGACGTGCATGGTCGAGGCCTACGGCGACGGCAAATGCGACTGCGGCTGCGGCGTCGCCGACAAGGACTGCACCGACACGGGCGTCGCCGCGTGCGACACGTGCAACGGGCTCGGCAGCTGCAATCTCGCCGCTTGCCCCGGCCGCATCGACCCCTCGAACGTCGCGACGTGCACGCCGCCCCCCGCGAGCTGGACGTGCACGCCCGCGCGCTACGGGGACGGCAGCTCGTGCGATTGCGGCTGCGGCGCGGCCGATCCGGATTGCGCCGGCGCCAAGGTCTCGAGCTGCGACTCCTGCACGGCACCCGGCTCCTGCGCGAAGAGCCCTTGTCCGTCCTCGATCGCGGCCGACGACAACACGCGCTGCGAAGTGCCGCCGGGTTGGACGTGCGACCCGACGACGTACGGGGACGGCACCTGCAACTGCGGCTGCGGCATCGTCGACGTCGATTGCCCCGACGCCGAGGCGAGCTCGTGTGAAGTCTGCGACAACACGAGCTGTTGGCCGCTCCACTGTGACCACCTGAGCGCGGACGACAACGCTCACTGCTCGGCGCCTCCACCCGCGTGGAATTGCTCCGCAAGGCTCTATCACGACGGCACGCGCTGCGACTGCGGCTGCGGGGCGATCGATCCGGATTGCGCCACGGCGGACGTCGACGCCTGCGACAAGTGCGACTCACCGGGGTCGTGCTCCGCGCAGCCGTGCCCGAACACCATCGATCCGGTCGCGAACGGCACCTGTGATCAGCCGCCGCCCCCGGCGGGGTGGACCTGCCCGGCGAGCGCGTACGCCGACGGCATCGCGTGCGATTGCGGCTGCGGCGTGCCCGATCTCGACTGCAAAGACTCGAACTTCACGACCTGCGAACGCTGCGACACGTGCGGCGGTCACGGCGAGTGCGAGGGGACGGTCGACATGACGGACACGACGCAGTGCGCGCCCCCGCCCGCCGGGTGGATTTGCTCGGCGGACGAGTGGCGGGACGCCGTGTGCGACTGCGGCTGCGGCATTCCGGACGTGTACTGCCAGAGCATCGAGCTCGCTTACGTCTGCGGCAATTACCCGGTCGACGGCTGCACCGCCGGCAACAAGACGCACATCGACCCGGACCACAACGAACGCTGCATCGTCAACGTGCCGAGCGCGTGGACGTGCGACCCGGCCTTCTACGACGACGGCTTCTGCGATTGCGGCTGCGGCGCGCTCGATCTCGACTGCCCCGCGGACGACGCGACCGACTGCGAACAGTGCAGCGACGACGGCAGCTGCTCGACCACGGCGTGCCCCGGCACGATCGCGCCGACGGACACGGCGCATTGCACGAAGTAAGAGCGGCCGGCCCGCGCGGCCGAGCGCGACGTCCTGGCGCAATTCCTGGCCGATCCGAACCCGTGACCCGCTTCCCGCCCCGGCGTCTGGATTGCCCGCCACTCTCCGGGTAGATTCCCCGCCCCCATGCCGATTCGCACCGCCATTCTGTCCGTGTCCGACAAGACCGGGCTGATGCAATTCGCCAAGTCCCTCGCCGATCGCGGCATCACGCTCATCTCGACCGGCGGCACCTACAGCACGCTCAAGGCGGGCGGCGTCCCGGTGGAGAGCGTCGAGTCCTACACGGGCTCGCCCGAGGTGATGAGCGGCCGCGTGAAGACGCTCCACCCCCGCGTGCACGGGGGCATCCTCGCGCGCGCCGGTCTCGACGACGTCGACCTCGAGCGCCTCGGCGGCCGCGCGATCGATCTCGTGGTCGTGAACCTGTATCCGTTCGAGCAGACGCTCGCGAAACCGGGGACGAGCTTCGAGACGTTGATCGAGAACATCGACATCGGCGGACCGAGCATGCTCCGCTCCGCGGCGAAGAATCACGAGCGCGTGACGGTCGTCTGTGATCCGAGCGACTACCGGCTCGTGCTCGACGAGCTCTCGCGCGAAACGGACGTCGCGCGCGGCACCCGCGAACGCCTCGCCGCCAAGGCCTTCGCGCACACCGCGGCTTACGACGCCGCCATCAGCGGTTGGCTCAGCGCGCGCACCGAAACCGACGGCTACCCGCGCTTCCTCACTCCCACGCTCGAGAAGGCGTATTCGCTGCGCTACGGGGAGAACCCGCACCAGAGCGGCGCCTTCTACCGCGAACGCAATGCGCCGCCCGGTTCGCTCGGTTGCGCCGAGAGCCTCGGCAGCGGCGCCAAAGAGCTCAGCTTCAACAACCTGGTCGACGTGGACGCCGCGCTCGACGCCGTGCGCGAATTCGAGAATCCGGCGGCCGTGGTGGTGAAGCACACGAACCCGTGCGGCGTCGCGACCGCGCCGATGCTCGCCGACGCGTACCGCGCCGCGCGCGAGGCCGACCCGATGAGCGCCTTCGGCGGCATCGTCGCGTTGAACCGCGAGGTCGACGACGTGACGGCCGAAATCCTGGCCGAAACGTTCCTCGAATGCATCATCGCGCCGGGCTTCTCGCCCGGGGCGCTCGATCGGCTGCGTTCGAAAGCCGCCCTGCGCTTGATCGCGACGGGCGAGTGGCTCGGGCCGACGCATCCGGCGCGCCAGTTCAAGCGCGTGAGCGGCGGCTTCGTGGTGCAGGATCGCGACGCGACGGGCGCCGGGGAAGTCGAAGCCGGGCGCGTCGTCACCCGCCGCTCGCCGACGCAGGCCGAGCTCTCGAGCCTCGCGTTCGCGTGGTGCGTCTGCAAGCACGTGAAGAGCAACGCCATCGTCCTCGCGGCCCCGGGCCGGAGCCCCGGCGTCTACGAAACCATCGGCATCGGCGGCGGCCAGACCGCGCGCGTGACGGCCGTCCAGACGGCTTGCGAGAAAGCGGGCGAGCGCGCCCAAGGCAGCGTGCTCGCTTCGGACGCCTTCTTCCCCTTCCCCGACAACGTCCAAGTCGCGGCCCGCGCCGGCATCGCCGCGATGGCGCAACCGGGCGGCAGCAAGAAAGACGAAGACGTGATCCGCGCCGCCGACGAGTACGGCATCGCCATGATCTTCACCGGCGTGCGGCATTTCCGGCACTGACGGCGGTTCGCGCTCGAGCGGCCTTCGAGCCGAAACGGCGCCCGGCGCGGAAAACTTCCGCGCGTTTTTTGGCCCACGTCTAACTGCTTCGATAACTCACGGGCATGGCCGGCCCCGTGCGCTGCAGTGTCTGTGCGACCGAGTTCGAGCTCTGCTTCCGCTATCAGGTCGAGGAGCGGGCGCCGGAACAGGGCGGCACTCGGCACTTCTGCACCCAGAAGTGCCTCGAAGCGAGCCACAGCGAAAACGCGGACGGCAGGGTCGCGTGCGATGCGTGCGCGTCTTCGTTCATCGTCGAACTCGCGGCGCAGGTCGTGTTCACGGGCGGACGGCGCCACTACGCGTGCAAGCCCGAATGCCGCGCGCGCGTGCTCGAAGGCGTGCGCGCCGTGCGGCTCGGCCAGTTGCTCGACCCGCGTTACCTGCCCGACGACTCGCTGCTCACGCCGGACCCGGCGCGCGCGAGCACCACGCCCACGCCGCCGCCCGTGAGCGGCATCATGGAGAAGCCGCGCGCGGGTGAATACAAGCCGCAGCAGGCGAAGCAGCCGCGCGTCATCGCCGTCTTCAATCAGAAGGGCGGAACCGCGAAGACGACCACGGCCGTGCACCTCGCCGCGGGGCTCGCGCGTGCGGGCCGGCGCGTGCTCTTGGTCGACACCGACGGTCAGGGCAACGCGGCCGCCTCGCTCGGCATCACGAGCGAACGCTCGCTCTATCACGTGCTCGTGATGGGCCTCCCTTACAAGGACGCCGTCGTGAGCGCGCGGCCCGGCCTCGATCTCTTGCCGGCGAACGAGACGCTCGCCGCCGCCGAGCTCTACCTCTCCGGCCAGCGCAACCGCGACCGCGTGCTCGCGAGCCGTCTCGCCGGCGCGCGCGACGCTTACGACTTCGTGGTGCTCGATTGCTCGCCGAGCCTCTCGCTCATGAACCAGAACGCGCTCGTCGTCGCCGACGCGGTGCTCTGCCCCGTCGCGTGCGACTACCTGTCGCTGCTCGGCGTGAAGCAGGTGGTGCGTACCATCAAGCAGATCAATCGTCTGCTCGGCCATCCATTGAACCTCCTCGGCGTGCTGCCGACGCTCTACGACGCGCGGGCTCGGCTCTGCAAAGAGTCGCTCGACACGCTGCGCGAGACGTTCCGCGACGCGTGCCTCGACCCGGTTCACTTCGCGATCAAGGCGAAGGAAGCGCCCTCCCAGGGCAAGACGTTGTTCGAGTACGCCCCGACTTCCCCCACCGCGCAGGACTACGCGCGTTTGGTCGATCGCGTGCTCGGTCAAGAGACACCCACTTTAGCCAGAGGTACAGCATGAACAGGAGCGACGATCTGCACGAAGCCACGGCCCGGGTTCTCGACCGGGACGAGATCGACGGAGTGCTCGGCGGGAGCTTTTACTCACCGCAGTCCGGTGAGCGCGCAGCGACCCCGCGCACGCCCGGAGAGCGCCCGACGCACTACAAGGTGATCTGCATCTCGATGTACACCGACGACCTCGAGCGCCTGGACGAGATGGTCCAGACCTTGAAGACGCGCGGTCTCACCAAGGCGAACCGCAGCGCCCTCATTCGCTACGCGCTCGGCGCGGTGAAGCTCGACGACGTGCCGAAGGGGCTCTAACCGCCCGTTTCCGGGGCGTTCGCGCATCGACTGCCGCCCGCGCGGAGGTAGTAGAGCGCAAGCGATGGGTTTTAGTCCGGCCTCGCCCGCTCACGTGACGGAGATCGACCACCGCGCCGATCCGAGCGCCTGGGCGCGCGAGCTCGGCGTCTCGCGCGAAGCGGTGGAGCTCTACCTTGCGAGCGACGTGATCGATCTGCACGTCGATTCGTTCATCTGGCAGCGCCTGCTCGGGCGCAATCCCCTCGAGCGGCAACGCCCCTTGCCGTTCCTGCCGGGGGTCGCGCTCGGTCACGCCGATCTGCCGCGGCTCCGCGAAGCCGCGATCGGGGGCGCGACCTGGATCGTCACGACGAATCCGTTGCGCGACGCGGCGGATCGCGTGCACGCGTTCCTCGAGAACATGCGCGCGCTCGACGCGCTGCTCGCGAGCGCGCCGGATCGAGTCACGCTCGTCCGCACCGCCGACGAGTATCGAACGGCCCGCGCCGCCGGCCGGCACGCGGCGTTCGTCGGGATCCAGGGCGGCAACGCGTTCGAGCACGATCTCGGCGCGCTCGACGCGCTCGAGCCGCGTTTTTTGCTGCTGGTGACGCTGATGCACCTCACGCACTCGGAGCTCGGCGTGGCGAGCGCGCCCTTCGCGCCGTTCGGCGACGGCGGCCTGAGCCCGCGCGGCGTCGAGCTCGTGCACAAGCTGAACGAGCTCCGCGTGTTCGTCGATCTCGCGCACGCGAGCCCACGCACGTTCTGGGGCGCGCTCGCGGCGCACGACCGAACGCTCCCGGTCGTCGTTTCGCACACGGGCGTCATGGGCGTTCACCGCCACTGGCGCAACCTCGACGACGCGCAGCTCCGCGCCGTGGCGAACTCGGGCGGCGTGGTCGGCGTGATCTTCCACTCCGCGTACCTCGGCGACCCGATGTTCCGCGGCCGGCTCGAGACGATCGTCCGTCACCTCGAGCACGTGCGCGACACGCTCGGCGACGACTTTCCCGCGCTCGGCAGCGATTGGGACGGCTTCATCGTGACCCCCCGCGACATGCCGACTTGCCTCGAATTACCGCGCCTCGTCGAGTGCATGCTCCGGCGCGGCTGGCGGCCCGAGGCGGTAAGAAAGACGCTCGGCCAGAATTTTTTGCGCGCGCTCCGCGAGCTCCGCGGCTAGTCCCGGAGCCGGACTCGCGAGAGCGCGCGCCCTTTGCTCACGCGTCGAGCGTCGCGTCCTCGAGCGTCGCGACCTCGCCCGCCTCGAGCGCGTCGGCGCGATCGAGCGCGTCTTCGCTCTCGTCCTCGTCCTCGTCGACCTCGCGGTACCCCGGACCCTTGAGATCCTGCTTGGAGAGGCGCGGCAAGCGGCGCTTGCCGACCGGACCCTCGTCCACGTAGTCGCGGAGGTGCATCATGTCGCGCAACGCTTCGAGCTTGGCGAGCGCCTTCACTTCGACCTGACGAATGCGCTCGCGGGTGAGATTCATGATCGCGCCTACGTCCTCGAGCGTCGTCCCGCCGCGATCCGCCACGTCGAGCGCGCACGATTCACCGAGATCCCACACCTCGAGATCGGGGAAATTCAGCTTGATTGCGCCGGTCCGCGCCGACACGTCGATGTAAAGGTGGTGCTTGCACGAGACGTACGGGCACGGTCGCGGGCCGTCGAGGCACTCCTCGCGCGTGCGCGGTTTCTCGTAGTCGTTCTCGGGGTAGAGCAGGCGCCCGATCTCGAGCTCCCGTTTCGTCATGCGCTTGACGCTGATGGTGCGAGCGCGCACTTCGCGCTTGCGTCGCGAGCGTCGTTGCTCGCGCGTGATGGCGGGCGCTGCGTCGAGCGCCGTCGCGCCTTGGGTCTCGAGCGCCGGACCGATGAGGGCCGGATCGAGCATGATGTCGCGCTTGTCGTCGTTCATGGGACTGCCTCCGAGTGAAAACCCGTACCTGCCCGCTCGAGCTCTCCGGACAGCGGACAGTCCACCGCTGCACGAGAGTTCGTCTCGTTCGCGCCACCTCGTCCCTGACACCCGCCTCGCCGGTCGACGGGCCCGCCGTCGTCGCGATTTTCCGGGGATTTTTGGGGACTCGGGCTCGAACCGGGTCGCTCGTTGGGGCGCGACCCCGACTTCCGAAAGCGTCGTGCTCTCAGGAAGCCGTGAGTTTTTCCATCTTCGCTCCTGCTCCTAGCTTCGTTTCGATGGCCTCGAGACGGGCCACCAGATCCCTGCTTTGCGCGCGCGCGGCGACCACGTCCCGCTGCACGGCTTGCGCCCCGCGATCGCTCTTCCGCTCGCTCAGCACGCCTTCGAGCTTCGTGAAGATCTCGGTCAGCGTGCGCTCGAGCTCCGCCACGTCGTTCCTGATGAACAAGAACTCGCGCGCGATGCGCTCGATGGTCATGTCCTCGGCCATCATCCGCTTGATGGTGACGATCTGGCGCACGACGTTGACCGGGTAGACGCCCTGCGAGCCTTGGTGCTTGCCCTTGCGTCCGACGCGCACGCTGCGCGGCAAGAGTCCGAGTTGGACGTATTTGCGCAAGGTCGCTTCACTGAGCGGTACGTCGTGGCGCGCGAACAGATCGAGGATCTCGGCCGACGTGAGCCCGCCGGGGCTCTGCCGTTCGATTGCGCTCAAGGTCCGTTCGTCCATCGCCACTCGGGTCTGCCCTACCCTCGCGCCGCCCGTTCGGGGGCGTGAGGTGAGTGGGAATATATTCCACTCAGTGGATCGACCAAAGCCTACGCGGCCGAAAATTTGCACTATTTCCGCGCAGGCTCCATGGACGCTGCGCGCGGCTCGAGCTCGGACATTGTTCGTCATGTCTGACAGAATGTCCATGGAGCTCTTTTGCCGTCCATCGCTCGCGGCGCGGGGCGGCCCGGCCCGTCGCGGTTCCGGCCGCCGGCCGCCCGGACGCGCGGGGCGATTCGCCACCTCTTTCTCGGGCGGGCGTGTGGCCTTAGGCTTCGCAGCGTGTCGGTGGTCGTCTATCGCGACGTGACGGCGGGCAGAGTTCGGGTGCGAGTCGCCGAGTCCGGCTCGGGACCCACGCTCCTGCTCCTGCACGGCGTGTTTCTGGACAACACGACGTGGAACGGCGTGCGCGCGACGCTCGCCGAACGCTACCGCGTGGTCACGCCCGATCTGCCCGGCTTCGGCGCGAGCGAGAAGCCGCACCCGAGTCGCTTCGCGTACGCGGTCGAGTCGTTCGCCGAGGTCGTCGCCGATCTCTACGCGGGCCTCGAGCTCGGGCGCGCGACGCTCGTCGGGCATTGCCTGGGCGGCGCCGTCGCGATCACGCTCGCGGCTCGTCACCCCGAGCTCGTGTCCGAGCTCGTGCTCGTCGACGCGCTGTGCGAACCGCCGCGTCTCGGCGCGTACGGGCGGCTCGGTTTGCTGCCGGGCGTCGGCGGGTTCGTCCTGCGGCAGCTGTGGAATCGCCGCATTTTCGCGGCCTTTTTTCGCGAACAGCTGCTCGCTCGCGAGGGCGCCGTCGAGCCGGCCTCCATCGCCGCGTACTACGCCGCCTTCGACGAGCCCGCCGCGCGCACGAGCGCGCACGAGTCCTTGCGCGCCCTCAGTGACACGCGCCAGCTCGAGACGCGCGCCGCGGGTCTGCGGCTGCCGACACTCGTCGCGTGGGGAAGCTTCGATCGCGTGGTGCCGGCGAGCGTCGCGCGCAAGCTCGCGCGCTCGATCAAAGACGCGCGGCTCGAGCTGCTCGACGCGGGACACGTGCCGCAAGAAGAGCGCCCCTCGGAGTTCGGCCACGTGCTCTTGCGCTTCCTCGACGATCAACGCGACGCGCGGCGCGACACTTAACGAAGTCCGGACCACGCGTTTTCGCGGCTCGGAACTTTCCCTACATTGCCCTACAGACGTAGCGTCGCCGCGCCATGCTGAAGCGGAGCTTGCTCGTCGTTGCGCTCGTTTGCGGCTGCTCTCCGGCCGTCCTCCCCGCCGCGGTCTCGTCGCCGGCCGAGCCGAGCGCGAACGCGTCGCGGGTTCCGGACGACGCGGCGTTCGCCGCCGTTCGACCGCACCGCGCGCGGCGGGTCGCCCGACTCGCGCCGCCCTTCGCCGCTTCTGCCGTCACGCGACGCGTTCCCGACGGCGAGCCGACGACGGCGGTCGCGACCGCCGACTGACGTACGCGAAGCGCGCGCGTTCGTGAGGGAACGTGCGCACACCGACGCGGGCGCGACGCGCTTCAGTCGACCGGAAACGACGCGGTGCCGGCGGGAGCGGTCGGCGCCGTCGTGGCCGCCGCGGGCGTCTTCACCGGCTTCGGTTTCGCTTCGACGTGCTTCGCGGGCGCGGGCGGCGCGACCTCGGGCAGCGCCGGCTTCGATTTGGCCGCGACGGGCGCGGGCGGCGGGAGCGGCTTCGGGAGCGGCGGCTTCGACTCGGTCGTCGCGGTGGGCTTCGGTGGCGGAGCGGTCGCGACGGGCGGCGCGCTGACCACGGGCGCGGGCGGAGTCGTTTCAGCGGGCGGCGGGACCGCGGCGGGCGGCGGCGGCACGACGGCTGCGGTCGCCGCCTCCGTTTGCGGCGGCGCCGGCTCGGCCGCGACGGGCGGCGCCGGATGCGCGAGCTTCGACGTGTCCTCTTTGGGCGGGGGCGCCACCACTCGCAGCAAGATGCCCATCGCGAACACCGCGATGCCGAACCCCATGGCCGCGACGACCCAGCGGATGAACTGAGCGCGGCGCTGTTCCTGCTCCGGCGTACGAACGCGAATCGACTGCTGGAGCTCTTCTTCGTGCTCTTCTTCGACGGCGATGGGCGGCGGACGATGCGACGGTCCGCCTTCGTACTCGCCCGCGTCACCGACCTTGAAAAAGTGATCCTCCGACGCGCGCGCGGCGACGTGCTCGACGGCGCGTCCCCCCGAGCTCTCACGCGACCGGCTCGACGACGGCGGAGGCGGCTCGCTGTGCGAGGCTCCGCTGCCGCCCGGCTTCGACGCCACGCCCACGCTGCCGAGAGTCGCGGTGATGGCCCCGAGCGGCGAAGGCTGCGACGGCGGCGTCGTCACGGGGACGGGCGCGGGCGTGAGATCGAGTCGCATCGTTCCGCTCGGCCCGCTCGCGCGCGGAGCATGCGGCTCGCGCACGGTGGGACGGAGCTCACTCGGTGCGTGCGCGGGCGGCTCGGGCTCGCGGGCCGCGGGCGCCGGCGGCTCCTGCGGCGTCTCGGGCGCTTCGTCCTCACGGCGCTGCGCGGGAAATGGAATCACCTTGCCCTCGCCGAAGCTCGGGCCGTCGGCGCGTGCCTCGGGCGTATCGCGCGTCGTGCTCGCGTTTTGACTCAAGCCTTCGAGCTGCGCGGTCGCTTCCACACCGCCCGGCCCGAGCCCGAATTGCGTGCGGGGGCGAACGACCGGCCCTTCCGCGCGAGCCTCCGGGACCGCGCTCATCGGCTCCTCGAGCACCGGCATCACCGCGCGCGGTCGCGCCGAACGGTCGCTCGGCGCCGCGCTCGGCGACACGTGCGCCACGTACGCCTCGCCCGGCGCGAACGGCTCGATCGGCGGCGCGGACGGCCGCCACGAACCCGCGCGACTCGAAACCTCGGGCACGGAGCGCGCGGGCTCGCCCCCCGAGCGCGGCAGATCGCTCGGCGAGCGCGCCGTCGAATCGGGCACCACCTCGTCGGAGCTCCGTTCCGGGCGCACGCTGGCGTCGACCTCCGAGGACGGCACCACGTCTTCGTCCGGCGCCCGCTGGGAGACGACGAGCAGTCCTTCGAAGAAGAGCTTCGACACGGTGGAGAGCGTCGAAAGGTCCTCGAACGGCGATTCGTCGATCACGTCGAGCAGCGAGCGACGACCGTCGAAGAGCCGCAAGATCGCGTTGAGCTCGTCGGGCACCTCGTTCAGGCGCTCGACGAGCTGTTCGTGATCGACCTCGAAGATCGTCTCGAGCGGCGGCAGCTGTTCGAGCTGGCGGCCCCACTCGTCGACGCGGCGCATGCCCTCCATCAAGAGGCCCTGCGTCGAGGTGGGGATGATGTCCTCGTTCACGACGGGACAGAACTCGACCTCGAACTCTCCGGAGTTGAGAATGAGCGCGCGGTAGACCGCCTCTTCGCCGCGCAGCCGTCCGAGCTCGGCGTCGACGACCTTGCCGTCGCGGAAGTAAACCTTGGCCTCGCGCCGTCCGTCCGACACGCGGGCGACGCCGCTCTTGCGGCTCACCTCGAACGTCTGCAGCAAATCGACGACGCCCATGTCCTCGAGCGAGCCGCTGAAGCGCGTGCGGCGGCTGACGGGCACGTTCGTCGCCATCGAGTCGTGCGTGCGCCGCGCGAGGAGCAGGTTCACGCGCGCGATGAGCTCCCGCACGAAGATGGGCTTGGTGAGATAGTCCTCGACCCCGAGCTCGAGCCCGCGGATCTTGTCTTCGATCGAGCGCTGCCCGGTGAGGAACACGACCGGAATCGCGGAGTATTCGTGGCGCTCTTTCAAGCGGCGCACGAGCTCGTAGCCGTCGAGGCGCGGCAAGCGCGTGTCGCTCAGAATCAGATCGGGAGTCGATAGCTCGACCTTGGTGAGCGCGTCGCTTCCGTCGCCCGCCGTCGTGACACTGAACCCCGCCTTTTTCAGGCTGACTTCGAGCACCCGCAGACTCTGCGGGTCCGGTTCCACCAAGAGGAGCTGTTTCTTAGCCACAGTTGTTCCCGCTCACGCCCAGGCAGAATTCCTACCACAGGGGCGGCGAACGCCAACAATGGCTCGATCTCGAGGTGTTCGCCAGATGTCGCTCTTCACGCTCACGTCGAGAGCGAGCGCCCGCACTCCGCGCAAAACCGCGCCGTTTGCGGGTTCGCGGCGCCACAAGCGCTACAACGCGCCGAGGCGGCCGGAGCGGGCGCCGTTTGCGGGCCCGACGGTGACGGAGGCGCGACGACCCCATAGGGAGCCGCGGGCACGGGGCCGCTCTGAGCCGCCGGCGGATAACCGGGCGGCGGGTAGCCGGGCGGCGGATAACCGGGGTAGCCCGGCGGCGGATAACCCGGAAAGCCTGGCGGCGGATAACCCGGCGGCGGGAACCCCGGGGGCGGATAACCGAACGGCGGCAAGCGCGCGCCCGCCGCAACGCCCGCGCCGAGTCCAAGCCCGCCCGCAACGGCGGCACCGGTCGCGCCCGCCGCCGCGGCGTCGCCGCCTTGCGCCATGCCCTGCCCGAGGCCGAGCGTCGCTTCTGCCGCCGCGTACTGCTGGTAGCGGCCCATATCGAGCTGATTCATGTAGCGGGCACGATTGGCAAAATCCTGATCGAGCTGGAATTGGCGCTGCGCCGCCTCCGCTTCGGCTTGTTTGATGCGGCGCTGCGCGGCCTTCGCGTCCACGTTGGCCTGCACGATCTGATCCTGCATCTGGTCGATGCGGCCCTGATCTTCCTCGGACAGGTTGACGTTGAGCTTGGCGACCTCGAGTACCTGGACGCCGATGTTCTGCAGATCGGGGCAGCTTTGCACCATGGCGCGCGCGACGTCGGGGCCGCACGTGCCGAGGTCGAGCAAGCTGAGCTCACCGGCCTTGAGCATGTGCGTGAGCGTCGAGCGCAAGCCCATGAACAGCATGTCCTGGATCCAGCGCGGCGAGTCGTTCGGATCCCCGCTCGCTTGCCCGCGAAACCAGACGAGAAAGCGCAGCGGGTCGTACACACGGTACGAAAATGTACCGAACGCGCGCGGCGTGACGCGGATCTCGAGCTCGGGATCGCGCATCGACCCGATCGTGTCGCCGAAGCCCTGATTGTAGAGCGGGCGCGTGAGAACGAAGAAGATCTCGCTGATGAAGACGTTGCCGCCCGTGAACTTGTCGACGAGGGTGTTCAGGAACGGATAATTTTGCGTCTGCAGCGTGTGGCGGCCGGGCGGCAGCGTCGCGACGACATTGCCGTCGCGAAAAAATAGCGCGCACTCGTCGGCGTCGACGGTGAGCTGACTCCAGAACGGGAACGTCTGGTCCGGATGCTTGTAGACGACCTTGTCTTTTTGCGCGTCCGGGCGCGCAATCATCATGCGCTGCACGCCGCCCTTCACGAAGTCCACGATACCCATGACCACCCAGAAGTAGGCCGATTGAGCGGCTCTCGCAAGAGCCGGCTCGACCGCAGCAAAACTTCTTGGGATACTCGTCAGCGTGGACGTCGACCTGAGCGCGCTGCCGGCACCAGCGCAGAAAGCGCTGTCCCCGGACGCGCCGGCGCCGCTCCGCACGATGGCGGCGCGCGGCGTTCTCCCCGGCCTCAAGCCGGGCGACATCGTGACGGTCGTCGCGGTGCTCGCGGCTTCCGCGGACGCCGCCGTCGCGAACACCGCGCGCGCGACGCTCGAGAAGCTCCCGACGCCGATCCTCGCCGGCGCGCTCTCGGCCGATCTGCCCGGCTCCGTGATCGAAACGCTCGTCCAGGCGCGGCCGCGCGAAGAGGACGTCGTGCTCGGCGTCTTGAAGATGCCGCGCGTCACGACCGCGGCGCTCGAGCAGCTCGCCGCGAGCGCCGACGAGAAGATCGGCGAAATCATCGCGACGAACGAAGTGTTGATGCTCGCGCACCCGACCGTGATCGAAAAGCTCTACATGAACAAGCAGGTGCGCATGTCGACCGCCGATCGCCTGATCGAGCTCGCGGTGCGCAACGACATCGAGCTCGGCATCCCGGCTTTCAAGGAAGCCGCGGCCGCGATCATGAACGAGCTCATCCCCGAACCCTCCGAGGAACCCACGTTCGACGACCTCCATTTCAAGCAGGTCGAGGCGCTCGCGGCCGAGGTCGCGCTCGACGAGGGCGAGGACACGCACGAAGTGGACGACGAGGGCGAAGAGCAGCTCAAAAAGAAGATCGTGCCGCTCCACGCCGAGCTCGCCGGCTGCAGCGTGAGCGAGAAGATCCGGCGCGCGACGCTCGGCACCGGCCCCGAACGGCTGCTCCTCGTCCGCGACGCGAACCGGCTCGTCGCGGCCGCGGCGGCGAAGAGCCCCGGGCTCAAGGAGAGCGAGGCGGTGCAAATCTCGGCGAGCCGCGCCGTCTCCGACGAAGTGCTGCGCATCATCGCGATGAACCGCGATCTCGTGCGCAGCTATCAGATCAAGATGAACCTCGTGCAGAACCCGCGAACGCCCTTCACGTTCGCGAGCCGGCTCGTGCCGCACCTGCGCGACGCCGACCTGCGTTCACTCTCGCGCAGCAAGAACGTGAGCGCCGCGGTCTCGCAGATCGTGCAGCAGCAGCTGCAGCGCAAGGCCAAAGCCGGCTAGCTTTGCGGGCGCGGCGCGCCGCGCCGTTTCATTCGTCGTGGACGACGAGGCCGCGCGCCGAATGGTCCTTCTTTTCGCGCGCGGCGAGGCGCGCGGCGCGGATTTCGGCCGCTTGCTTCACCTTGTCCGGATCCACCAGGAACGGCTCGATGCGCTCGGTGCGCTCGAGCTCGAGCTTGTACTTGTTCGCCTCGAACTTCGTCTTGAAGGGGCCGATGCGCACGCGCTGCCACACGCCGCGCTCGGGCACGTTCGCCGCGATGCGATACGCGCGATGGCCGCGCTTGCGCAAATCCTCGACCAGCCGATCGGCGTCGGCTTGGTCCTTGAAGCTCGCGACCTGAAGCTGAAAGCCGCCGTCCATGCCGGGCGGCGCGAGCTCGCCGTTGTCGGGCAGCTTCGATTTGTCCGCGGCGAGCGCGACGAGGTCGTCCTTCGGCTCCGTCGTCACCGGCGTGGCGCCGAGCATCTCGCCGACCGGCAGCGGCACGACGGGCAGCCGATCCGCGGCGGGCGGCGGCGGCGCGACGGCGGTCGCACTCGCGCTCGCGTCGGGCGGCGGCAAGAGCCGGCCGTGCTCGTCGCGGACGGCGGCGAGCGCCGTCGTCGGCTTGGCGTCGTCGCTCAGAATGCCCGGAAAAGAGACCTCGCGGGTCTCGAGCTTGTCGGCCGACGGACCCGCGTTCTTCTGCGCGAGCACCAAATCGGCGAGCGGGTCGCGCGTCGCGTGCTGCGCCTCGCCGCCGCGGCGCGACATCACGACGGCGGCCGTGACGATGCCGGCCCCGGCGAGCGAGGCAAGGAGCAACGCCGCAAAACGCGACGTGCGCGAGCGTGAATCCTCCTCCTGGATCTCGTCGAGGTTTCGCACGTTCACCGGCTGCATGCTCCCTCCCGCGTACGCCCGGCGCCCCGTGCCGGCCCAGTTTTCGGCGCTTTCGTTCAGGACCAGGCGTCGAGCGTGCCGCCCACGAGCTCGATGAGCGCCGCGGCCTTCCAGAGCGTCTCCCGCACCTCGCGCTCCGGATCGCTGTCGGCGACGATGCCTCCGCCCGCGTAGTACGACCCCTGCCCGTCCCGAAGCGTCACGGTTCGAATCACCATCCCGAGCTCGAGCCCCCCGTCCTCGCGTAGAAAGCCCGCCGCGCCCGTGTAAAGGCCGCGCCGGGCCGGCTCGAGCGCCGCGATCACCTCCATCGCGCGGATTTTCGGCGCTCCCGTGACGCTCCCGCTCGGCAACATCGCGAGCAGGAGCTCCTCGCGCGTGACCCCTTCGCGGAGCGTGGCGGCGACCGTCGCGGCACGGTGGTGCACGCGAGCGTGCGTCTCGACCCGCGGCGGCTCGGCGAGCCGCACGCTGCCCGCCCGCGCGAGACGCCCGAGATCGTTTCGTTCCACGTCGATCACCATCGCGAGCTCGGCGCGCTCCTTCGGGTCCGCGTCGAGCTCACGCGCGAGCACCGCGTCCGCCTCGGCGTCGAGCGCGCGCGGTCGGGTTCCCTTGATCGGCCGCGTGCGCACGAGCCCGCCCGGCTCGAGCGCGAGAAAGAGCTCCGGCGACGCCATGGCCACCCCGAGCTCCGGCCACTCGACCGCGAGCGCGTGCGGCGGCAGCCCACCGGCCCCGAGCGCCGCGAGCACCTCGAGCGCGCGGCCGTTCACCGCGAGCTCGAACTTCCGCGCGAGGTTCACCTGATAAATCTCCCCCTGCCGGATGAGCTCGAGCGCGCGGCGAATGCGCGCGGCGTGCGCCTCACCCGGCTCCGGCCGTGCGCGGAGCTCGACGTGTGGTCGTTCGACGGGCCGCGCGCGGGTACGCAAGGCGCGCCGGAGGCGCGACGCAAGCTCGTTCGCCGCACGAGCTTCGGAGCCGATCACTTCGATTCGACTTGTGATTTTGACGACACACTCGTAGCGGTACCAGAGCGGATCCTCGACCTCCGGCGGCGTTCGGCCTTCGGCCGCCCGCGAACGCTCGAGCGTTCGGCGAGCCTCGTAGGGCAAGAGCCCGATCCAGCGCGGGATCTCGCCGAACGGCCGCGCCGCACACGCGTGGCCCGGCTCCGGATCGAGCGCGCGTGTGCTCGCGCTCGGATCGCACGCAACGTACGCCGTGCGGCCCCCGTCGCCGAGCACGAAGGCGAGGCCCGGCCGTTCAGCGAGTGCCCGCGCGACCGCCCACGCGTCGGGAGCGGCGTCGATCGTGAGCACGTGCATGCGCCCGGCGCGTCTACCACGCCGGCCGGCAAATGAGCGCACTACACCGGAGACCGTTCGTAGCGATCGGGCCGTTCGGACGGCGGGGGTCGCACCACGCGACCCGCGGTCGTCACGACGGCGTCGGCGAGCGGTGCCGTCACGCGCGCGCCCGGCCACGCGACCACGCGCTCCACGCGCCCGCGTCCCGCGACGAACGCGCCGGCACCGATGACGCTCTCCGAGAGCTCGACGCCCGGCTCGATCCGCGCCCCTTCCCCGACGAACGACGCGCCGTCGCCGCCGCTCCGCCGCTCGAGCCACACGCGGTGAGCAGCGAGGTACTCGGCGATCCCGTCGCCCGGCGCGAGCAAGCCGCCCTCGACCGGCACCGTCGAGACGGAACCGCCCCGGCGCGCGAGCGGCATCGCCACGTCGCCGATGAGGCACCCGCGCTCGGGCAGCTCGGCGAGGACGCGCGCCCCGATGCCGATCGTCCCGACGTAGTCTCCGCCGGCCGCCTCCTCACCGTAGCGCTCGCCCCGCAGTCGCACGACGCGCCCGTCCGCGGCCACCCCGACCGGCCCCTCGCCGGGTGCGGCCCCCACGACGGCGAGGCACACGCCGTCTTCCGGCGTCGCGGCCACGAGCGCCTCCATGTCGACCGCGGCGAGCACGTCGGCGTTCGTCACCACGAGCGGCCCCGCGCCGAAAAAGGCCCGCGCGCCGGCCACGCCCCCGGCCGTGCCCCGGAGCTCGGGCTCGACAATCACCTGTGAAATACGCGCGGAACCCAGCGTGAACTCACGCAGAATCGCCGAGAGATGATGCGCGTTCACGACCGCCGGCAAGAGCGCCGGACCGAGACGGTCGAGCGCGTGCTCGAGCAGCGTGCGATCGCCGAACGGCACGAGCGGTTTCGGTCGCTCGTCGGTGAGCGGTCGAAGCCGCGTGCCGTGACCGGCTGCGAGCACCATGGCGCGAGCCATTGCGAGCACCGAACCCTCGCGCCCTCGTCGAGCTCCGTCAAGTTTGCGCCCGGGCGCGCCGCCGGAGCGCGGCGGGGCGAAAACTTCGCGCGCGTGCCCGCGGCGTGATAACCGCTCGTGCGTGAATCCGAGCTCCGGAGTTCCCGCCGGACCGAGGCGCCGCGCGCTCCGAAACGTCGCCTTCCTCGCGGCGATGAGCGTGCTCGCGTTCGTGGTGAGCCCCGGTTGCGGGACTTCCGCCAAGGGCATCCAGGATTGTCGCGACATCGAGCAGGCGCGCTGCGACGCGGCCGCGGCGTGCGGCATCGTCTCGAGTGCCGCGGAGTGCCGCCTCTATTACCGCGATCACTGCCTGCACGGCTTGCCGGTCACGCCGCCGCAACCCGCCGAGATCGACGATTGTGTCGCGACGATCACGAGCCTCGGGACCTGCGTGCAATCGAACGGGCGCGACGCCACGCTCGACTCGTGCAACCTCGCGTCCGCGGCCGACAACGCGGCGCTCGCCTGCGAGGTCGTTCAATATCCCGAGCGCGCCTACGCGTGCTCCTTTCTTACAGGGACGGAAGCGACCCCGCCCACGCCGACGGCGGGACAGGGCGGCCAGGCCGGCGGCGGCTGAAGCGCCCGCCCGGGTGCGGCCACTTCCGCCCGGCGCCCGTGCTATGTCGCGCTCCCCCATGCTGAACCGCTCGCGCCGAGCTCTGGTCGCGCTCCTCGCACCCGGACTCGCCGGCCTCGTCGGAGCGTGCTCCCAGACGACGCCAGCCGTCGCCGGCGTCTACCATCCGACGCAAATCGGCGTGACGCCCTCCGATTTTCTGGGGAACGTCCCATGCGCGACCACCGACGGCGCCCTCCGCAGTTACGTCGCGACGGTGTTCGACGTCGAGTACCAGCCCGACGGCGCCCCCGTGACGAGCGACGACGTCGCGAAGGGCGACGCCATCGTCACGACCGGTGACGACTACACGGCGATCGACGTCCCCACCCCGACCTGCGCGGGCGACGCGACGCCCGGCCCGCAACCGCGCGCGACCGTCGGATTCGCGCTGCCGAGCTCCGCGCCGACCGACTGCCAGAGCACGGTCGCGTTCTCGCGCGTCATCGACGGCCACCGTTACCGGGCCGAGGTGGACGGCTACGACCGCGCCGACCTCGTGCCGCTCACGCCGGGAGCGCCCATCCTCGTCGATCCGACGACCGGCGCCCGGGTCGACCCGACGTGGCAGTGGAGCTGCGG
>DATJXW010000175.1:0-10206 GCA_035499895.1 Polyangiaceae bacterium | reverse complement strand
CCGGCGCCATCGTGGTGAGCGCCGTCTCAGCGAGCGACACCGGCAGGGCTCAACGCGAGATGACGACGATCCTGCGCGATCGCCATCACGTGGTTTCTGAAGCCGAAGACGACTTTTCGATCCGCAATCTGACGGAAATCGCCAACGCTCAACAAGCCGGCACGAAGGCGCTGACGGGCCTGCTCGCCGCCATCGCCGTCGTCTCGCTGCTCGTCGGCGGCATCGGCATCATGAACATCATGCTCGTGAGCGTGACCGAGCGAACGCGGGAAATCGGCGTCCGGATGGCCGTCGGCGCGAAGCCCTGGCACGTGCTCGCGCAGTTTTTGGTCGAGGCGATGACGCTCTCGATGGCCGGAGGCATCCTCGGACTCGTGCTCGGCGCGATCGCGGCCGAGCAGGTCGCGGCGCGTCTCGCCTGGCCGTTCAGCTTGCGCATCGACATGGCGGTGCTCGCGTTTCTTTTCAGCGCGTTCGTCGGCGTCGCGTTCGGGCTCTACCCGGCCCGCAAGGCCGCGCGGCTCGATCCGATCGAGGCGCTCCGTTACGAGTGACGCGCGCCGCCCGCGCGCAGACGTTGCGCGCTCCGCGGGCGGAGTCGCGGCTTTTGCGCGGTTGCCTCCGACTCACGTGGAGCGCGGTCGACGCTTCGACACACACGGGATCGCGCGGCTCGTGGCCCGCGGCTTGCAGTCGAGGGGTGCATGGAAGCGCGAACTCCCGTCGTCATCGTCGGTGCCGGCCCCGTGGGCCTCTTGACCGCCCTGCAGCTGAAGCGCCGGGGGATCGACTCGGTCATCATCGACGAGAGCGAGCCGGCATCCGCTCGCAGCTTCGCGGTGGTCCTACACCCGCGGACCGTCGCGATGCTCGCGAATCTCGACCTCGTCGATCCGCTGCGCTGGCAAGGCCAATCCTTCCGGCGCGTCGCGGTTTTCGCGGGCGGCGAACGGCGCGCGTTGCTCGAGCTGCCGGTCGACGGCGAGCATGCCGACGGCGCGCTCACGCTGCCGCAGAACGTCTTGCGCAAAGCGCTCGAACACGCGCTCGCGACGCTCGGCGTGGACGTGACGTACGGTTGGCGGCTCGCCTCCTTCGAACAGAACGCGGACGAGGTCCACGCACGCTTCGTCCACGCGAAGCCGAGCTCCGGCCAGTCGCAGCGAACGGTGCCGGCCGATGCGGGGGAATTTCGCATCGCGTCGGCGTTTCTGATCGGCGCCGACGGCCACCAATCCACGGTGCGCGAAGCGCTCGGCAGCGCGCTCGTCGAGGTCGGCCCCGCACGCGCGTTCGCCTTCTTCGACGTGCCCCAACCCGCCCCGAGCGGCGAAACGGCCGAGCTCGTGCTCGGCTCGCGCTCGGCGGCGGTCTACCCGCTCCACGGCGGCAGCACCCGTTACAGCTTCGAGCTCGACTCCCCGCGGAGCGAACCGCTCGGCCGCGCCGAGCTCCACACGCTGCTCGATCGGCACGTCCCCTGGCACGTGAAGTCGGCCCACGGAGTCGAATGGTCGGGCGTGCGCACGTTCAACAAGGCCCTCGCCGACCGCTTCGGCCACGGCAGGGTTTGGCTCGCCGGCGACGCGTGCCACCAGACGAGTCCGCTCGGCGCGCAAAGCCTGAACGTGGGTCTGCGCGAAGCACGCGATCTCGCGAGCAGCGTCGCGGAGTGTCTGGACGGGCGCCATCTCGAGCACCTCGCCGTCGGGTACGCCGAACAACGGCGGCTCGAGTGGCGGCGACTTCTCGCGTGCGGCATCGAGCCCACCCGGGGGAAAACCATGCCCGGCTGGGCCGACGCGCACCTCGCCGAGCTCATCGCATGCTTGCCCGCCTCCGGCGACGACCTCGACGACTTGCTCGAGCAACTCGGCATCACGCTCCTCTGAGGGAGAACGATGACTCCTGACCTCGAGCACGCGTGGGACACCCGTCGCTCGATCGGCGGCGCGCTGTCGCTCGCGCGCCTTCGCTCTCGAGTCTCGCTCGGCTGCTTCGGTTTGCTCGTCGCGGCGTGCGGCGGCTCGAAGCCGGGCGAAGCGGGGACGGGAGGCACCGGCGCGAGCGGCGGAACGCCGGGCAATGCGGGCGAGGCCGGCGAGCCCAATGCGGGCGCCGGAGCGCTTGGCGGGGGCGCGGGCGAAGGCGGGATTGGCGCGAGCGGCGCGGGCGAAGCGGGCGGCGCGGGAGGAGAAGCAGCGACGGCCGGCGCTGCCGGCAACCACACGCAGGCGGGCTCCGGCGGACTCGGCGGCCGGGGCGGCGGCTCGGGCGGTGCGGGCTCCGGCGGACTCGGCGGCCGGGGCGGCGGCTCGGGCGGCGCGGGCACGGCGGGCAGCGGTGGAGTTGCTGGCGCGGGCAGGGCGGGGAGCGGCGGCGTTGCTGGCGGCGCGGGCACGGCAGGGAGCGGCGGGCAAATGGACCCGTGTTCGACGAACAACGGCGGGTGCGATCCGCTCGTCACCTGCACGCGCAGCGGCGCGACGAGCACGTGCGGCGCTTGCCCACGCGGCTATTCGGGCACGGGCGACGGCGGCTGCGTGGCGAAGACCTGCGACGGCGCGCCCGATCCGGACTGCGCGTGTATCAAGGTGACGCCGGACGGCGACGACGGCGCGGCGCTCGTGAGCCACGGCGTGAAGCCCTTCGCCACCGTGCAAACGGCGCTCGATTTCGCGGCCGAGCACCCCGAAGTCGCGACCAAGGTCTGCGTCGCGGGCGGCCCGGCGTGCACGACCCCGGCGACGGACGGCTCGAACACGAGCGTCCCGGCGAACGCCACGTACACGGGTCCGGACGCCGCCGATCTCACGATGCACGACGGCGTCTCGCTCTACGGCTCTTACGAGTCCACGGGCTTCACGCGGTGCAGTGGTCCGACGACGACCACGACTTTGTCGCTCACGACGCCTGCCGGCGTCGTGTTTCCGGATTCGGCCACGCACACGACCGTCCTCGACGGCTTCCGCGTCACGCACTTCGAAGCGACCACGACCACGGCGATCAGCGTGCGCGGAGCGCAGGGCGCGGCCCTGTCCTGGCTCGACATCGAGGGCGGGGCGACCGCGGTCGACGCGTACGGTGTGGACGTGAGCGGCGGCGCGCGAGCGACGTTGGAGAACGTCTCCGTGTCGTTGCCCCTGCGCTCGTACGGTCTCGGGAACACGGTACCGAGCGGGGAGAACTACGGCGTCCGCGCCGTCGGCTCCGAGGTCACGGTCGACGCCGGCAGCATGAATCTCGCCGTCGACGGCGATGCCGTCTACGGCGTTTGGCTCGAGAACGCCGCGGGTTCCGCCGTGCGGGGCACGAGCATCCGGCTCGACGCGGCTCTGGGCGACATGATTGGCATTCACGTCGAAGGCGCGGCCGCCTCGCTCAGCGGCAACACCGTCACTCTTGCTCAGGAAGGCGGCGGGCGGACGCTTGGAACCGAGTTGGTGGACGCGCCGAACGTCGCCTACGACGGCACCGTCACCGCCTACGGTGCGGACAACACGGCGCTCGATGCGCTGCGTTCGTCGGTCGACGCCAACGTGAACTTCACGCTGCGTGGCGGAACCGGCGTGCTCCTCGATACGAGCCCTGGTTCCACGATCCAAGGCAGCGTGACCGGACAAGCGCACTGGTCGACGCTCGGCGTCCAGGTCACCGGGGATGCGACGAACAGCGTCCTTCACGACCTCACGGTCGACGTGCAGGGCGAGGACGGCATCGCGTTCTCGGATTGCGCGGGCGCTTCGCCGCTCGTCACGACATCGTCGGTGCGCAGCACCGCGGATGCCATCGCGTCATCCGGCGACTGTCACCCCGAAATCACGGCCAATATCAGCATCGTCGGCGTCGCCTTCAGCTCGGCGCCCCAAGCGGTCAACGCGGTCCATTGCGCGACCGCCTGCGCGGTGAGTGACAACCCGGACATTCACCTCGAGCTCCAAGAAACGTCGAGCCAACCGCCCGCCGCCGGGACCTTCACGGCCGCGGGGATCCGCTGCGACGCGGGTTGCGACGTCGAGGTGAACCAGGTGAGCGGGCTCGTTTTTCCGAACGACTACGTACAAGGACGGGACATCACCTTCCGCGGGAGCGGCATCGTTACCGCCGGTGGGCTCGTCGCGAGAAACCGCGTGTCGGCCAATTGCACGGGCCAGGGCGCGGGCATCACGGCCTCCGCCGGTCGGCTCGAGAACAACGTCGTCTGGGGCCCATGGTGCGGCGCGGGCTATCTCGACAATCCGGCGCTCGGCGCCGCGCTCGAGATCAACGGGCCGGTCGACGTGACCTCGAACACCCTGTTCGGCAGCGCCGCCCAATATGCCGAGTCGAGTATGAATCCCCTCAATCCGTGCATTGAGGCCGGGATTCGCGATCATGCCGGTCAAGGGACGTTCCGGAACAACATCGTCAGTCGCTCGGGCGGCTGCACGGGCGCGGATTTTTTCGAAGTCGAAAAAGGACTCGGGGCGCCTTTCCGTCCGTTGGCTTTCCAAAACAACGATTTGACCGGGCCGAGCTACGAGGACGACGGCTCCACGTTGCTGACCGACATCGTCTCGATCAACGCGCTCAGCGCGAATTTCTCGTCGAACTTCTCCGCGGACCCGAGCTTCGCGCCCGACGGGATTCATTTGAGCGCCGGCTCGGCGTGCATCGACGCCGGCACGAGCGAAGGCGCGCCGGCCGACGACTTCGACGGAGATCCGCGCGACGCGCATCCCGACGTGGGCGCCGACGAATGGGTCGGCAGCGGGCCGTGATCGCCTCGCCGAGCGTCAGCCGAGCAGCGTCCCCACGGCCAGGGACGCTCCGTTCGCGAGCGCCGAGACGCCGAGAGCGCGCGTCCAAGAAAGGCGTTCGAAGACGAAGCGATAGAACACGAGCTCGCTGACGATCGCCCACGACTCCGCCACGACGAGATAAGCCCCGCGGTGCAGCCCGAGCGCCGGGAGGACGAACCACACGGCGGGGTGACTGAGGAGCTGAGCGAACGCGACCGCCGAAACGGCGCGCCAACGCGGCTCACTGCGCGCGAGCAGCGGCGCCGCCACGGCAACCTCCACGAGCAGTGTCACGACGAAATACTTCGCCCACTCGGCGACGTAGCTCGTCGCCGTCACGAGAGGCCCCGTGCCCTCGACGCACGCCGGCGCGACACCCCGAGCGCCGTGAGCCCGACGAACAGCATGAACCCGGCGAGGGACCGCTCGTCGTCGGCGCGACCCACGCGACACCCACAGCCCGAGTTCTGACTGCTCGTGGCGACCGTGCCGCCGCTCGAGCCGGCGCCGCCGCCGTTGGCGCGTCCCGCGGCTCCGACCGCGCCCGTCGAACCTGCTCGAGCGTTGGCTCGACCGCCTTCCGCCGCGCGGCCGCCCTCGCCTGCTTCGGTGCCGCCTTCCGCGCCGGCTCCGCCGCCGGCTTCCGAGTTCGCGCCGCCACTACCTTTCTTGCCACCGCCCGTGGTTCCGGCGCCGCCGCCGTGCGCGCCCCCGCTGCCGCCGCCACCCGCAGTCCCCGGTAGGCACAGCAAGCATGCGTATCGACGGTCGCCGAGACACACGCCCGAAGACCCGGAGTTGCCGCTCCCCGATTCACCGGCTTGACCCGCCGCACCCGCGCAATCAATCGGACCGTAAGACGTGCAGGTGGACTCCGCGCAAACCCCAGGGCCCGGTCCGGGCGCGTTGTCGCAAGGGTCACCTGCCGTCCAACACGCGTCGGGGCGCACGCCGTCGGCGGACGCGGTTCCGAGCCCGAGCAACGAACCGAGTGCGAAGGCCGCCGTGGCGATGATTCGCTTAGCCATGCCGCACCCCCAAGCAAGGCGCGTACCCGCGCACCCAGACATGCAGGAGCGCGGCGAGCTCAAGATAGCCGTGAAAGGTCGCGAGGCGCAGATAAGTCGCCGCCGCCCGTCCGGGATTCGCGAACGCGGCGAACAGCACGGCGAGAGCGCACGCCGCGACGACGGCGAGACCCCACGGCTTGAAATCAGCGAGCAGACTCTGCGCGCTGCGCGCGAAACTTTGCGTCCCCTCACCCGGCAGCGCCCCTTGCGGCACGACGGTGAGCCACATCGAGTAGTGCAGAGCCTGGAGAAAGACGAACGCGCTCGTGGCGCCGACGGCCCAATCGGTTCGCTCGAACGGCGCGAGCCAGAGAGCGACTTGCAGCACGTGGACGCGAAACATGCTCACCCCCGCCGACGCCAGCGTGGACGCGGAGAAAACGCCGCTCGCGAGGACCACGGCGGCGACCAGCGCGCCGAACACGACGCGTTGGAGAAGCCGCAGGCGCTTGCGAAAAAAGAGCGGCCAGGCGAGGAGCCCGACCAGGTTGTGCGCGTGGGCGTACACCAGCCGAAACTCGCTCGGCCGCGCGAGCGCGACGCCGGAGACCGCCGCCACGACCGCGAGCCCCGTGAGTGCATGCCGGATCCGGCGGCGCGACGCCCCCGCGACGACGGCGAGCACGGCCCAAACGCCGGCGAGCCCGAGCTCGAGACGCGCCGGGACGAGTGACCGGTGGAACGCGTCGACCGCAGACGTGGCCAGGAAGAGCACGCAACCGCCCGCGAGCGCCGCACGCCCGAGCCGCGAGAGTCGGGGGCGAATCACGAGGTACCGGACGTCGGCCGCCACGTGCGCGACGCCGAAGAGGACGGGCCCGAGCACGAAGAGCAACACTGGAAAGTAAACGGCCAGCGCGAACGTGACGCACGCGTGCACGGCGACCGCGACGCCGAGTCGCCGGTCGCGTTCGACCAGCACGCTCCGGAGCGCGCGCAGAGAGAGCGCCGAGCGAAACGAACGCAGGCGCAGGACATCGAGCCCCTGGAGAGCGCGGTCGATGGGCAGAGGCACGGAGTTCGTCAACGCGACCGCCTTCACGGGCGCCGGTTTTGCGCGCGACGGCGACGCGAGACGAAGAGAGCCGTTCCGCCGACGACCAACATCGCCACGGCGAGGAGGCCGTCGGGACGATCGCCGCCCACGCGACAGTCGCAGCCCGTGGTGTTGCCGGTCTGCCCGCTCGCTTCCCCAGCCGTCCCGCCGCTCGTGTCCGCACCGGTTCCGCTCGCCCCCGCGGCCGCACCGACTCCGCCCCCGGCGTGGGCGCCGCCGCCGCCACTGCCGCCCGGCATGCAGCGCAGGCACTCGTAGCTCGTTTGCCCGTAATTACCGCACCCCGCGCTGTCGCCGGCCGTTCCACGACCGCCCGCCCCGGCGTCACCGAGACAAGAGGCCGGCGGTGGATTCGCTCGAGTGCAAGTCGAAGTCCGGCAAACGCCCGCCCGCGATCCGGAGAGCGCGTTCTGACACGGCTGCCCTTCGGCACCCATGAGGCATTGATCGGGGACGACGTCGGCACGCGCGGCGATCGGCGCCCCGAGAAGCGCCACGGCGATCAAGCTCGCGTGAAAGAAGAACCGTCGGTGCATGCGTCGACTCCTCGCCGGGCGTCGTGGGGTCCAGCCCGAAGGTCTCCGACGAAAGCAACGGGCGTGCCCCGAAAGCGTGACGGCGGGAGAGCGCGACTCGCGAAGAAAAGCGCGCAAGCTCGTGCTCGTTCGGGTCACCGTCGCGCAGTGTTTGCGCGGAAGTTCGAGCACGAACCGGGCGCTCGCCAAAAAACGCGTGTGGCTCGCAAGTTGCTTCGTGTCGGGACATGAGTAAGCCAATCCCGTCCATCTCGAAGTACATGACGACCGTTCCGCGCACCATCGATGCGGAGTCCACGCTGATGACCGCGACGAGATTGATGCGCGAAGGCGGCTTTCGGCATCTTCCGGTCGTGCAGGGCGAGCGCCTCCTCGGCCTCATCACGGAGCGCGACGTGCGACTCGTCGAGAGCTTCGACAAGGTCGACGCGGCGACGATGACGGTCGGCGAGGCGATGAGCGAGCCGCCTTATTCGGTAGGTCCGGAAACCCCGCTCGACGAGGTCGTGAACACGATGGCCGAGCACAAATACGGCTCGGCCGTGATCGTGCAAAACGGCAAGGTCGTCGGCGTCTTCACGACCGTCGACGCGTGCCGCGCGCTCTCGGAGCTACTGAACAGCCGCTTGCGCAAGAGCTGAGTCGCGCGCGAACGACCTCGGCGACGGCCGGGTCACGAGCGTGGAGCCGAGTCGCCCGCTCGCAACGCGCGGGCGCACAGGGCTTGCACGGCCGCCTCGTCGTCGTCGCCTCGAACGACGACGTCCGGCGTCGCCGGCTCTTCGAAAGGCTCGTCGAGCCCCGGCACGCCGCGGAGCTCGCCGGCTCGTGCTTTCGCGTAGAGACCCTTGTCGTCGCGCTCTTCGCACTCCGAAAGGGAGGTCGCGACGAAGACCTCGATGAACGCGGGCGCCACGCTGCGCGCTTGCTCGCGGAAGGCGCGGCGGTGCGCCGTTGCGGGAACGAGCACGACGAAGCCCTGGCGCGCGAGGAGCGCAGCGAGGTTCGCGAGCGACGCGTAAAACGCCGCGCGCTCACTTGCCGAATAGCCCGGCGGCGGCACGAGACAGGCGCGCACTGCGTCCCCGTCGAGCATGCAGGCCATGGCGCCGCGGGCGTGAAGTACCCGCAGGGCGCGTTCGGCGAGCGTGGACTTGCCCGAGGACGGCAGTCCGGTGATCCAAACGACGACTCCGCTCATGTGTCGAAGAATTCCCGCGCCATCTCCGGCGAGAAGCGATCCGCGGCGAGCACGTGCTCCACGAAGGAAAGCACGCGATCCCGATCCTGCGCCGTGAGCTCGGGGTACCACGTGGGGCTCGCCAGCACCAAGCCGCGCCAGGCGAAGAGCGGCGCCGCCACGTCGAATATGCCGCGGTCCCCCGTCGCCGTGACGTACGCGTCGAAGAAGCCGTGCCACAAAGGGGCGAGCGCGTTGCGCCACGCTCCCGGCCTTCCGAGCGCGAAGAAGGCGTAATTGATCGTCATGCACGTCACGTCGTCCGCGGGGTCGCCCGAGCCACCGCGGCTCGCGTCGAGCACGGCGAGCTCGGAGTCCTCGCCGAAGACCACGTTGAACGGGTGAAAGTCGCCGTGCGTCCGTCGGAGCCGCGCGCTCTTCCCGCGCAGCTTGAAGCGCCAGCGCAAGCACGCCTCCTCGATGCGCTCGAGCCGTGAACGCGGCGCCCCGGGGACGTCCTCGGGATAGCCGTCGGTGATCCCGAAGACGCCCTCCCCGCTCCCCACGGTGTCGCGCATGAAGCGCTCGTAACGCGTCTTCTCGTCGGGTAGCCGCTCGGAATGGAGTTCGGCCAAGTAGCGCGCGAGCCGTTGCATGCGGCTCATGTCGTTTGCCGTGAGCTCTCCCGTGCGCGCGATGCGCCGCAGATCGGCCGCGTAAGGCTCGCCTTCGGCGTACGACGTGAGCAGGTAGAATTCGCCGGTCCCTCGGAGCGAAACGAAATCGTCGTCCCGCCGGTAGGCGCCGACGTCGAGCACCTCGACGTGCTGCGGAAAGCGGCCGAACGTGTCGGCGGCGAGCAGCGCGGCGGCAGCGCGATCAGCGCGCCGATCGTGCCCGAACGCGTTGGCGGCGGCGGCGTGAAGCACGACCGAGCGTCGCGTTCCTTCTTGAATCAGATCCAAGCGCACCGGGACGCCGTAGCCGGCGCCCTTCGCGGATTCGTCCTTGCTGGGCACGTCCGCGCCGAGCGGCACCGCACGCACAATTTGCGCCCCCGGCAACGCCGCTTTGACGATTTTGCGCGCCCGCTCGACGCTCGTCGCAAGCTCCGGCGGCGACTCCATCCGAGCGCTTCGCTTCTCCATGGTCGAGGGAGAAGTCATTCACGCGGCGTGCCACCCGGAGCGCCGCGGCGCTCGCCTATTCGACGCCCGCGACGCGCGCCGCCTCTTTGCGTCTGAAACCGTTGGGGAAGCGCTTGAGGTAGGCGAGCGCCTGAGCGCGCGCTTCGTCGTTCGCCCCGGCGCGAGCGAGCGCCACCATGCGCAGGTAGGTCGCGTCCTCGGCGTGGCCGGAATGCACGCACGACGCCGAGAAGCGCCCCAACGTGCTCGCCGCGCTCGCGTAGTCGCCGCTCTTGAAGGCTTGAACACCCGTCTGAAAGAGCGCCGCGTCGGCACAGGCGTCCGCCTCGTCGGCTGGGCGCGCGCTCGCACGCGGAAGAGCCCCAACCGGACGCGCGCGCGCGTCGGCGACGTCGCCGGAAGCTGCGGGCGCGGCGCTCGGAACCGCGGCCGTC
>DATJXW010000174.1:0-8232 GCA_035499895.1 Polyangiaceae bacterium | reverse complement strand
AAGGCCCGCGCTTCGAAACGCCGACGCTCGCCCGGCTCGAGCGCGAGCACATCGAGCGCGTGCTCCAGGATTGTCACGGTAACGTCTCGAAGGCCGCGCGCGTGCTCGGCCTGCATCGGCGCACACTGCAGTACAAACTCGCGAAGTTTCCCGTGAATCGCTGAGGGCGCGGCACGGCGCGCGACGCCGTGTAGCACCCGCGTGACGATTCGACGGCACGCGCGGATAGGTGCCCACGTCGGCGCGAGCCGGGGCTACGAAACGGTCCGATGGACGCGGTCCGATTCGGCAGCCTCGCGCTCGTGACGCTCGGGCTCTTCGCGTGCTCGGTGGACGATCGTCGCCTCGAGGCGGCGGGCGCCGCGGCGAGCTCCTTCACGGGAGCCTCCGGCGACGGCGAGGGCGGCGAGGGCAACCCCGGCGGCACGGGCTCGGCGCCGAGCGATCTCGTCGACGGCTGCGCCGATCTCGATACGGACGGCGTCGCCGACTGCACCGTGACGCTGGTCGAGAACCCGAGCTTCACGAGCGACGTCGACGGCTGGACTCCCGTCGGCGACGCCGCATGGAGCTGGGATCCGCTGAACGCCCTCGACGACACGCCGTCGGGCTCGGGCAAGCTCACGGTGGACACGCCGCGCGGCAGCGCCGCGCAGTGCGTGCCGCTCTCGGTGAGCGGCGAGCTCGTCATCGCGTACACCGATGTCTTCGTCGAAGCGCCGGACTCCGGCGCCATGAACCAGGGCGACATCGGGGTCACGTTCTTTCCGAGCGGCGATTGCAGCGGCACGAGCAGCGGCTCGTTCGACGCGCCGCCGAGCATCGCGCTCGGGCAATGGGTCGTCGTTCAGGCGGGCGGCAACCCGGGCATAGCCATCGGCTCGATTTCGGTGGCCCTGACGGCGATCGAAGCCGCGGGCGAAACCCAAGCGACCGTCTACTTCGACAACGTGATGGTGCGAGCCAAGCCGCTCTGAGGAGCGCCGCTCAGGTCGCTTCGCGCCGGCGCACGGCGAAGGTGCCGAGGCCGAGCAGGACGAACGCGAGCGCCACGGGCGCGTACGGCGGAACCGGAACGGCCGACGGCGGCGGCGGCGGGGGCGAGACGCGGCAAGAGAGCGTCACCGAAACGTCCGAGACCGTACCCGCCGTCACCGTGAACGGCGCGGAGCCGGTGCAGCTCGCCGCGTTCGGCGCCGCGGCGGTGCCCATGAGCGTCAGCGTGTAGCCGGCGCCCGGCGGAAGCCCGTCGATGAGCGCCGAGATCGTCGTGCTGTGTGAGACGTCGATGCTCCCGCCCTTCGTGAAGTTCGGCCCCACGATCGCGTACGTGAAGCTCGTGAACGTCACGCCGGAGGGCGTCGTGAGCTCGAGCGCAATGGAGCCCGAGCCGTCGTTGGCGGCGGCGCTCGTCTGCCACGAGGCGCCGGCGCGGTTCGGATCGGCGTCGTTGCAGCCGACGACCGCGCCCGAAGCCGCGACCGCGACGAAGAACCCCAGGGCCGAGACCAGCGAGCGAGTACGAATGCCGGCAGAGCGTTTCATTGGCAGGTCACCTTCACGCTTTCGGTGTCGGCGCAGTTCGGGTTCGGATCGCCGTCCGAGACGCTCGCCGCCACGGTCACGTCGCCGTGCGCGGTGCAGGCGAAGCTCAGGTGCGGCTGCGTTCGGTTCGGCAACGGCACGCCGCCGACCGACCACGCGTAGCTGAGCGGGCTCGGGCCGTTGTCGGCGTCGTGCGCGACGACCGACATGCTCGAAACGCCGCCGACGTTGACGATCAGCGGCGCCGCCGTCAAATCGTCGATGACCGGGCAGACGTTCAAAGTGGCGCTCACCATCACGTCCCCGGTCGGGATTGCGCAGTCGAGATGAACGGTGACCATGAGCGTGGCGTTCGGATCCGTCACGTCGAAGGTCGTGCTGCCCATGCACACGGTGACACCGTCACTCGCGTTCGCGCTCGCGTCGAGCTCGTAGCCCTGCCCGACCGGCACGTGCGAGACGGGCACCGGCACGTCGAGACTGTCGCCCACCGGCACCGTGCCGGCGCTCGCGAAGTCGTTCGGCCCGGTGATGGTGTACGTCGCGGAGGTCACGGTCCCCGACGGGGAAACCTGAACGCCTTGACCGATGGAGCTCGAGGCTGGCGGGTGCGACGGGCCTTCACTACAGCCTACGAGGCCGAGCCAAAGCACCGGTAGCGCGGCGCGAACGACATTCGATTGCATGACGGCGGCTTCCCTCCGGGGTGCGCCCCCCGTCAGCAAATGCCGTGCCCCGTGTCCACGCACGACTTCCGCCGGATCTCGGCCGAGTTCCGGGGCGACGCGTCCGGCTTTCGAACTCTGCTTCCGAATTTCGAACGCGTTGCACTTCACGCGCAAAAGGCCGAGTGGCGCTGCGGTGGCGGCGGCGTGCGCGCTCGGTTCGCGGAGCGCGACGGAGTCGTTCGCACGCGACGTCGGGGACGCTATCTTCGCGCCATGGTCGCCCGCACACGCCCGCTCGAGGGCTCGAAACCAAGCGCTCGGTCTCGTCGCGCCGTGATGGCGAGTCTCGTGCTCGTCGGCGGCTGCGCCGCGCCCTCACGCTCGTGTCCGTCCGCCGCGGCGCCGGCGCCTCGACTCGAATGCACCTTCGAGTCGGGGGGCGACACGAAGACGTTGCGGATCGAGCCCGCGCCGGATCCCTACCGCGTCCCCGAGATCCCCGCCGGCGATCGGTTCGCGCTCAAGTTCGTGTACGTCACGACGCCGGCGGACCTCGCCGGCCTGCGTGTGTATGCGTTTCAAGTGAACGACGGCGAACCGGTGATCGTGCACGAGGCCAAGTACTCGCCGCCGTTCAGCGCGCGCCGGGAAGGGTTCACGGGTCGTCAGCTCGTGTACGACCGCGAAGGCGGCGAGCTCGCCTACGCGTGCTCGTGGTTCGACCGATGAAGGCGCTCGCGTTCGCGGCGCTCGCCTGCGCCTGCCTGTGCGCTCGCTCGGCCGCGGCCGACGACACCGTGACGCTCGCGTTCGTCGGCGACGTCATGCTCGACGGCGGCCCCGGCCGGAGCATCGAAGCGGGCGTCGACCCGTTCGCGCGCTTCGCGGACGAGTTTGCACGCGCCGACGCGGTGATCGGCAATCTGGAGTGCGCCGTGGCGACCGGCGGCGCGCCCGTCGACAAGGTGTTCACGTTTCGCGCGCACCCGCGCGTGGTGCCCGTCCTCGCGCGTCACTTCAGCGCGGTGTCGCTCGCCAACAATCACAGCGGCGATTACGGCGCGGGGGCGCTCCTCGAAACCATGAGCCTACTCGAGCAGAGCAAGCTGCCGTTTTTCGGCGCCGGCCGCGATCTCGAAGCCGCCCACCGCGCGCTCTTTCTCGAGCGGCGCGGCGTGCGCATCGCGTTGCTCGGCTACGACGAGTTCTTGCCCCGCCGATTCGAGGCCGGCGCCACGCGACCGGGCGTCGCGTGGAGCGAAGACGAAGACGTGGTGCGCGACATTCGCGCGGCGCGGCGCGCCGGCGCGGACATCGTGATTCCGTTCATGCATTGGGGTTGGGAGTACGAGCCCGGGCCGTCGGCACGGCAGCGCGAGCTCGCTCACCGCATGCTCGACGCGGGCGCGGACGCCGTCGTCGGCTCGCACCCGCACGTCACTCAGGGCGCCGAGTATTACCGCGGTAAACCCATCGTCTATAGTCTCGGTAATTTCGTGTTCGACGGCTTCGACGCGCCGGAAGCGCGCCTCGGCTGGCTCCTCGAGCTCGAGCTCACGAAGAGCCGAGTCGTCGGCTTCCGTACCGAGAGCGCGCGCATCGACGAGAACGGCTTGCCCGCGCCCGAGCCCGCGACCCCGAGCCCGTGCGGCGAGCACGGCGTGATTCACCCCTGCGGCAAGTAGGGAAAGCACGCACCTCGGCCTCGGGGCCTACTGAAGTTTCGTCGTACTTGGGACTGACGTTGTCTCGAAAACGACCGTTCGGTGAGGTGGACCGAAACGAGACCGCGCGCCGATGTCTTCCCTCTTCGAAGCGGCCACCAAGCAGCTGAGCGCGGAGCCGATCTGCGACCCCGAAGCGCTCGGAGAGCGCTGGATCGGGCGGCGCGTGGGCAATTACGTCGTCGATCGCCCCCTCGCGCGAGGTGGGATGGGGTCGGTGTATGTAGCCCGACATCCGCAACTCGGACGCGAAGTCGCGGTGAAGTTTCTCACGCAGAGCGTGAACGCGGAGCCCGAGCTCGCGGCGCGCTTCCTCGCCGAGGCCCGCGTGACCGCGAGCTTGAACCACCCGAACATCGTCGAGATCCTCGACTTCGGCGAGCTCGACGGCGCGCTCTATTACGTGATGGAGCTGCTCCGCGGGCAAAGCCTGCGCGCGGTGATGCGCGAGCACGGCAAATTCAGCGCGGCGGCGATGAAGCCGTACATGGAGCAGATTTGTTGGGCGCTCGAGGCGGCGCACGGCGCGGGCATCGTGCACCGCGACTTGAAGCCGGCGAACGTGCTCGTGCTCGAGGGCGGGCCGCTCCGGCTCAAGCTGCTCGATTTCGGCGTGGCGAAGCTCATCTCGACCGCGGCCGCGCCGACGCAGACGCGCCACGGTCAGGTGCTCGGCACCGCGACGCACATGGCGCCCGAGCAAGCGCTCGGAGAACCGACGCGCGTCACGCCCCAGAGCGACCTCTACTCACTCGGCGCCATCGCGTACGAGATGCTCACCGGAGCGCCCGTGTTCCACCACGAGTCGGACATGATGCTCATGGTGATGCACGTGCGCGACGCGGTGCGACCCATTCGCGAGCAGGTGCCGGAGGTTCCGGAAAACGTCGCGCGGCTCATCGAGTCGTGTCTCGCCAAAAATCCAGCGGATCGGCCGCAGGGCGCGCGCGTGCTCGCCGAGGCGCTCGCGAAGGTGCTGGCGGATCCGAACGCGGTGGTGGCGCCGCCGCCGCGCGCCGCGCAAACGCCCGCCGAGCGCTCGGCTCTCGCCGAACGACCGACGCGACTCGCGTCCGTGCCGCCCGCGGCCGCGCCCGTCGAAACCACGCGCGTCGCACCGGCTGCGCCCGCCGCGCCCGTCGAGAACACGCGGGTCGTACCGGCCGCCCCGGCCGCGCCCGTCGAAGTCACGCGCGCCGCCACGGCCGCGCCCGTCGAAGTCACGCGCGTTGCGGCGGCGCCGCCCGTCGCCGAGCCGCGCGCCGCCACGGCGCCTGCCGCGGACGGACGCGCGCCCGAGCCCCGTGCGGCCGAACCGGTGCGTCCTCTGGCGCCCGCGCGCGCGCCGTTGCCGGCCGCCGCTCGCGACGTCGCGAAGGCGCGACCGGCTCGCCCTGCCGCCGAACCGAAAGTCGCCGAGGCGCCGCCCCCGCCCGACGGACAATCCACGGTCGCGACGCTCCTCGCGCGCCTGCAGCGCCGCGGCGATTTCCCGGCCTTCGCGCGCACGATGGGCGAAGTGAGCCACAAGGCGGACGCGAACGGCGCGTTTTCCGCGGGACAGCTCGGCGACTCCATCCTCAAGGATTACGCGCTCACCGCGAAGCTCCTGCGCGTCGTGAACGCGAACTACGCGCGGCGTTTCGGCGGCAGGATTTACAGCATCAAGCACGCGATCGTGATTCTCGGCTTCGATCGGGTGCGCTCGCTCGCGCTCAGCATCAGCCTGTTCAAGACGTCCGGCACCGGCAAAGAACCCGAGCGCGTCTCGGAGTCGGCCATCAGCGCCCTCGTCAGCAGCGAGCTCGCGCGAAACCTCGCCGCCTACGCGCGGGTGAACGACGACGAAGCGACCGTGTGCGCGATGTTCAAGAAACTCGGGCGGCACCTCGTGCTCGTGTACCTGCCCGAGCTCTTCGACCAGGTCGAGGCGGCGATGGCGAGCGACGGACTCAGCGCGACGCTCGCGGCCAAGCGCGTGCTCGGCATTTCGTTCGAGGAGCTCGGCGCCGCGATCGCCCAGAATTGGCAGCTACCCGAGCACGTCCAGAACGCGATGTCGGCGCCCGAGCTCGCCGAGCACCGGCTCGACCGCCCGGAGGATCGCCTGAGCGCGCTCGCCGCCTTCAGCAACGAGCTCTGCGACATCGTCACGCGGGAACCCGCCGAGACGCGCGATCGCGCCGTCCGCGCCCTGCTCACCAAACACAAGAGTCTCATCGGCATGGACGGCGAGGCGCTGTCCGAGATCCTCGAGCACGTCGAAGGCTCGCTCACGGAGCGCTACGCGGCCCTGCTCGGCGGCGATTTGAAGTCGAGTCGCTTCATCCGCAACGTCTCGAAGAAGCCCTCCGAGCTCGCTCACGGCGCGAACGCCGGCGAGGCCGCGTCGGGCGTCGCCTTGACGCTCAAGGAACGCATCCACGAGGTGAAGCAGAGTCTCGAGAGCGGTGGTTCGGCGCACGGCGTGCTCGGCATGGCGTTGCGCCTGGTCACCGACCATCTCGGGGCCGCGGCGCCGTTGATCCTGACCGCGACCTCGGACCGGCAGTATCTCGTCGTGCGGTTCGGGCTGCGCGACGACATCGACGGTTTGAAACGCGAGCTCAAATTCCCACTCAGAGCGGCGGGGCCGCGCACTCAAGTCTTCGCCGCGGCGTTCCACGCCGGAAAAGACCTCATCGTGCGCGACTGCTTCAATAAGGAATGCTCCGAAGGGCTCCCGCAGTCGTATTACGAAGTACTCGGTTCGGCCGCGTTCGGGCTCTACGCATGTCTCGGCAAGGCCGTGCTGCCGGCTCTCCTGCTCGTCGAGGCGGATAGCCCCGATTCTCTGCCGGATCCGGCGCGCGTCGCGGAGCTTAATGAACTCCGCCCGCTCATCGCACGTGCCGCGGCGCGCACCTGAGCGTTAAGGCGTCTTTACAAACAGTTTACAACCGACTCTGATAGCGGTCGTTTCGGGCACGTCACCGCGGAGGCAATTTCGTCTCGCGCGGAGAGAAAGAGGCTCACACCATGTCAAAGCGGACCGTCTTCGTGCAGGTTTTGGGGTTGGCTGCCTCGACGGCAACAGGCGCGCTCGCCCAGGAGGCACCGGCCGCGAGCGCGTCCGGCAGCGCGTCGCTTTCGACCTCGAGCGGCGCCGACGCGACCGCCGCGACGAGCGCGGCGCCGCCGCCGGCCGTCGCTCCGCCGACGCCGCCTCCGCCTCCACCCCAGGCGCCCTTCGAACCTTACGAACCCGGCTTGCCGCCGGAAGGCAACGTGCTCGAGCTCGGCGGCTTCGGCGGCCTTCTGATTCCGAGCAACGTTCACGACATCCGCGCCCGCGATTACGCGCAGAAGCCCTACGAGGTCGGCGCCGAGGGCGGCGTGCGGCTCGGCTACTACCCGCTCTCGTTCCTCGGCATCGAGGGCGAAGCGATGGGCGCGGGCTCCAAAGTTAAGGGCACGCCGAACCAAGCCGTGTTCTACGGCTATCGCGGCTTCCTCGTGCTCCAGGCGCCGACCGCCTGGATCTCGCCGTTTCTCGTCGGTGGGTACGGGCGCCTCGGCGCCGTGAGCCATGCGATGGGCAACGACGTCGATCAAGGCTGGATGTTCGGCGCGGGCGCGAAGATCCCGGTGACGCACATTCTCGGCGTCCGCCTCGATTTCCGCGACAATTTGACGCCCAACGACCACGTGGGCAACGGCCAGGCGCACAACTTCGAGGTCCTGCTCGGCCTCTCGGCGACGATCGAGCGCTCGCGCAAAGAGCCGCCGCCGCCGCCGCCGGACTCGGATCACGACGGCATCGCGGATTCGGCCGACAAGTGTCCGAACGACGCCGGGCCGGGTCCCGACGGCTGCCCGCCGGACACCGACGGTGACGGCGTGCTCGACCGCGACGACTATTGTCCGCGCGAAGCCGGTCCGGCGCCGAAGGGCTGCCCGATCATCGATCCGGATCCGGACAAGGACGGCGTGCCGATTCCGTGCGACGCCTGCCCGAACGAGCCCGGCGTCCCGCCGGACGGCTGCCCGATCCGCGACAAGGACGGCGACGGCATCCCCGACAACGTCGACAAGTGCCCGAACGAGCCCGAAACGAAGAACGGTTTCGAGGACGAAGACGGTTGCCCGGACAAGATCCCGGACGCCGTGAAGAAGTTCTCGGGTGTCGTCCAGGGCATCTACTTCAAGCAGGGCAGCGCCGTGATTCGCCCGGATTCGAAGCCCGTCTTGAACCAGGCCGTGCGGGTGCTGCAGGAGTATCCGAGCATCAGCTTCGAGATCGACGGCCACACCTC
>DATJXW010000173.1:0-4469 GCA_035499895.1 Polyangiaceae bacterium | reverse complement strand
CGGACCGTGGCGACCGTTTCGGTGTCCGCGCCGTCCTCGGGGGTGCCCTTCGGGTCGTCGGAGATCGCGTCGAGTTGAAACGAGAGGGAGCGCGCGAGCACGTAGTCGAGCTCCTGGGCGAGCTCGGTCGCGCGCCCTTTGCGCTCCGCGCTGGCGCTCGGCCGCACGTCGAGGACGAGCAGCGCGCCGGGCCAATCGCCGCGATTGGCGGCGTCGACGAAGGTCGCCATCGCGCGGCGAGGCGTCGAAAGATCGTGCGCGTCGAACACCTCGGCGCGGAGCGGCGCGGCCAAGCACCACGCCAGGACGAAGAGAAGGCACGCGAGCGCGCGCGCACGCCCAATCACGCCCGAATGCGAAGCAACCGCCGTGCCGCCGGGTGCTGGTACGACCGGTCCGCGGCCGTGTACGTTCGCAGGTGTGAAAGGGGAACTCATGCCGGCGTGGCCGCGGCGGGCTCGCTGCCCTTCAGCCCGACCAGGCGGTAGACCATCACTTCGCGATCGCGCCCCTTCACGTGCACGCGTTTGAGGGGTTCCGCGACGACGTGTGCTTCGACCTCTTTGAACAGATCTTCCGAAAGGACGATGTCCGCGTGGAGCTCCTTCGTGAGGCCCTCGAGACGCGAAGCGACGTTCACCGTGTCGCCGATGACCGTGTATTCCATGCGCTCGACGTGACCCATGTTGCCGGCGACGACCTGGCCGTAATGCAGGCCGATCCCCGTGCGAATCGCGGGTAGGCCGCGCGTCTCGAACGCCTGATTGATGTGCTCGAGCCGCGCGCGCATGTCGAGCGCGGCCTTCACGGCGTGGAGGGCGTCGTCCGGCTCCGGCACGGGCGCGCCGAAGACCGCCATGATCGCGTCGCCGATGAACTTGTCCACGACCCCGTGATGCACGAGCACGCTCTCGACCATGCCGCTGAAGTACTCGTTCAAGAAGTCGAGCAGCGCGCGCGGCTCCATCGTCTCGCTGATGCTCGTGAAGGAGCGGATGTCGGAGAAGAGCACGGTGACGGGCACGAGCTCCCCGCCGAGGTTCACGTTGCCCTTCATCAAATGATCCGCGACCTGGCGCGTGACGTAGCGACCGAAGGTGTCGCGCAAGCGATCGCGCTCCTTCAAGCCCTGGACCATTTGGTTGAAATCCTCGCCGAGGAGCGCGAGCTCGTCACCGGTGCGGAGCGGGCCGAGCGTGGCGTATTTGCCGTCTTTCACCTGCGCGGCGGCGTCGGAGATGGCGCGCACCGCGCCGCCGAGGCGCCCGGCGAAGCGGAGCGCCAAGCCGAGCACGACCACGAGCACGAACGCGAGCGCGCCGAGGTGCGTGTACAAGTCCTTTCTGAGCTCGTCCCTGAGCTCGGTCACCTCGCGCGCCGCCGTGATTTCGACGTCGAGGCCCGGCCGCTCGAGCTCCGCCGGACGAAACGTCTTGATGGCGAAGAGTTTGCCGCCGACTTCGCGGAAGGTGGGCTCCGCCGAGCGCACGTCGAGATCGCGCGCGGGGTGGTTCGGCGCGGCCGCGACCAGCTTGCCGTTCACGCGAATCGCGAGGTCGGCGTTGAGCTTCGGCTCGAGCATGAGCAGGTAGTGCTCGCTGATCGGCGTGAGCAACGCGACGGCCCCGACGAGACCATTGTCGTCGCGCACGGGCTCGGCGCAGACGAGCGCGTAGCCCGGGCCGTCGTCGAACCGCACGTCGATGAGCCCGGCCAACGGCTTGCCGGCGAGCAAATCCGGAAACGCCGAGCTCACCGCCGAGCCGAGCGACTTCGGACCGTGATCGGCGTGGCCCGCCGCGAGCAGCGCGCCCGTCGTGTCGGCCGCGAGGATGATGCGGTGGTGATACACCTCGGTGAGGCGATGCACGGCTTGCTCGGCGTGGACGGGATCGTGCTCGCGGAGCGCCGCCTGGAAGCGTCTCGAATCCGTGGTGAGAGCGAGCGAGAGTCGCGCGTTCTTTTCGTACTCGGCGAACTCGTCCGCGAAACGCGGCCCGACGCCGTCCACCCGGCGCGTCACCTGCTCGAGCATGTCGCGCTCCGCCTCGCGCGAACGGAGCACCGCGAAGAGCACGGCGGGCGCGACGCAGGCGAGCACGAGCGCGACGAGCTTGGCGCGGACGGTGCGCATGCGTCCCGACTATCAGCAAAGCTTCGGGGCGGGTGCAAGCACCGACGATTCGGTGTCAAGCTCGCGGCGTGAGTCGCGCCTTCACGAAGGAAGACGACGTGGGTGCGCCGCCCCTCGTGCCGCGGCGCGCGCCCCTCCCGCCGGGCGTCCCGAACTACGTGACCGCCCGGGGACTCGCCGCTCTTCGGGGCGAGCTCGCCGAGCTCCACGCGCTCGTCGCCAAGGCGCGTGCGGGGGCGGCGGGCGCCGAGCCGGACACGGTGCGGGCACGGGAGCTCAACGCGCTCGCCGAGCGGAGCGCCGAGCTCGAGGCGCGACTCGCCTCGGCCGAGCTCGTCCCGCTGCCGGAACCCGCGCCGGACGAAGTGCGGTTCGGGGCGACCGTGACCGTCACGGGCGCGGACGGAGCCGAACGCGCGTACACGATCGTCGGCGTCGACGAGGCGAACGCGGCCGAGGCGCGCATCGCGTTCGTGGCGCCGCTCGCGCGCGCGTTGCTCGGCAAGCGCGTCGGCGACGCCACGGTCGTGCGCACCCCGCACGGCGACGACGAGATCGAAATCGTGAAGCTCAGTTACGAGCGAGGCTAGTACTAGAGCGGCTTCGACGGCCGCGTCGCCGGAGAGGACTACGCGCCGGCTTGGCCGCCCGCGCCGCCTTCCATCTGACCGCCTTCACCGGACTTGCCCGCCGTGCCCGCGTGACCCGCCGTACCGCCGGTACCGGCGCCGCCGACGCTCGTGCCGCCGGCGCGACCGCCCATGCCGGTGCCGCGACCGCCCATACCGGTGCCGCGACCGCCCATGCCGGTGCCGCGACCGCCCATGCCCGTACCGCGACCTGCCGTCGCGTTGCCGCCCATGCCCGTGGCGCGACCACCCATGCCGGTGCCGCGACCGCCCATACCCGCGCCGCGACCGCCGCCGGCAAAGCGCCCGGCCATGTTCATCTCACCGGCCGTACCCGCTGCGCTCGTTCCCGCGCTGCCGCCGGTCGTGCCGCCGGTCCCCGAGCCAGCCGTGCCACCGGTCGATTTCCCGGCGCTGCCTCCGGTCGCCGCGCCTGCGGAGCCGCTCGCGCCGGCCTTGTTACCGCCCGACGAGTCGTCGTCGCCGCCGCACGCCGTCGCGATACAGACTGCGACCGCGACGAAAATACCCACGCTGGTTCGGGAAAAAGCCATGCTGAAACAACCCTTCAAGTGCCGCGCGAGACCCGCGGGCGTTGCCGTTTATCACGTCCGCTACAGCTTGTAACCGAACGTATCTTGCAGCTGTCACCTCACTATGCGGAGCCGTCGATTTGGGGCACGGGGCCGAAATTGCGCCGGAGCGGCACGTCGGTTGCAGCCTCCTTCAGGTTTCGGCCAGGGCCCGCCTTCGAATCGAGGGTGCGGCCGGTCCCGAGAGAGAAAGGGCGACAGCATGACGATCCCGAAGAACGCGGCACGAACACCCGGTAAGCCGTTCGCCTCGGCCCACGCGGGCACGGACAAGCTCGCTTCGGCGCGGCTCAGGCAAGCGGTGCCGAAGCTCGACGTGAGGAGCGAGTGGTTCGCCGACGGCGAGCCGCTCCCGGCGCGTGCGAGCGCGGACGGGGAAGGCGAACCGCCGCCACTCGAGTGGAGCGAACCGCCGCCGCGAACGCGTGAGTTTGCGCTCGTGTGCGAGGATCCGGACGCGCCGAGAACGGAGCCGTTCGTCCACTGGCTCGTCTATTCGATTCCGGGCAACGCGCGCGCGCTCGACGGCGCCGGTGTCGCGCGCGCTCGCCAGGGGCGAAATGGCGCCGGCGGCTGCGACTTCACGCCGGCAGCGCCGCCGCCCGGACACGGCGTGCATCACTATCACTTCGAGCTCTTCGCGCTCGACGAACCGCTCGGCCTCGACACGGGCGCGGACAAGGCGGAGCTCGTCGACGCGATGGACGGTCACGTCCTCGCGTACGGCGAGCTCGTCGGCACCTTCACCCGCTGAGCTCGCCGTCGCCGCGCGTTCGACGAGAGCGCGCTCTAACGATAACGCCAGTCGCGCCGTGCGCCGCCCGAGATCAGGTGCACGAGCGCGACGAACACGGTCGCGCCGATGATCGACCACAAGATCGGGAACGGATGGTGGTCGACCGTGACGAGCATGAGCTCGGGCAAGTGCGCGTAGTGCGCCATGAAGGTGCCGAGGAGCGCGCCGATGAAGCCGCATGCGATCGACACGATGAAGCCGCCACCGCTACCGCCGGCGATGGCCCGGCCGATGGCGCCGCAGATGCCGGCGATGACGAGCAGAATGAGCAACCCCGTGATGGTGATGGTCATACCGGCGCGGCGTTGCAAACGGCG
>DATJXW010000172.1:0-9847 GCA_035499895.1 Polyangiaceae bacterium | reverse complement strand
GGCACCTGCGCCTGCCCGCCGAGGCGCCCCTCCGTGCCGACTTCGCGCGCGACGCGCGTCACCTCGCTTGCGAACGCGTTCAGCTGATCGACCATCGTGTTGATGGTCTGCTTGAGCTGCAGGATCTCCCCGCTCACGTCGACCGTGATCTTCTTCGAGAGATCGCCGTTCGCGATGGCGGTCGCCACGTCCGCGATGTTGCGCACCTGATTGGTCAGGCTGTTCGCCATCGAGTTCACGTTGTCCGTGAGGTCCTTCCACGTGCCCGCCACGCCGGGCACCTGGGCTTGACCGCCGAGGCGGCCCTCGGTGCCGACCTCGCGCGCGACGCGCGTCACCTCGCTCGCGAACGCGTTCAGCTGGTCGACCATCGTGTTGATGGTCTCCTTGAGCTGCAGGATTTCACCGCTCACGTTCACGGTGATTTTGCGGGAAAGATCGCCGTTCGCGATGGCGGTCGAGACCTCGGCGATGTTGCGCACCTGCGCCGTGAGGTTACTCGCCATGAAGTTCACGCTGTCGGTGAGGTCCTTCCACGTCCCGGCGACGCCCGGCACGACCGCCTGACCGCCGAGGCGCCCCTCCGTGCCGACCTCGCGCGCGACGCGCGTCACCTCGCTCGCGAACGCGTTCAGCTGGTCGACGAGCGTGTTGATGGTGTCCTTGAGCTCGAGGATTTCACCGCGGACGTCGACCGTGATTTTGCGCGACAGGTCGCCGCGCGCGACGGCGGTCGTCACCTGCGCGATGTTGCGCACCTGGTCGGTGAGGTTGCCGCACATCGCGTTCACCGAATCGGTGAGGTCCTTCCACGTGCCGGCGACGCCCGGCACGATCGCCTGGCCGCCGAGCTTGCCCTCGGTGCCGACTTCGCGCGCCACGCGCGTCACTTCGGAAGCGAACGAGCGCAGCTGATCGACCATCGTGTTGATGGAGTCCTACATCTGCAGGATCTCGCCGCGCACGTCGACCGTGATTTTCTTCGACAAATCGCCGCTCGCGACCGCGATGGTCACTTCCGAGATGTTGCGCACCTGGCCGGTCAGGTTCGACGCCATCGAGTTCACGCTGTCGGTGAGGTCGCGCCACACGCCGCTCACGTCGGGAACCTGCGCCTGACCGCCGAGCTTGCCGTCGGTGCCGACCTCGCGCGCCACGCGGGTCACTTCGGAAGTGAACACGCCGAGCTGCTTGATCATGGAGTTCACGATCGTCGCCGAACGCAAGAACTCGCCCTGGAGCGGTCGCCCGTCCACGTCGAGCCGCATGTTCTGCGCGAGGTCGCCCTGCGCCACGGCGGCGAGCGCGCGCGTCACCTCGGTCGTCGGCCAGAGCAAGTCGTCGATGAGCGTATTCACCGACGTCTCCATGTCGACCCACGCGCCCGTCTGCGACGGGAAGCGCACGCGCTGCCGCGTCTTGCCTTCCTTGCCGACGACTTGGCCGACGCGCTCGAGCTGCTCGGCCATCTTCTGTTGCGCCTCGACGAAGTCGTTCACCGCGTCGGCGATCTTTCCGACGAGACCCGTCCAGTGTCCGGGCAGCCGCACCGTGAAGTCACCGCGCCGGACTGCGAGAAAGACGCGCAAGAGCTCGCGGAGCTCGTCCTCCGAGCCGTTCAGGGCGGGCGGCGGGAGATCGTGCCCATTGTCGCTGGTCTGAATGTCGGTCATCGCTCTTCTCCGGTCTGTCAGAGTGCTCGGTGCGGGGGCGCGGCGCGCGTGCTCAGCGGCGGCTGAGCTCGACGAACACGGCGACCTTCTTCCGCACGATCTCGGGATCGAGGGGTTTCACGAGGTAGTCGGCGCCGCCGGCGGCGTAGGCGCGATGGATCTCTTCCGGATCGTTGCCGAACGCCGTGACGAAAATGATCGGGATGCTCGAGCTCCGTTCGAGCTCCTTCAGGTGCTGCGCGACTTCGAGCCCGTTCATGCCGGGCATCGCGATGTCGATGAGCGCGACCGAGAACCGTTCGCGCAAGACGAGCGCGAGCGCCTCTTCACCGGAGCGCGCCGTCACCAAGTGGTAATCGGGCCGCTCGAGGATCGCCTTGAGCGACAGCAGGTTCTCGTGTCGATCGTCGACCAGGAGGATGTTCGCCACTTCGCCGCGGCGCTTGATCGGGCGTTCCGGCGCGGCGGGCACGGTGAAGAACACCGTGGTGCCCATGCCGAGCGTGCTCTCCGCCCAGATCTGCCCGCCGTGAGCCTCGACGATCGCCTTCGAGATCGACAAGCCGAGGCCCATCCCGCGGCGCTCTTTTTTCCGCGCCTGCCAGAAGCGATCGAAGATGTGCGGCAGCTGCTCGGGCGCGATGCCGGCCCCGCTGTCCTTCACCCAGATCGCGACGGCGTCGTCTTTCCGACCCGCCCCGACCGTGATGCTGCCGCGCTGTCCGGTGAATTTCAGCGCGTTGCCGATCAGGTTCTCGAGCACTTCGAGCAAGCGCTCTTCGTCGGCCTGGATCGGCGGAACCTCGGGCGAAATGTCGGTGCCGATGATGATGGACGCTTCGGCGGCGACGTTCTGTTGCGACTCGACGGCGGCGAAAATCAGATCGGCGGTGCCGGTCGGCTTCGCGTCGAGCGAGAGCTGGCCCGTTTCGATCGCGCTGATCGCGAGCAGATCGCGCACCATGCGGTCGGCGCGTTGAGCGCTGCGGATGATGCGCTCGACGGGGCGGCGCGCGGACGGGCCGGGCAGGCGCTGCAGCAACGTGTTCGCGGCGATCGAAATCACGCCGAGCGGATTTCTGAGGTCGTGTGCGACGACCGAGAGCACGATGTCGCGCGAGCGCACCGCGTCTTCCAGCCGTTCGACCGTGCGGCGGAGCTCGGCGGCGTCGCTCTCGGCGACGCGGCGGCCTTCGCGCTCGCGCTCGAGCTCGCTCTGAGCTTCGGTTCTAGGCTTGGGAGCTTCCAGATTCATTCGAGCCTCTCGCCGGCGCTCGCCGCGCCGACGACTTGCGGGATGATCGTGAGGAGTTGGGAGACCTTGAGCGGTTTTCTGAGGAGCGCGCGCGCCTCGATGGCTCTCGCCTTTTCGCTCGCGTCCGGATCGGCGCTGACGACGGCAATCGGGATCTGCGCGAGCGCTCCGACCTTCTTTTGCTCGTCGCGAAACTCCATGCCGTTCATGTTCGGCATCTGCAGGTCGAGCAGGATGAGATCCGGCAGCCGCCGCATGAGCGAAAGCTGGCGCAGCGCCTCGCGCCCGTCTTCGGCGCCCGCGGCGACGTAGCCCGCCTCTTCGAGCACTTCGATGAGCGAGTCCCGAAGGTCGAGGTCGTCTTCGACGACGAGGATATGGACGCGCGATTCAGACCGCGACATGGGTTACCGTCCGTTCGCCCGAACCGGGCACGATCCGCTTCCGGGCGAAACTAACTCATAGTAGCAATTCGGTGTGACGCGCAGCAGCCCTTTCGGCGTCTCGGTCCGATCGGAACTCACGCGCGAACGAGCGAGCATTCGCGCTGCCGGCGCGTGCGGTGTGGCAATTCGCCATGGCCGTCGCGAAACACCACTCCTCGCCTGCGGCGGGATGCCTCGCCATGGCGACTGACGCGCTCTCACCGACCCTGCTCGAGCGCGTCGTCGACGCGTCCGAAAAGGTCGCGGGGACGCGCTCTCGTTCGGCGAAAATCGCTCTTCTCGGCGAACTCCTGCGCTCGCTCGTCGGGGGCGAGGTCGCGCTCGCCGTCGCTTACCTCACGGGGGAGCTCCCGCAGGGTCGCATCGGACTCGGCTATGCAGCGGTTTTCGGCGCGGACGCCGCTCCGGCCGCCGTCGCGACACTGACGCTTCACGAGCTCGACGCGCGACTCGAGGAGATCGCTCGGCTCGGCGGCTCCGGAGCCGGACGCAGGCGCCACGAGCTCCTCGGAGCGCTCCTCGCGCACGCGACGGAACGCGAACAAGCGTTCGTCAAGCGCTTGCTCGTCGGCGAGCTCCGGCAAGGGGCGCTCGAGGGTGTGATGGCGGACGCCGTCGGCAAGGCGTTCGGGGTCGAACCGGAGCTCGTTCGGCGCGCGGCGATGCTCGCGGGCGATCTGCCCGTCGTCGCGGCCGCGGCGCGCGCGGCGGGCGCCGCGGGTCTTGCCGACTTTCGTCTCGAGCTCTTCCGTCCGCTCGGGCCGATGCTCGCGCAAACGGCGGCCGGCCCCGGTGAAGCGCTCGAGCGACTCGGCGACGCGATCCTCGAATACAAGCTCGACGGCGCGCGCGTCCAGGTCCACAAAGCGGGTGACGACGTGAAGGTGTACACGCGAAGCCTCCACGACGTGACGGCGCGGGCGCCCGAAGTCGTCGAGGTCGTGCGCGCGCTGCCCGTCGGTGCGGCGATCCTCGACGGCGAGGTCGTGAGCCTGCGCGCCGACGGCCGGCCGCGCTCGTTTCAGGACACGATGAGCCGCTTCGGCAAGAAGCTCGACGACGCGGAGCGGCGTGCGGCGCCCCCCCTCAGGCCGTTCTTCTTCGACGTGCTCCACGCGGACGGCACGGACTACATCGATCGACCGGCACGCGAACGGCGCGACGCTCTGCGTGCCCTCGTCGACGAGCGGCTCGGGATCCCGTCGATCGTGACGGCGAGCGCGGACGAAGCGGCGGAGTTTCTCGGTCGCTCGCTCGCGGCCGGCCACGAAGGCGTGATGGCGAAGTCGCTCGAAGCGCCGTACGAAGCGGGACGGCGCGGAGCCGGCTGGCTCAAGGTGAAGCCCGCCCACACGCTCGACCTCGTGGTGCTCGCCGTCGAATGGGGCAGCGGCCGGCGGCGCGGCCTCTTGAGCAACATCCACCTCGGCGCGCGCGACCCGGCCGGCGGCGGTTTCGTCATGTTGGGCAAGACGTTCAAGGGCATGACCGACGAGCTCCTCGCGTGGCAAACCGCGCGCTTTCTCGAGCTCGAGGCGGGACGCGACGGGCACGTCGTCCACGTGCGGCCCGAGGTCGTCGTGGAAATCGCGTTCGACGGCGTGCAACGGAGCAGCCAATATCCGGGCGGCGTGGCGCTCCGTTTCGCTCGCGTGCGGCGTTACCGCACGGACAAACGCGCGGACGAGGCCGACACTATCGAGACGGTGCGGCGCTTGGCCGACCTCGGCTGACGCGCTCCGCGTTCTCGCTCGGTTCGATGCGCTTGCCGAAGCGCGACGCGTACACGCGCGTGAACTCGGCGCCGAGCAGCAAGATGCTCGCCGAGTAGTAAACCCAGATGACGAGCAGCACGAGCGAGCCCGCGGCGCCGTAGGCCGACGACGTGCTCGATTTTCCGAGATAGAGCGCAATCAAGAATTTGCCGATGCCGAACAGCAGCGACGTGACGAGGCCGCCCACCCACACGTCGTGCCAGTCGACCTTCGCGTCGGGCACCGTCTTGAACATCACGGCGAAGAGCGCCGCGACGACGCCGAGCGAGATGACGAAGTTGACGACGTGCCACACGGCCTCGCCGCCCGGCAGCGTCGCCCCGAAGTAACGACCCACCGCCGCGAGCGCCGCGCTCAGGATGAGCGACACCAAGAGGAGAAACGCGACGCCCATCACCATCGCGAAGGAAAAGAGGCGATCTTTCACGATGCCTTTGAGTCCGCGCCCGGGTTTCGGCGCGACTTCCCAGATGGTGTCGAGCGCCGACTGGAGCTCACCGAAGACGCCCGAAGCGCCGAACAAGAGGACCACGAGCCCCACGACGCTGCTCACGATGCCCGCCGTCGGCGCCTTCGCGCTCCGGACGATGCCCTCCACCGCGACCGCACCCGCGCTGCCGACGACGGTCCCGAGCTCGTGCGCGATGGCGCCGCGCACCGCATGTTCGTCCACCGCGAACCCGGCGATCGCGATGGCGAGCACGACGAGCGGCGCGAGCGAGAGGAGTGAATAGTACGCGAGCGCCGCGGCGAGCCGGAGCGCGTTGTCGTCCATGAAATCGTTGCCGGTCGCCTTGACGAGGGACCAAGCGGCGCGGATGCCGTGCTCTTCCGGCACACTCGAGTGGGCCATGGCCGAACGCGAGTGCAAGCGAGATGCCAGAACCGGCGCCGGCGGCGGGCGATTTTGCCGGGGCGAAGCTCGCCGGTGCGCCCATTTTGCTACGGCAGGCGCGCGCTCGTGCGAGCTCACGCGAGGTCTCGTCATCGGGGAACACGCACCGTGAGGACGGGGCAACTCGCGTGGCGAACCACCCGCTCGGCGACGCTGCCGATGAGCGCGTGCGCGAGTCCCGTGTGGCCGTGCGTCGCGAGCACGATCAAATCGTAGCGGCCCTGTTTGGCGACTTCGACGATGGTGTGGGCGGGCGAGCCGGGCTCCGAGAGCGCCTCACGCACGCCGAGGCCGCGTTCCCGGACTTCGGCGACGAAGCGCTCCAGAGCCGCTTCGGCATTTTTTTTCACGAGCTCGACGAGCGTGGTGTCCGCGGACACCGCATCGGGCAAGTTCGCGGTGGGAATGAAGGCCGGCGCCTGCCACACGTGCAGCACGTCGACTTTGGCGGCAAAAGGTGCCGCCCAGCCGAGCGCGTGCTCGAGCGCCACGCGCGACGATTCGGAGAAGTCGACGGGCACCAAGATCTTGCGAATGGCTTGCATCAGAGGACGAGAGTGCAGCTCGCATGCCAGGGCGACTCGGGGCGCCGAGGACGCACGGGCGCACTTCCGGGCGGCTCTCCCCGCGGTGGGGACGCGGTCGCTGCGAGCGGCGGCGGATCTCGACTAAAACGGAGGCGTGGCCGCCCCTTCGATGAATTTCGCGCATGCGCTCACGGCGCTCGCCGTGGCGGCGGCCGCGGGCGGGCTCATCGGCGCCGAACGGGAACAGGCGCGGGCCGATCGGGACGGCGGCGAGTTCGGCGGGGTGCGCACGTTCCCGTTGCTCGCCATCGCCGGCGGCCTCGCGGGACTGCTCCGTCCAGCGCTCGGACCGTGGATCGTCGCCGCGCTGCTCCTCGCGGTCGTGCTCGCGCTCGGCATCTCGCAAGCGAAAGCGCGCGCCGACGACGTCGGCGTGACGAGCGAGGTCGCGGCGATCGTCACCTTCGCGCTCGGTGTCACGAGCACGACGCCGGAGCTCTTGCCGGACGCGGAGCGCTACTTGCTCGTCGCGGGCGTCGCCGCGTCGACGATGGCGTTGCTCGCGCTCAAGCGCACGCTCCACGGCTTCATCGCCCGCGTGTCGACCGACGACGTCTTCGCGACGGCCAAGTTCGTGCTGCTCGCGCTCGTCGTCTTGCCGCTCCTGCCCGATCGCGCCTTCGGCCCGTTCGGCGCGCTCAATCCACGCAAAATCGGCTGGATGATCGCGCTCGTCGCGGGCGTGAGCTTCGCCGGGTACGTCGCCTCGCGCGTGGTCGGCAGCCGCCGCGGGCTGCTCGTCGCCGGTCTGCTCGGCGGGCTCGTCTCGTCGACGGCCCTCACGGTGGCGCTCTCCTCGCGCGCCAAACAACAGGCCGAGCTCACGCGTCTCTGCGGCGTGGGCATCATCGCGGCTTCGGCCACGCTCTTTCCGCGCGTGCTGCTCATCGTCGCGGTCGTGTACCCGCCGCTCGCGCGGTCGCTCGCCCTGCCGTTCGGGCTGATGGCGGCGGCGAGCTACGGCGTCGCCTTGTTCACCTTCTTCGGCAGCGAAAAAGCGGACGCGGGCGCCGGCGTGGATTTCAAGAACCCGTTCGAGCTCGGCGAAGCCCTCCGGTTCGGAGTGATTTACGGAGTCGTGCTCGTCGTGGCACGCGCGGCGCACGAGTATTTCGGCGGCGCGGGCATCGTCGTTTCCGCGGCCGTCGCCGGGCTCGCCGACGTCGACGCGATCACGCTCTCGCTCGCGGATCTGGTGCGCTCGCACGCGATCGGCGCGGTCGCGGCGCCGGCCATCGTGGTCGCCGCGCTCGTGAACACGATCGTGAAGGCGGTGCTCGCGCGCGTGCTCGGCGGAAAATCGCTCGGACGCGCCGTCGCGCCCGCGCTTTTCGCCACCGCGGCGCTCGGCGGGGCCGTCCTCGCGCTCGAAGCACTTGGGGTAGGCTGAAGCGCGATGTTCGAAACCGCCGAGCTCGGCCGCACTCTCGACAAGGCGACGTACGAAGCGCTCGTGCCGGAGCTCAGGACGCGGCTGCTCAAAGCGCAGACCGCGCTCGAGAAGGCCGGGTTCTCCGTCGTGGTGCTCCTGAACGGCGTCGGCGGCATGGCCGAGACGACCAATCGCCTCTACGAGTGGCTCGACGCGCGTTACCTCGTGACGGAAGCCTGGTCGCCGCCGAGCGAGGAGGAGCGCGAACGCCCGGAGTTCTGGCGTTATTCTCGCTGGCTACCGCCGGCGGGTCGCATCGGCGTGTTCCTCGGTAGCTGGTACACACGACCCATCGTCGAAAGAGCCGAGGGGCGCGCCGGGCGGATGCGTTTCGGCCGCGAGCTCGCGCGCATCGCCGCCTTCGAGCGCGCGCTGGCGGACGACGGCGTGCTCTTCGTGAAGCTCTGGTTTCATCTTTCCAAACGCGACCAGCGCCGCCGGCTGCGCGACCTCGAGGCCAAACGCACGACGCGCTTTCGCGTCGGCAAACACGAATGGCAGCGCCTCGGCCTGTACGACGAGTTCAGGCACGTCTCGGAACGCGCCGTGCGCGAGACGAGCACGGCGCTCGCGCCGTGGACGGTGATCGAAGCCACTGACGCGCGCTACCGCGACGTCGAAGCGGCCAAACAGCTGCTCGCCGCGGTCGAACGACGGCTTGCCGAGCCGCCGCGCCCGCACCCGCCCGAACCGGAAGCGCCCGCCTCGAACCCGCGCACCATCCTCGACACGCTCGACTACTCCTCGCGCGTCGCACGCGACGTCTACGAGCGCCGCCTGGGCGAGCTCCAGGCGCGCCTGAACCACCTCGCCGCGCGGCTCGAACGCAAGCGCCGCGGGTTGATTCTCGTGTTCGAGGGGCCCGACGCGGCCGGCAAGGGCGGCGCGATCCGGCGCGTCATCGGCGCGCTCGACGCGCAACAATACCGGGTCATCCCCATTTCGGCGCCGACCGAGGAAGAGCGCGCCCATCACTACCTCTGGCGCTTCTGGCGGCACCTGCCGCGGCGCGGGCGCATCACCATCTACGATCGCAGTTGGTACGGCCGCGTGCTCGTCGAGCGCGTCGAAGGGCTCGCCACGCGCGAGGAGTGGTCGCGCGCCTACCGCGAGATCAACGAGTTCGAACGCGAGCTCGTCGACGACGGCATCGTGCTCGTGAAGTTTTGGTTGCACGTGACCTCGGAAGAGCAGCTCCGGCGCTTCCACGAGCGCGAGCGCGAGCCCTGGAAGCAGCACAAAATCACGGCCGAGGACTACCGCAACCGTCGCCACGAAAACCGCTACGAGCTCGCTGCGAACGAGATGATCGAGCGGAACAGCACCGAATACGCGCCGTTCGAGCTCGTCGCCGCGGACGACAAGCACGGCGCGCGACTCCACGTGCTCGAGGCGATCTGCCGCCGGCTCGAAGCCGCCCTCTGAGCGGCGACTTCCGCGCGCACCCGAGGGCACCCAAGACGGTCGGCGCGGGTTGACGCTGCCGGATCCGTGCGCAGATTGCGTGCGATGGTTCGGCGCTGCTCGGCCTGTGGCCAAGACAATCGCGTCCCGGCGCGGCACCTCGCACACGCGGGGCGCTGCGGGGCGTGCAAAGCGACCTTGCCGCCGCTCGCCCAGCCGCTCGAGGTGGACGAGCGAGAGTTCGACGAGATCGTGGCGAGCGCGACGGTACCGGTGCTGGTCGATTTTTGGGCGCCTTGGTGCGGCCCGTGCCGCATGGTGGCGCCCGAGGTGGCGAAGGCGGCCGAGAAGCTTGCCGGCAAGGGCGTCGTGCTCAAAGT
>DATJXW010000171.1:0-5184 GCA_035499895.1 Polyangiaceae bacterium | reverse complement strand
ACCCGCGGTGCTGAGGCAGAGTCTCCTCGTGCACGCCGGGGGCGCGCTCGTCATCGCCGTGCTCGCCTTCGCGCTCTCGCCCGCCGTCGCGGCGAGCCTCGACGCGACGCACCTCACGCTCTCGCTGCGCGTGCTCTCGGTCGTGCTCCTCGTTTACGGCCTGTACGCGCCGCTCGTCGGCGCTCTCAACGGCGAGCGGCGTCTGCTCCAGCAAGCGGGCTTCGACATCTTCGCGGCGACGGTGCGCACCGTCGGGCTCATCGCGGGCGCTCTTTTGTGGGCGCACGGTTCGAGCACGCGCGGCGCCGAAGGCGCGTGTTACGGCTTCCTCGCGGGCGTCACGCTCGTGCTCGTCTTGGCGCTGGCGGTCGTCGGCGTGGGCCGGAGCGGCACGACCGGGACGCGCCTCCGCGATCACGTCGCGTTCGTCGCGCCGCTGCTGCTCGGCCAGACGCTGCTCAATCTCCTCTTTCAAGCGGATCTCACGCTGCTCCGCCGGTTCGCGGCCGAAGCGGCGTCGCATGCCGGACTCCCCGCCACGGCCGCCGATCCGTACGTCGGCGCTTACCGCACGACGCAGCTCTTCTCGTTCTTGCCGTATCAGCTCTTGATGGCCGTGACGTTCGTGCTCTTCCCGATGCTCGCCGGCACGCGCCGCGACGCCGATCGCAGCCAGGCCGCGCGTTACGTCGAGAACGGCCTGCGCATCGCGCTCGTGGTCACCGGCGCGATGGTGAGCGTGACGGCGGGGTTGCCCGCGGGGCTCCTGCGGCTCGGCTTCGGCGCGCAAGCGGCGGCGTACGGCGCGCACGCGCTCACCGTGCTCGCGCTCGGTTTCGGCGCGTTCGCCATTTTCGGGTTGCTCACCGCCGTGCTGAACGGCATGGGCCGCGAGCGCGCGAGTCTCGCCATCACCTTCGCGGCGTGCTTGCTCGTCGTCGGGGCGTGCTTCGGGTGGGTGCGCGGCGGCGCGCTGTCGGAGACGCTCCTCGTGCGGACGGCCTGCGCGACGGCCGCGGGCATCGCGCTCGCGACGCTCCTCGCCGGCATCCTCGTCCGGCGCACGGTGGGCTCGCTCGTCCCGCTGCGCGTCGTCGCGCGCGTGGGTTTCGCGCTCGGCGCCGCGCTCGCGCTCGCCCGCTGCTTGCCGCAAGAGCGGCCGCTCCTCGTGGTGCCCGAAGCCGTGCTCGTCGCGGGCGCGTACCTCGCCGTGCTCGTCGTCACGCGCGAGCTCGGCCGCGCCGATCTCGACCTCGTGTTACGCGTGGTCAAGCGTCGCGGGTGAGAACGCCTCGCGCACGAAGAGCTCCTCGAGCGTCTCGGTGTGCGGGGTGACCTCGACGACCGCCGCGCCCGCGGCGAGCGCTCGTGCGAGCACGGCGCGCACGGCCTCTTCGCCCTCCGCGCTCACGACGAGCCGCTCCGCCGCTCGGCGCGTCGCTTGGCCCGCGGCCGCGAACGCCCCGGCGAGCTCCTCCGTCGCGCCCGCGAGCACCACGTCGGTCCCGCGCACGTTGCGATTCAAGAGCTCTTCGAGCCGCCCACTCACCACGACCTCGCCGCGCCGTAAAATCGTCACGCGATCGCACAGCGTCTCGACGTCGTTCAGGATGTGCGTGGAAAAGAAGATGGTGCGACCGCGGCGCCGCTCGTCGACGATGAGATCCCGCACCTCCTTGCGCCCCACCGGATCGAGGCCGCTCATGGGCTCGTCGAGGATGAGGAGCTCCGGATCGGCGACGAGCGCGGCGGCGAGCCCGGTGCGCTGCAGCATGCCCTTCGAAAGCCGGCGCACGGGGCGATCCGCCGCGTAAAGCACGCCCACCTGCTCGAGCACCGCGCGCGTCCGATCGCGCGCCGCGCGCGCCGACATGCCCGAAAGTCGCGCGCAGAGCTCCACGAACTCCGTCGGCGTGAGATACGGGTACACGTACGGGTTCTCCGGCAAGAAGCCGACGCGCCGCATGCTTTCCGGACTCGGCACGCGCGCGCCGAAGATCGTCGCGCTCCCGCCCGTCGGCGCGATGAGTCCGGTGAGCATTTTGATCGTGGTGGTTTTGCCCGCGCCGTTCGGCCCCAAGAACCCGAAGATGTCGCCCCGCTCGACCTCGAATGAGACCCCCCGCACCGCCACCACGCGCCGGCGCAACAGGCCCAGCCTGAATTCCTTGTGCAGGGCCTCGACACGGATCAGAGCCTCGGACACGGCGACCCTCGGCAGCATACCAAGGGGCTTACCGAAGCGCGCCGGCCCGTGGTCCGTCCGGAACGCGCGGGGTTTCGCGCGGTGCGTTCCTCTTGCGGGCGGCGGGTCGGCCTGCAAGAGTGTGGCCGTCCCATGCATTGGTGGCCTTCGGGACTACGCATTCTCCCCGGGGTGTCGGGAGCTGTTTCGGCACGTCGACCCCCACTGAGGAATCAATGAACCGCTCCGGGCTCGCGTCAGTTTGCCTCTTGGTGTCGCTCGCATCGTCGTCCCTCGCGTGGGCTCAAGAAACGCCGCCGCCGCCACCGCCCCCTCCCCCGCCCGCGGACACGGCCGCAGCCCCCGCGGCTCCCGCCGACGCCGGCGCGAGCGCGGAAGGGAACATCGACGTCGGCGCCGGCGCGAACGCCGAAGGCAGCGCGAGCGCGGCACCCGCCGCGGCGCCGGCGAGCAGCGAAGCAGGCGCGCCAGACGAAGACGACAAAGCCAAAGGCGCGGCCGATCCGAACGCGGAGCGCAATCGCCGCATGGCGTCGCTCCACGAGTCGAACTCACTCGACGCCTCCACCGGCCTTTGGCGCGTGATTCAGGCGAGTTCGGGCGCCCCCGGCACCTTCCGCATGTCGATCGCGGGGAGCTACTTCAGTACGTCCGGCTTCCTCTGCAATAGCTCCACTCCGTGTCCGACCGTGGTCGACAACGCGACGAGCGCGTCGAACGAGGACAGCGTCGATCGCGTCGGCATGCGCCTCGGCGTTTCGGCGACGCTCTTCCCGTTCCTCGAAGCCGCGTTCTCGATGCGCAACATGGCCACGTCGGACAGCCGCAGCCGTCCGAAGCTCCTCCAGGTGCTCGGCGACTCGACGCTCGCCATCAAGGCGTTCATGCCGGTCGAGCCCGACCAAATCTTTCAGTTCGGCGGCCTCGCCCAGCTGCTCCTCGAGAACGGCGCCGGCAGCGTCGGCTTCGCCGGCAGCGGGACGAGCTTCGATTTGAAGGCGCTCGGCACGGTCGCGCTCGACAACCGCTCGAATCCGGACGACGTGATCCCGCTGCGTTTCCACGCGAACGTCGGCTGGCTCTTCGACAACTCCGCCGCGCTCGTGAAGGCGGTCGAGACGACGCCGCCGCCCGCCGGCCGCGGTGAAAACATCCAGCGCACCGAGCGTTTCGGCCTCGACATCAACCGCGTCGACAGCTTCCAGCTCGGCTTGGGCGGCGAGTTCATCCACGAGTTCGTGCGTCCGTTCGTCGAGTGGACGTGGGACATCCCGGTCAATCGGCAGAAGTACGTGTGCGACGAGAACGAAGCGGCCGCGCACGGCGAGCTCTGCCTCGCGAAAGCGCAGGGCTGGGCGACGACGCCGTCGCGCCTGTCGCTCGGCGCGCGCGTGTTCCCCTGGCCGGAGCGCGGGCTCTCGGGCTTGCTCGCGGTCGACATCGGCACGGGCGCGACGAGCAAATTCATCGACGAGGTCGCGCCGGAGCCGCCTTACGATCTCTGGTTCGGCGTCGCGTGGGCGGTCGATACGGAGCCGCCGGCTCCGATCATCAAAGAGGTCGAGAAGCCGAGCGCCGGACCCGCGGTCGCGAAGGTGAACCCGTACCTCTCGGGCACGGTCGTCGACAAGGCCGGCAACGGCGTCGGCGGGGCGACCCTCCGCTTCGACGGCCGCTCGCTCCCCGGCATGCTGAGCGCCGACGACGGCACCTTCAAGAGCTTCTCGCTCGAGCCCGGCACGTACACGCTCGCGATCAGCGCGCACGGCTACCACGACGGGCAGTGCGCGGTCACGGTCCCGACCGAGCAAGAAATGCAGGCGGCGACGGCGCCGAATCCGGCGATGCCGCCGGCCGAAGGCTCGCAAGCCGCGCCCGCCGTCGCGGCCGACGGCGCCGTGTCGGTGCGCTGCGAGCTCGAAGCGCTGCCGCAGCTCGGCAACGTGGTCGGCCAGGTCGTCGACGCCGCGTCGCAGCAGTCGATCGGCGGCGCGCACGTGAAGATCCGCGACACGCGCAGCCGCGAGCTCGATCTCACCGCCGACGCCACCGGCTCCTTCCGCTTCCAGAACGTGCCGCCCGGCCGCGTGACGATCATCGTCGATGCCCCCGGCTACTTCACCGCGACGCAAGAGTTCACGATCAAGCCGCTCGAGGACATCCCGGCGCACATGCTGCTCAACAAGCGGCCCGCGGTGCCGAACGTGCTCGTGACGAGCCGCGAGCTGAAGCTCCGCCAGCAGGTGCACTTCCAGCACGATTCGGCGGAAATTCTGCCGGATTCGAGCGCCATCCTGGAAGAGATCGCGGACGTTCTGAACACGCACCCCGAGATCAAGGGCATCGAGGTCCAGGGCCACACCGACAACCAGGGCAGCGCCCCCTACAACCTGAAGCTCAGCGAGAGCCGCGCGCAGGCGGTGGTGGATGCGCTCGTGAAGCTCGGCGTCGATCCGCTGCGCTTGCAGGCGAAGGGCTACGGCGACACGAAGCCGCTCCTGCCGAACAGCACCGAAGTGAACCGCGCGAAGAACCGCCGCGTGCAGCTGATGGTGAAGAAGGACTGAGTGCCCGCGCCGCTCGCGTCGGGATGGCGCGGGCGGCTCGCCCCGGCGGCTAGGACTTGCCCGAGTCGCGCTCGCGCTCGATTTCGGCGAGGAGCGCGTCCACGCGGTCGTGCGCGTCTTGGCCGGTGTCGTAGATGAAGCGCAAGTCGGGCACGCGGCGGAGCTTCAGCGCGGGACCGAGCGCGCGGCGCAGCCGCGGCACCGCGCGCTTCAGGCGAGCGATCACGGCTTTGCGCGCCTCGGGCCCGTCCTCGATGCTGAGCCGCCGCACGCGCGCCGTCGCGATCGACAAGTCCTTCGAAACGTCGACGTGCGTCACGACCAGCGTGCTGAGCTCGGGATCGCCGAGCTCGCGCGCGAGCGCGGTCGTGAGGTGAGTCTGCACGAGCCCGGCGACGCGGAGCGTTCGGC
>DATJXW010000170.1:0-64471 GCA_035499895.1 Polyangiaceae bacterium | reverse complement strand
CTGGCGATCGGGTGGCTCCATGAGGCTGGCGATCCGCCTCACGCCCACCCGCGGGGTGGCTCCATGACCCTGGCGATCGGGTGGCTCCATGACGGTGGCGATCACCGCCGGAACCGGCTCCATGATGCTGGCGATTGGCACTCTGGGCATGCGAGCATTTCAGCGATTTGAAAGCCGTGCGCCGCACGTACCGCTGCTCGTCGGGATTGCTTCATCGTGTGCTTTACGAGCAACTCGAGCTCGAACGTCGCAAGCGGCTCTACGCGTGGCCCGAAAAGGTCGGTATCGACGAGCACCTGTTCAAGCACGATTTCAGGCTCAATCAGCGACGCTTCGTCACGATGATTGTCGATCACAAGAACAAGCGCTTGATGGAGGTCGTGGAGGGCAAGGACGGCGCGACGCTCGAAGCCGCGCTGTTTCACATCCCAGGCCGCGAGAATGTCCGCTTCGTCGCGCTCGACCTGTCGGACGGCTATCGGAGTTTCGCTCGACGCTTCTTCCCGAACGCGCAGCTCGTCGCCGACAAGTTTCACGTGCTCCGGCTCATCACGCCGGCGATCCATCGTCGCATCAAGGAGCTCGGGCTCGGGCGTGACGCGTTGCCCTTCTACCGGCTGCTCCGCGCTAATCCGTTGAAGCTGAGCTCGACGAAACGGTGGGAGGTGCAGACGTGGCTGGCAGACAAGCCCGCGCTACGCGAGCTCTGGACCATCAAAGCGGCCATCTTTCGGCTCTACCGAACGCTCGGTCACGGCCGCGCCAAACGGGCACTCGTCGCGTTGCTCAACCAGATGTCAGGCTCCGCGTTGCCCGAGCTCGAGACGCTCCGAACGACCCTCTACCGCTGGCGCCGCGAGGTGCTCGCCTACTTCCTCTGCCGTCTCACTAACGCCCGCACCGAGGGCTTCAACGGCAAGGCTAAGCTCGTGATTCGGCGAGCTTACGGGTATAAGAGCTTCCGAAATTATCGACTGCGGCTCCTAAACGCCTGCGCCTGAACACAAAACTCCTCGCACCCACTGCGAAGTGAGAAGAGCCTCCCCAACTTAGCGCGATCGGGGCCACGAATAACGTCCAGGCTCCCGCGGCTCCTTCGCAACCTGGCGAAGGAGCTCGCGATTCAGGGCGTCCCCAACGGGATTCGAACCCGTGTTACAGCCTTGAAAGGGCCGTGTCCTGGGCCGGCTAGACGATGGGGACCGGGCGAGGGGCGCGGAAGATAGTCCGAGGCGGGGGCTCTGACAATCCGGTATCGTGACCGCGCGATGACGATTGGCTCGGCGTCCGAACCGGGGGGCGATGAGGCGGCAACGAGGCTCGATTCGGCGCGGCCGGAGGCGGCGATGCCGTTTGCGGCAACGGTGGGGCTGTTCGTGGCGTCGGGGGCGGCGGGGCTCGTCGATCAGGTTTGCTTTTCGAAGTACCTCTCCTACGTGGTGGGAGCGACGGCTTACGCGGTGAGCGCGGTGCTCGCCGCGTTCATGGCGGGGCTCGCGCTCGGGGCGTTCGCGGGCGGGAGGCTCTCGGCGCGGGTGGCGCGGCCGGTCACGGTGTACGGAGCGCTCGAGCTCGTGGTGGCGGCGGCGGTCGCGGTGGCGCCGCGCGAGTTCGAGCTCCTCGCGTCGGTGTACGCGGGGCTCGCGCGGCGGGCGCCGGATTCGCTCGTGGTGTTGTCCGCGCTGCGCTGGCTGGTGGCGCTCGTGATCGTGATCGTGCCGACGACGGCGATGGGCGCGACGCTGCCGATTCTGACGCGCGCGCTCCGTGACGGAATCGGCGGGCGGAGCCGCGAGCGGCAGCTCGGAGCGCTTTACGCAGCGAATACCTCGGGTGGAGCGGGCGGCGCCGTGCTCGCCGCGTACGTCGTGTTGCCGGTGCTCGGCTTGCACGGGACGGTGTGGGCCGCGGCCGCGTTGAGCGCCCTGGTCGGAGGCGCCGCGCTCTGGCTCGGACGCAACGTGGCTCCGGCGCCGCTCGACGTGCGCGAAGGCGGCGCGGCGCGTGCCGGCGCGCCGGACGAGCGCGAACCGAGCGCACGAGAAACACGCGTGCTCGTCGGCGTCGCGTTCGCGTCGGGTTGCCTCGCGTTCGCCGCCGAGGTCATTTTCACGCACCTGCTCGCGCTGCTCATCGGCAACAGTGCGTATGCCTTCGGGGTGATTCTCGCGGTGTTTCTCTGCTGCTTGTTCGCCGGCGCGGCCATGGCGGCGGCCTTCGGGGCGTGGCGCGGTGACGCGGCCCTCGCGCTCGGTCTCGCGGGCACGGCGCTCGCCCTCGCGGTCACGTTGCCGCTCTGGGACCAAGTCCCGCGCTTGTTCGCCGCCGTCGGTCACTCGGTCACGACGTTCGGCGGTCGCGAAGCCGTGCGCGCGCTCGCGGCCTTCTCGATCTTGTGCGTGCCGACGACCGTGATGGGACTCACCTTCCCGCTCCTCTTGCAGCGGGTCGCCCGCGCGCGCGTACCGAGCCGCTGGGTCGGACGTCTCACGGCCGTCAACACCGTCGGTGCCGTCGTGGGCGCGCTCGGGACCGGTTACGGCCTCTTGCCGTGGCTCGGCTCGCAGCGGTCGCTCGAGGTGGTGGTGGTGCTCTTCGCGGTGTCCGGCGCCGCAGCGACGCTCCTGCTCGCGCCGCGCGCCCGTCGAGCCCTCGTCGTTTTCGCCGCGGCCGTCAGCGTGGCCACGCCGCTTGCTCCGCGCTGGAATCTCGCGCGACTGACGGGCGGTTCGAACGTTTACTTCGAGGGCTGGATCGAGCCGGAAGCGATCCCGTTTTTGCGCGAAGACGTGCATGGCGGCGTGACCACCGTCACGCGAGCGAAGGGCGTGCTCACGCTGCTCACGAACGGTAAATTCCAGGGCAACACCGGCTGGGAAATGAGCGCCCAGCGCTTCTTCGCGCACTACCCTTCCCTCTTCGTCTCGAACTTCGACCGCGCGCTCGTGATCGGGCTCGGCACCGGCACGACGCTCGGCACGCTCGCGGCGTACCCGTGGAAAAAGATCGACGTGGTCGAAATCTCGCCGTCGATCGTGGAGGCCGCGCGCGCGTATTTCCAGGCGGGCAATCTGGGCGCCATCGACGACCCGCGAGTCACGATCCATCACGCCGACGGTCGCAATTACGCGCTGGTCGACGACGGCCGCTACGATCTCGTCGGGATGGAGCTTTCGAGTATTTGGTTCGCGGGCGCGTCGAACCTCTACAGCCGCGAGTTCTACGCGCTCATCCGCGAGCGCCTCGCTCCGGGCGGCGTCTTCCAGCAATGGGTGCAGCTCCACCACGTTTACCGGCGTGACTTCGCGACCGTCGTCGGCACGCTGCGGAGCGAGTTCAAGCACGTGGCGCTCTTTTACGGCGGCGGCCAGGGCATCCTCGTCGCGTCCGACTCGCCACTCGAAGCCTCACTCGAGCGGCTGCGAGCTCTCGAGGCACGCCCCGAGATCGGCCGGGTGCTGCCGGACCGGCGCCGCTTGCCGGATCTGCGCGGCGATATTCTCGCCTTCGACGCGGGACTCGACGCCTTCCTCGACGAAAGTGCGAGTCTCGCGGGGCTCGAGCGCTCGGCTCTCGTCTCGACCGATCAGAGCCTTTACCTCGAATACGCGACGCCGCGCGGCAACGTGCTGCCGTGGGCGACGCGCGAGGCGCTCGTGCGCGAGCTCCGGCGTTTCCGCGATCCGACGGCGATCGACGCGTTGCTCACGCCGTGAGCCTGGCCCGGGCGGTGCTCAGGCGCTGCGGGCGCGCTTCTGGCGTTTCGCGGGGACGCTCACGACGGCCGGTTCCTCGGCCACGTCGGCCTCTTGCGCAGCGGACGGCGAGAGCTCGATGAACGACGCCTGCGCCTCGCGCGCGTGGCGCGGGACGCCCGTGTGCAGCTGGGCCCGCTCGAGGATGGCGGCGCAGAGCGCGTCGAAATCGAAGCCGGCCGCCGCCGCGATCTTCGGGAGGAGGCTCGTTTCGGTCATGCCGGGCAGCGTGTTCACCTCGAGCACGTATTCGTTCTGGCTCTCGGTGACGAGCAGATCGACACGGACCGCACCGTGCGTGTCGAGCGCCTGCGCGGCGCGCTCGGCGAGGTTCAAGACGCCGCGGTAGCGCGTGGGCGCGAGCCGCGCGGGCATGAAGTACTCGGTGATGCCCGGGGTGTACTTCGCCTGGTAGTCGTAAACGCCGCCGGCGGGAGCGATCTCGATCGCGCCGAGCACGCGTCCGTCGAGGATCCCGACCGCGATCTCCTTGCCCGTCACGAACCGCTCGACCAAGAGCGACGCGTCGTAAACGAGCGCTTCGAGGACCGCGTCGCGGAGCTCGCTCGGCCCGTTCGCCCGCGCGACACCGAGACTCGAACCCTCGCGGCGCGGCTTGACGATCACCGGGTAGCCGAAAGAACCGTGGATCTCGTCGAGATCGTCGAGCTGGGAGGCGTCGAGCGCGTAGTACTGCGGGGTCGGCACGTTGTGCAGGCGAAACATCTCCTTCGCCTTGAGCTTGTCCATGGCGAGCGCGCTCGCGAGGACGTTCGAGCCCGTGTACGGGACGCCGAGGAGCTCGAGCAGCCCCTGAATGCAGCCGTCCTCGCCGAGCCGGCCGTGGAGCGCGAGGAAGGCGGCGTCGAGGTCCGCCGACGCGATCGCGAGGAACGCGTCCGTGTCGTCGCCGAGAATCACCGGAACGACCTCGTGCCCGAGCCGCTCGAGCGACTCGGCGACGGCGAGTCCCGAGCGCAGCGAAATCTCACGCTCCGCCGAAGTCCCTCCCATCACCACACCGACACGTCTCGAGCTCGTCATTGTCTGGCCTCCAGGGCGGTTCTTCGGCCCTCAGCGTTCGGTAGCGAACCCCGGCCCGCCGGGCCAAGAATCGGGAGCGCTCAGCAGACTTCGACGACGATGGCGGTGATGTTGTCTTTGCCCCCGCGGCCGTTCGCCAGATCGATCAGGCGATTGACCGCCAAAGCCCCACCTTCCGCGAGGATAGCGGGGATTTCCTCGTGCTTCAGGTAACCGTGCAGCCCGTCGCTGCAGAGCAGGTACGCGTCCCCGACCGCCGCTTCCCAAACGCTCGTGTCGACCTGCACGTATTCGCGGCTACCTACCGCGCGGGTGATGACATTTCGCTGGCGGCTCACCTTGGCCTGCTCCGGCGTGATGAGGCCCTGCTTGAGTTGCCAGGCGATGAGCGTGTGGTCTTCGGTGAGCTGCTCCGCTTCCTGCGCCCGCACGCGGTAGATGCGACTGTCGCCCACCTGGCCGACCACGAGGTGGTTGCCGAAGCGCATCATCGCGCTGATGGTCGTGCCCATCCCCGCCATGCCGCGGTCGAGCTCGGCCATTGCGTAAAGCAGGTACGTGGCGGCCTGCACGCCGCCCTCGAGCATGCGCGACGCCGCGCGGCCTTTTTCTTCCGTGAAGGGCAGCGGGTCGCCGAGCACGCCTTTGCCCCGGCGCACCATGCCGTTGATGGTGTCGATGGCCTCGCGACTCGCGACCTCGCCCGCGGCGTGGCCGCCCATCCCGTCCGCAACCACCCACAAGCCGACCTCGTCGTCGTGGAGGAACGCGTCCTCGTTCGCCTCACGCCGCCTGCCGACGTCGGTCGCGCCGTACGACCGCATCACCAACGAACCTGAATCCACTGCCAAGAGCCGCCCTTTATCCGGAGAGTAGACCTTTTGGGAGCGCCTTCGCTACGTAGGACCGCGCCTTACACGTCGCGAGACCCTTGCGGGCGGCGCGCGAGTGCCCATAGGCTCGGACGTGGCCGCGCCTGCAGTCACGTTCCTCCAGCGGGGGCCGAACGCCGTGCGTGTCGCGGCCGGGCTCGTCGATGGCTTTCGCAGCTTCGTCGGAGCGTCGGCCGGCCTGATTTTCTTGGGGGGTGCGCTCGGCGAGCGGGTCGAGGAGGTGGCCGGGGTCTGCGCCGGGGCGGAGCTCGGCTTCCCCGTCCTCGTCGCGGCGGGGGCCGGGGTCATCTCCGAGCGCGGCGAAGTCGAAGGGGAACCGGCGGCGACGGCCCTCGTCTTCCGCGGCGGGCGGCCCGAAGCGCTCGTGACGGCCGGCTCGAACCACGACGAGGCCGCCTCGGCGCTCGCGCTCAGACTCGCCGCGCTCGGCCGCGGCCAGGGGGCGACGGCGCTCGTTTTCGCTCGAGCGGAGGGGTTCGGCGTCGATTCGATCGAGCCGCTCTTCGCCGCGCGCACGGCCAACATCGTCGGCGCCGGGACGCCCGGCGCGGCTCCCGTTGCGGCCGTCGATCGGGAGGGCCGGGTCGGTCTCGGGATCTTGGGCGCGCTCCTCACGCGCGGGCTCACCCCCGCCCGGGTGCGCTCGTCGCCCGGCTGCCGGCTGCTGATGCCGCTCCGCCCCATCACGAGCGCGCGCGGGCCGCTCCTCTCGGAAATCGGCGGCGAGCGGGCGCTCGAAGTGCTCCAGTCGGTCGCGGCCGGGCTCGAAGGGCAACCCCTGATTCTGTGCGTGCTCGCGCCCGAGGGCTCGTCCGAGGAGAGTCCACGCTCGAACCTCCTCGTCCGCGGCATCCAGGGCGTCGATCCGGCGCGCGGCGCGATCGTGCTTTCGGGTGATTTGAGGCCGGGCTGGCGCGTCGCTTTCGCGGTGCGCGACGCCGCGGCGGCGCGTGCCGATCTGGAGCTCTGCGCCCGCGAGCTCGCCCGTGAAACCGCCGGGGCGGCGCCGCTTTTCGGCGTCTACGTGAGCTGCGCCGGCCGCGGCACCGAGCTCTACGAGACTCCGGACGTGGATTTGCGGATCCTCCGCAGTCGCTTCCCGGAAATCCCGCTCGTCGGGCTGCACTCGGCGTTCGAAATCGCGCCGTTCGAGGGGCGCGCAGCGGTCCACTTTTATACGGGCGTGCTCGCGCTCTTCACCGCGCCGAGCTGAAGCGCGTAGGCCCGCCGCACGCGCCGGTGTAGGCTCGCCACGCTTTGGCAGAGCCAGGGACAGCTCAAGCCACCGCGCCGGCGGAGGCCGCGGCCGCGCTTCGTTTGGCGCGACCGCGGCGCGGGCTCGGCGTGGCCGACGCGGCGCTCGCGGCGCTCGTCGTGAGCGTCGTCGGGCTCATGGTCGTGCCGCTGCCGACCCACCTGCTCGACGTGCTCATCGCCTCGAACCTGTCGTTCTCGGTGGTGGTCTTGCTCGTCGCGCTCTACGCGAGCGATCCGCTCAAGATCGCGGCTTTCCCGACCGTGCTCCTCATCACGACGCTCGTCCGTCTCGCGCTGAACGTGTCGGCGACGCGCCTCATCCTGTTGCAGGCGGACGCGGGCGAAGTCATCCGCGCGTTCGGCAACTTCGTGGTGCGCGGCAACTACGTGGTCGGCGCCGTCGTCTTCGCTATCCTCAGCATCATCCAGTTCGTCGTCATCGCGAAAGGCAGCGAGCGCGTCGCCGAGGTCGGCGCGCGGTTCACGCTCGACGCGATGCCCGGCAAGCAGATGGCCATCGACGCCGAGCTCCGCTCCGGCGCGATCGACGGCGAAAAGGCGCGCGCTCGCCGCCACGCCCTCGCGCGGGAGAGCCAATTTTACGGCGCGATGGACGGCGCCATGAAGTTCGTGAAGGGCGACGTGATCGCGTCGTTCCTCATCACGCTCGTGAACCTCGGCGCGGGACTCGCCGTCGGCGTGCTCCAGCGCGACATGGAGCCGGTGGCCGCGCTCCGCCGCTACGGCTTGCTCACGATCGGCGACGGCCTCGTCTCGCAGATCCCGTCGCTCGTCATCGCCACGGCGGCCGGCGTGCTCGTCACGCGCGTCGCGAGCGAAGAAAGCGACAGCTCGCTCGGCTCCGAGCTCGCGCGCCAACTCTTCGGCCAACCCGCCGCGCTCCGCGTCGGGAGCCTGTTCGCGGCGCTGCTCGGCGTCGTCCCCGGCCTGCCCGCGCTGCCCTTTTTCGTCATCGCCGCGCTCTTGTTCGCCGCGTCCCGCGCGCGAGGCAGCGCCCTCCGCAGGCTCGCCGACCTGCCGGCGACGGAGCCGGTCCAGCGGCCGCCCGGCGACGCCGCGGGGACGCGGTTCGTGCCCGTCATCGTGCCCTGGTCGCTCGACGCGAGCCCCGATCTCGCGCCGCTCTTCGACGACGCCCTCCGCGGCGGTGCGCTCGAACGCCCCGGCTTGCGCTCGGCGGCTGCCGCGCTCCGCGAGCTCCTGTTTCGCGAGCTCGGCGTGCCGCTCCCGCCCGCTCGTGTCGCGCTCCTGCGCGAGCTGCCGGCGCGCCACGTCGTGCTCTCGCTCGGCGAGCTCCCGGCGCGCGTGCTCGAACTGCCGGCCGAGCTCGCGGACGCGGGCGTCGCCGAGCTCGTCGTCGCGAGCATGCTGCCGGTGCTCCGGCAGCGCGCCGCCGACTTCGTCGGCCTCGCCGAAACGCAGTCGCTCCTCGACGCGCTCGATCAGATCGCGCCGGCCACGGTGCGCCAGGTCGTGCCCAAGCCGGTGAGCCTCACGCAGCTTTCCGACGTGCTCCGCCGTCTGGTCGACGAGCGCCAGAGCATCCGCGATTTGAAGGGCATCCTCGAAGCGCTCGCGCTCGTCGCCCACGCCGAGCGCGATCCTTTGAATCTCGCTGAATTCGTGCGCTCGCAGCAGCGCCGCAGCATCACCCACGCGCTCACGCGCGGTCGCGGCGAGCTCCGCGTCCTGCTCCTCGACTCCACGCTCGAAGAGACCATCCGCGGCGCCGTTTCGCGCACGGCCGCCGGGAGCTTCCTCACGCTCGCGCCCGCCGCGGGCCGCGACATCGTGAGCGCCATTCGCCGCACGCTCGAGCCGCTCGCCCCCGATCTCCCGCCGCTCCTCACCCAGCCCGACATCCGCCGGTTCGTGCGCAAGCTCGTCGAGGTGGACTTGCCGGAGCTCCGGGTCGTTTCGTACGCGGAGCTCTTGCCCGAAATCGCGCTCAAGCCGCTCGGCACCGCGCGCGTGACGGGACTCTGATCAGCGCCGCTGCACCATCATCTTGCGCGGCACCTGCCCGCTCTGTTCGAGGAGCTTCTTCGCTTCTTTCTGGAGCAGCGGGTGGGTGCGCTTGGTCATGAAACCGCCGAGCAGGCGCGCGTCGATGGCGACGAGCTTCTTCAGCATGCGCTTCATGCCGTTCAGATCGTTCGTGTACGCGTAAGCGTAGGCGTAAGCGCGAAAGAGCTGCGGGCGAAGCTGCTCGTAGACGTCGTCTTCCGGATCGAAGAGCCCGAGCGTCTCGAGCGCCTTCTTCGCGTCGCCGCCGCGCGCCCACGCCTCGGCCGAGACGGACGCGAGCATCGCGCGCGTGCGCGGCTCCTGGGCGCGCTTCAGGTCGATGTTGCTCACGAGCGTCCGGGCCTCGCTCACGTCGCCGAGCATCAGGTGAATCAACGCGCGCTGGCCGCGCGCTTCGTCGGCGATCGGCGCCATCACCTTCACGAGATCGATGCGCTCGAGCGTCGCGAGCGCCTGCTTCGGATCCGATTGGAGCTCGAGCTGCGCCTTGGCGAAAATCGCGGCCGTGTCGTTCTTCTTCGAGGCGACTTCGAGCTCCGCGATGGCCGCCTTGCGGTCCTCGTCGGTCTCGACCTTGCCGAGAATGCTCGCGACGCCGCGCGCCTTCTTCGCCTGATTGAGCGCGAAGACGAGCAGGCCGGCCGCGAGCAGCGTGATGACCGTCGGGATGCCGAGCAGGACCCATTTGGCGACCGGCGAGTAGACGAACATCGCGATCGAGCCGCACAGCACCCAGCCGCCGAACACCGGGATGGCCAGACGCCCGACGAGCGTCTTGATCTGTCCGCCCGGGTCCGGCATCTGCCCGGGCTTGGGCAGCCCCGGCTTGTCGGAGGGTGCGCCGGAGTCGTTCGCGCGCGCTTGAGCGCGCTGGAGCTTGCGGGCTTCTTTCGCCATGGGTCTCGTCTCGGGGTGAATCAGGCCCGCGGCGCGACGCGCGCGGGAACCAAGCTGTCCGGAGGCAGGTCCGGCATCGATTCGAAGCGGAAGTGGTTGAACACACTCTGTGCCACGGAAAGGGCCGGCACGCCCAAGAGCGCGCCCCAGATCCCGAAAAAATGCTCGCCGATGATGAGCGCCATCACCACGAGCACCGGGTGGATCTTCGCGGCGACGCCGATGATCTTCGGGTTCAGTAGGTTCGCCTCGATCTGGTGCACGCCGATGATCCAGAGCAAGACCCAGAGCGCGACCCAAAATCCCTGCGTGAGACCGATGAGAACCACCGGCACGCTGCTCGTGATCGAGCCGAAGATCGGCACGATGCTCATCACGCCCGCGACGATCGCGAGGATGGGCCAGTACTTGAGCCCGAAGAGCCCGAAACCGATGGCGCTCACGATGCCGTTCACCACGCAAATCAGGAGCTGCCCGCGCACGACGCCCGAGAGTCCGCGATCGATGCGCGAGAGCAGGTGATCGAAGCCGATGCGCGCGTTCGGCGGCGCGAGCGAGCGGAAGAAGGCGATGATCGCTTCGCGCGTGTGCATCACGTAGCCGGCGACCATCAGCGTCATGAACAAGAGGAAGATGCCGCGCGCGATTTTGCGGACGATGGCGTGGCCGAGCTGGATGAGCTCGAGCGCGTTCGCCTTCACGTAGCCGAGCGCTTCCGCGACGCCCTTGCCGGCGAGCTGAGCCACGCTGAACTGGTCGTTCGTGCGCGCGCCGGCCGCGCCGATGCGCCAGTGGCCGGGGCCGTGCTGGATCACGTCGATGCCGGCGCCGATGTCGACGCGCAAGGAACCGTCGGGCTGGCGCGCGATTTCGATGGCGGGCGCGCCCGAGTCGGCGGGCGCCGGAGCCGGCGCGATGTGGGCGCGATCGAGCACGCCCTGCACCCAGCCCTCGACCTTCGGCGCCCACTCGGTGGAGAGCTCGGACGCGAGCCGCGGCGCGTCGCCCACGAGCTTCTGCGCTTCCTCTTGGATGCGCGGCGCGATGAGCGCGAGGCTCGAGTAGATGCCGGTCAGCGTGACGGCGTAGACGACGAGAATCGCCGCCGCGCGCGGCACACGCGCCCGCTCGAGCAGCGCCACGAACGGCGTGAGCACGTACGCGATGATGAGCGCGAGCAAGAACGGGAGCAGGACCTCGCGCGCCCAGACGAGCAGCGCGAGGACGAGCGTCCCGCTCACGGCGAGGAAGATCACGCGCCCGCGAGTCCAGCCGCCGCCCGTGCGGAGGACGTACTCGCGCCCGCTGACGGGCGTCGTCACGGAACGACCTCGCCCGGAGCGATCACGCGCGCGGTTACTCCTCGTCGTCCGCTTCCGCAGCCTTCGGCGGCGGCGGCGGCATCGACGGGCTCTTCTTCATGCTCTCGAGCTTCTCTTTGAGCACGTCGCCGAGCGTCGCGCCCTTGCCCGATTGCTCGCGCTTGAGCGCCTGCACCTGATCGGCCTCCGGGCTCTCGCCCGGGTTGCGCATCGTGAGCGTGATGCGGCGATCGACCGAATCGACGTTCGAGATTTCGGCGCGCACCTTGTCGCCGACGGCGATGTGGGCGTTCGCCGGGATCTCGCCGCTCGGCACGAGGCCTTCGATGCCGTCGGCGATGCGAACGAAGATGCCGAAGTCGGCCTGGCTCAGCACGGTCGCCTCTTCCACGACGGTGCCCGGCTTGTAGGCGTCCATCGCGCCCGCCCACGGGTCGTCCCAGAGCTGCTTCACGCCGAGGCTCACCTTCTTCTCGTCATGGTTGATCGAGAGGATGATGGCTTCGACGTCGTCGCCCTTGTTGTAGAGGTCCGCGGGGTTATTGACCTTGGCCGTCCAGGAGAGGTCCGTCTTGTGGACCATGCCGTCCACGCCCTCTTCGATGCCGACGAACACGCCGTAATCGGTGATCGAGCGCACCTTGCCGCTGATCTTGTCGCCCGGCTTGTACTTCTCGGTGAAGAGCGTCCACGGATCGGGCTCGAGCTGCTTCAGGCCGAGGCTGATGCGCTTCGAGCGCGCGTCGACTTCGAGCACCTGGCATTCGATCTCGGCGCCGATCTCGAGCATCTTCGACGGGTGCTTGATCTTCTTCGTCCAGCTCATCTCGCTGACGTGAATCAAGCCCTCGACGCCCGGCTCGAGCTCGACGAACGCGCCGTACTCGGTGAGGCTCATCACCGTGCCGCGCACGCGCTTGCCGAGCGGGTACGCCTCGTCCACGTGGTTCCAGGGATCTTCCTGGGTCTGCTTCAGGCCGAGGCTCACGCGCTCGGTCTCGGGGTTGTACTTCAGCACCTTGACGGTGACTTCGTCCCCGACCTTGAACACCTCACCCGGGTGCGCGACGCGGCCCCAGGACATGTCCGTGATGTGGAGCAAGCCGTCGATGCCGCCGAGATCGACGAACGCGCCGTACTCGGTGAGGTTCTTGATCGTGCCCGTCACGACCATGCCCTCTTCGAGCGTCTGGAGCGTCTTCGCCTTCATCTCGTCGCGCTCGCGCTCGAGCAGGACGCGGCGCGACAGCACGATGTTGCCGCGCTTCTTGTTGAACTTGATGACCTTGAATTCGTAGGTCTGGCCGATGAGCTTCTCGAGGTTCCGGATCGGGCGGAGATCGACCTGCGAACCGGGCAAGAACGCCTTCACGCCGCCGCGGATCGTGACGGAGAGGCCGCCCTTCACGCGCTGGCTGATGGTGCCCTCGATGATCTCGTCGCGTTCGCACGCGGCCGAGATCTCGTCCCACACCTTCATCTTGTCGGCCTTCTCCTTCGACAAGGAGATGAGACCGTCGTCGCTCTCGCGGCTCTCGATGAAGACGTCGACTTTGTCCCCGGCCTTGATCGAGAGCGCACCGTTCGCGTCGACGAACTCGCTCTTCGAGATCACACCTTCGCTCTTGCCCCCGATGTCGACGACGACCGAGTCGCGATTGACCTGAATGATCACGCCGGAGACGATCTGACCTTCACCGCCGAGCGCAGCGCTGGGTCCGCTCGCTGCGGCCTCGAACATCGCTGCAAAGCTCGAGGAGTCGTTGGAAGTCGCGGCGGTCATTTGGGTTTGGGTCATGGATCGAACGAGGTGCTCCGGGTTGGTTTGGGGTAGCAGTCGGCGTTCCGCGGGCGAGAACGGGGCGTCCTCTCCTCGGGGGACCGCTCGGGGAGGCGTCACGTAGCGCACGAGACGCGCCTCGTCAAACGCAAACTGGTTGAGTTTGTGGGCTATTCTTGCGCCGGCCCGTTAGCCAACGTGCTCTCGACGGCTTCCGCGCCGCGCTTCGCCGCTCGCTCGAGCGCCATGTCATCGACCAAGAGACTCACGGTCACCTGCCGGCTACTCGTGGGAAGCGGCTCGGGCCGGAATTTGATGGGGCCGTAGACGTGCTCGAGCCGGGCGAGATCGTCGCCGAGCAAGCGCTCGAGAGTGCGGTGGATCCCAGTGGTTACGTCTGCGGGCGGCGGTCCGCCGTACTGCACGGTGAGCTCGATCGGCAAGGGGCTCCCGAAGCTCGCGTTGCCGACGACGCGCTCGAAGTGTCCGAGCCCGGCGAGCATCTCACCTGCGCCGGCCGGAAGCCCGGCGCGCCCGCCTTCCAGCCGGAGCGATCCGGCGCCGGTCCGCTGAATTTCTGCGGAAAGCTCGCGGACGGGGAGCACGGCGTCGAGCCGCGCGACGCTCGACGCGATGACGAAGGCGCCGTCCTCCGCCCGGCCGATGGCCGCGCCTCCGGGCGATGCGAGCCGCCCCTTGCCGAGGTCGCGCCACGGCCAGCCCTCCTTTTCGAACGTGCGCGCGACGGCCGCGACCATGTCGCCCTTCGGGAACGCCGCGCCGAGCACGACCGCCCAGTCGCCGTCGGCCGGGCCGAAGAGGACGAGCACCTCGCGGAGGTCGCGGCCGATCATCGAGCCGCTCTCCGCGGCGAAGCTGTCGCGCCGGCCGGGCGGCGTCGCCTTCACGGGCCCCGTGCTCGGCAAGAGCGCGATGAGCGGCGAGCGCGGCTCGGGCGCCGTGCTCGGCGCGGGCGGCGGCGGATGCACCTCGTCGAGGAGCGGCAAGAGGAACCGGCGTGTCGGCTCGAAGAGCCCCACCTTCTCGATGTCCCAGCGCAGGGCGAGCGTCACGTCGGGCGGCACGTGGTAGGCGACCACGCGCGCGAACCCGACGTAGCTCCGGTGGATCGCGAGCCCGAGCGCGACGCCGAGCACGAGGAGCGTCCCGAAAATCGCGCTCACCACCGGAAAAGAGAGCGCGCCGCCGCGATCGGGGACGAGCGCCGGCGCCGGCGACTCCGTCGCGCTCTCGACGCCGTCCGTCACAGGATGCCTCGGTCGAGCGGCACCCGCACGACGACGAACGTTCCGACGGCTTCGAGTTTCGCGGACGCGGCCACGGTCGCCATCTTACCCTCGCCGCCCGCGAGCGCCGCTCGAATCCGTTCGAGATCGTCCTCGGCCTCGCGCGCGACCTCGTTGTTCCCGAACTCGATCGAGAGCTCGAGAAGAAGGCCGTTCGCGGTCGAATCGACGTTGCCCTCGATGCGGAGCGCGTCGGCGAGGACGTGACCGACCGCGGGATAGCGCGCGCCGAAACCGCCGCGCAGCGCGCGCAGTCGCGCCGCGAACGCGAGCACGCCGCGGGCCTCGGGCTTGAGGGAGTTCGGCGCCATCCCGTGCTCGAGCACCGCCTCGACGCTGTCCACCTCCGCGGGCGACACGAAGACGAGCCCCTCGTCGCCGAATTGATAGACACGGACGGCGCCGCTCCGACTCACCTTGCCCGCTCGTTCGTAGCGCCACACGGCGCCGCCGAGATCGAGCGGCGACGCCCAGCCGGCGCGCCGGAGCGAGGGCTCGACGTCGAGGTCGCGGAAGTGTCCGGCGAGGACGAGCACGTTGTCGGCCTCACCGGGCACGAGCTCGGGACGAAGCGCCAGGCACGCGATGTCGGCGTGCTCGAGCGCGCGCGTGAAGAAGTCGCTGTCCGTCTCCGTCCCGGCGGCGTTCGCCGCTCCGCGCCGGAGCGTGGCGAGCCCTTCCGGTCCGAGCGCGGAGCGCACCTTCGCGAGATCGACGCGGATCACGAGATCGAGATCGGGCGGCACCGCGTCGTTCGGGACCGAGAGCGCAGGCGCTTGCGGCGGCGGCGGTCGCGCCGAGCCGCACCCGACGGCGGCGGCGCTCGACGCAACGACCAGGAGCCACGCCGCGAGCCGCGCGGGCCCGCTCCGGCGCGCGAGCCTCATGCCGGCCCGAGCTTCGCCGCCACGCCGCGCACGTGCGCCACGATGCGCGCGACGACTTGGTCGATCGAGAGCTCGGAGCTGTCGACCACGAGCGCGTCGGGCGCCTTGCGCAGGGGCGCGATGGGACGGGTGCTGTCGCGCTGATCGCGCTCGACGACCTCACGCCGCACGCTGTCGATGTCGGCGGGGGTTCCCGCCGCGACGAGCTGCTCGAAGCGGCGCTTGGCGCGCTCGTCGACGCTCGCCGTGAGGAAAATCTTGGCTTCCGCGTCGGGGAACACCACCGTTCCGATGTCGCGCCCTTCGAGGACGACGCCGCCCGCGCGGCCCGCCGAGCGCTGGAGCTCGAGCAGCGCCGCGCGCACGCGTGGCTGCGCCGAGACCTTGCTCGCGCCCTGACTCAAGCTCTGCGTGCGAATCGCGCCGCTCACGTCGGCGCCGTCGAGGATCACGCGCGAGCCGCCGCGCGGATCGCCCTCGAGCTTCACCGCGTCGCGCGCCACGAGCGCTTCGGCGAGCTCTCCGACGCGCTCGGCGTCCTCGAAGTCGATGCCGGCTCGCTCCGCCACGAGCGCGACGGTGCGATAGAGCGCTCCGGTGTCGACCACGAAGTAGCCGAGCGCCGCGGCCACGCGCTGCGTGACCGTGGACTTGCCGGCGCCCGCCGGACCGTCGATGGCGACGACGGGGCGCGCGCGACTCATCGCGCGACCTCGATGTCGGCGCCGAGCGAACGCAGCGTGCCGACGAAGCGCGGGAAGCTCACGGCGAGACAATCCGCGTCCTCGACGACGCTCTCCCCGTCGGCGACGAGCCCGAGGATCGCCGCGCACATCGCGATGCGGTGATCGCCGCCGCTCGTCACGCGGGCCGCCTTCAAGAGACCCTCGGGCTTGCCTTCGATGACGAGGCCGTCCGGACGCTCGCTCGCGCCGACGCCGAAGGCGCGGAGCAGCGCGGCGATGGCTCCGATGCGGTCGGGCTCGTCCTCGTGGAGCTCGCCCACGTCGGTGACGTGCGTGACACCGCGCGAACGCGCCGCGAGCACGCACGCGGCCGGGATTTCATCCATGCCGCGCGAAGCGAGCTCACCGCCGATGGAAATGCCGCGTAGCACCGAGCCGCGCGAGCTTACCTCGCCGAAGGGCTCACCGAGCGAATTGCCGCCCGGAGTGATGCCCATGCGTCCGCCGGCGAGCCGCACCATTTCGAGGATACCGGAACGCGTCGGATTCAAGCCGGTGCGTCGCGTGGTCACGTGACTGTCGGGCACGAGCTGCGCGGCGACGACGAGAAAGGCCGCGGCCGAGAGATCGCCCGGAACGTCGAAGTCGAAGCCGCGGATCGCGAGCGGGTCGGCCGGCGGGTGCAGGCTCAAGACGGAAGCGGCCGCGTGAATCGGCATGCCGAGCGCGGAGAGCAGCCGCTCGGTGTGGTCGCGTGAAATCACCGGTTCTTCGACGATGGTCGGACCCGAAGCGAAGAGCCCGGACAAGAGCAGCGCGCCCTTCGCGTGGTCGCTCGAGCGGCCGAGCGCGTGCGTGAGCGGACGCAGCCGCTCACCTGCCGGAAGCCCCGTGACCTCGATCGGCGCCGTCTCCTCGCCTGCGCGCGCCGGATCGCTCCGCGCGGCGAGCTTGGCTCCGCGCGCCCTGAGCGGCTCGAGCACGCCGTGCATGCGCAGCCGCTCGAGCGACGGATGCCCCGCGAGCGTCGACGAAAACGCCTGCGCCGCGAGAACGCCGGTGAGCAGGCGCAAGCACGTCGCCGAACGACCGCAGTCGATGGCCGAGCTCGGCGCGCCGAGCCCGCGGAGTCCCACGCCGCGAAGCTTCAGCGTGCCGCGCCCGTCGTCCTCGTGGCGCACGCCGAGCGCGCCGAGCGCGGCCAGCATGCGCAGGTTGTCGCTGCCGTAACCGAAGCCGCGGAGCTCGCACGGTCCGTTCGACAGTGCGGCGAGGATGAGCGCCCGGTGCGTGATGCTGCGATCGCTCGGCACGGGCACGCTGCCGTGGAGCGGCTTCTTCTGCGTGCGGACGATCAGGCGGGAGGTCATCGGTCTCTGGGCGGCTACGCTCCGTGCTCGGCGGTCTAGTGCCGCACCAACATAGCTTGCGCCTTGTCGAGCAGCGCGGCCACCGCGGCGCCGTCGATCGCGGCGACGAACGACACGTCTTTGTCTTTCGGCTCGGCCTCGAGCCGCTGCACCGGGTTACGGATGCCGAGCAGCGCCAGAAACGGCGCGTAGCGCTCGACGAGCTGACGCATCGAGACGAGATTCTGCGCCCCGCGCTGCGCCGCGTCCGCGTCGTCGTAGGTGAGCGTCCCCGCGAGGTTCAGGCCCGGGTCGTCGAAGTTACCGACGACCGAAAGCGTGTTGATGCCGTTCAGGAACGGGAGCTCCTGACGCGTCGCGTCCGGTAGCGGGCTCGAAGTGAAGTCGAAACCTCCGATCACCGGCGCCTTCGAAGCAGCGAGCAGCTTGTCCATGTAGGCGGGGAGCTCACGGCGCGCCCTGCCCTCCTCGATGCGGTCGAGCGCGCGGCGCATGCCCGTGTCGTTGCCGATGAGCGCGGTCTTTTGGGTGAGCACGCTGAAGCCGACGGTACCGGCGGTGTAGAGCGTGCGGCCCGCGTAGCTCGTCTTCACGACGGGCACGCCGAGCGGCGTCGGCTGGGTTCCGTCGGCGGCGGCTTCGATTTTTTGGGGGTCGAACCTGCCCACGGCGACACCCGCCATGTCCGCGCCTTGCATCGAATAAAAGCCGAGCCAGACGTGGTCGAGGTCCCGCTTCGGTTCGAAACCGGCCGACGCCGGCAGCGGCAGCCGCTTCTCGACGACCGCGCGCACCTGATCGCCGAAGCGCGAGTTGAAGAGCGCGGGCGCGTCGATCGAGAGCACGCCGATCGCGTTGCCCGGGAGCAGCGGCACCGGATCCTTGTCGATGCCCGCGTCGGTGAGCTTCGCGTCCGCTCCCGTCTTGACGATGACGTCTTCTTTGTGGCCGCACCCAAGCTCGAGCGCGCTCGCGGCGAAAACACCGAACGTCGCGCGCCGCGTGAGCACGGGCGTCATGCGAGCACCTCGTTCAGCGCGGTGAGGAAGCGATCGTCCTCGTGGGCGAGACCGCACGTGACGCGCAGGCTCGTCGGCAGGTTGCCGAACGGCCGCACGATGACGCCGCGCTCGAGGAGCTTGTCGTAAACCGGACGCGCCGGGCGCCCCACGTCGACGAGCACGAAATTAGCCTGGCTCGGAGCGACCGCGAGCCCCATGCCCTCGAGCTCGCGCGTGAGGCGCGCGCGCTCGACGGTGTTCGTGGCGCGGCTTTGCTCGACGTGCGCCTGGTCGTCGAGCGCGGCGATCGCGGCGGCCTGCGCCGGGATCGTCGTGTTGAACGGCGCGCGCACGCGGTTCATGTAATCGATGAGCCGCGCCGGTCCGACCGCGTAACCCACGCGTAACCCCGCGAGGCCGTACGCCTTCGAGAACGTGCGCATCACGAGCAGCCGTTCGCGCAGCTGACGGAGCGCGAGCGAGCTCGGATAATCGGGCGCGTCGGCGTACTCGAAATACGCCTCGTCCATCACGATGATCACCTCGGGCGGCACCGTGCGCAGGAGCGTTTCGACGGCGGCGCGCCCGACGTGGGTGCCGGTCGGGTTGTTCGGGTTCGCGACGAAGAGGACGCGCGTCTTCGGTGTGACGGCCGCCGCCATCGCCGGCAGGTCGTGCACGTGGTCCTTGAGCGGCACGGCGGTGAACGGCACGCCGTACGTCAGTGCCGCGATGCGATAGACGATGAACGCCGGGTCGCCGAACACGACGTGGTGCTCGCGCGTCGCGAACGTGCGTACGACGAGATCCAAGAGCTCGTTCGAGCCCGCGCCCTGCAGCACCTCGTCGCGAGCGACGCCGTGAAAGCGGGCGACGGCGTCGCGCAGGGAGTACGCCGCGCCGTCCGGATAACGGTGGACGTCGGCGAGCGACGCGCGCGCGGCTTCGAGCGCTCGCGGGCTCGGCCCGAGCGGGTTCTCGTTCGACGCGAGCTTGATCGCGTGCGTGACGCCGAGCTCGCGCGCGAGCTCTTCCACGGGCTTGCCGCCCTCGTACGGCACGAGCGTTTCGATCGACGGAATGACCAGCGAAGACATCGACAAATGGGGGCGCTCCTCACGCGCGAACTCACGCGACAAGCCTTGCCCGCCTCGCGCGTCGCGGTCAACTCGAGAGAGCGCGGCGTCGGCGCCTCGTCCACGGCGCCGAGCGCTAAGCCGCGGCGATCGGGAAGGAGCCGAGCACCTTCAAGTACTTCGTCGTGCGCTTGAGCGCCTCGAGCGCGGTCGTGACGGGACGCTCCGTCACGTGCGCGCCGAGCTCGACGTAAAAGACGTAATCCCAGCTGCCGTGCACGACCGGCCGCGACTGGAGCTTCTGCAGATTCACGCCGCGATCGGCGAAATGGCGCAGCACGCCGAAGAGCGAACCGGGCGCGTCCTCCACGCTGAAGAGGAGGCAGGTCACGTCATTGCCCGAACGCATGGCCGGGCGCCCGCTCGCGATGCCGTAGCGCAACTTCAGATCCGGCTCGTCGCCCACGTTCGCGCGGAGCGATTCGAGCCCCGCGGCGCGGCCGACGCGCTCGGGCACGAGCGCCGCCGCGTGCGTCTCTTCGCGCGCGAGCTCGGCCGCGACGAGAGGCGAGCGCACGTCGATGACGCTCGCGCGCGGAAGCTCGGTGTCGAGGAAGCGCTGGCACGCCGCCTGACCGAGCGCCGTCGCGTACACGTGCTCGACCGCGCCGAGCTCCGGCACCTTGCTCATCAAGTCGTAGGCGGCCGAAACCACGCGTTCGCCGACGAGCATCAAGTCCGTCTCGGCGAGCGCCGTCACGGACGGCTGCACGAGGCCGTCCACCGACGACTCGAACGGGATGACGGCGAACCCGACGCGGCCCCGCACGACCTCCTCGAGCGCTTCGGCGATGCCGGGCGTGACGGTGAAACGCGCGCCGGCACCGAAATGCGCGAGCGCGGCTTCGTAACAAAACGCGCCCTCGGGTCCGACGTACGCGATCGCCACGGGTTGCTCGAGCGTGCGCGACGCGGCGCGAATTTGGCCGAAAATGGCGCGCACGCTTTCCGGCGGCATGTCGCCCGAGCCGGCCCGCACGAGCGCCTCGAGCCATTCGCGCTCGCCCACGTCGGCGCTCGGCTCCGCGCCCGCGCGCCCCGCCAGCGCACGCGACAGCTTGGCGCGGGCGTCGAGGCGTTCCAAAATCTCCCGATCGATGTCCGCGAGCTTGTCGCGGAACTCAGAACGGTCGCGACGCTCATCAGCCATCTTCGTTTCGTCTCCTCAGGCGCCGGAGGCCGCGCCCGTTGCTTTGGACCCGGAAGGCGTCCCCGACGTTGGCGTTCCGGACGAACCGGAGCTTCCCGCTCCGCTCGAACCGGACGAGCCCTTGTCGGAGGTCGAGCCCGACGAGCCTTTGCTGTCGCTCGACGTGCTCTCGCTCGACGACTTCGTCTCGCCGGAGCCGGCGGGCTTGTCGTCGCTCGACTTCTTCGGCGCAGAGCTGCCGTAGAGGTCGGCGTACCAACCGCCGCCTTTGAGAATGAAGCCGGCGCCGCCCGAGATCTGCCGCTTCGCCGTCTGTTGATGGCAGTTCGGGCAGGTCTTAAGCGGCTCGGCGCTGATCGACTGCTCGGCTTCCCAAGCGTGACCGCAGGCCGTACACACGTACTCGTAGGTCATCCAGCAAGAACCGTTCGGTGAGTGCTACGGACCAATGCGTCGCTCTCGCGCGAGTGTCAACCTATCTCATACTGAACGGCCGAGCATGTGTGGCGCCGGAAGCCCAGATTTTACCGAGTTCCTCCCGCCGAAAGGGCTTGTGCGCATCTGTTCAGCGGAGTAGAAACTAGTGCCGCGGCGTGACGCTACATGGCGCTACGTTGCGTAGTAGCTCGACCGGTCGAGCGGCCCCTGAGCCAGGGCATTTTTACGCTATAAGAAGAGGCTCCAAGCAACGGCGCGAGGGATTTTACAGCGATGCACATCAAGAAGCTCGAGATCGCGGGTTTCAAATCGTTCGTGGACCGTACCGCGATCCACTTCGACCACGACATCGTCGGCATCGTCGGCCCGAACGGCTGCGGCAAGTCGAACATCGTGGACGCCATCCGCTGGTGCCTCGGTGAGCAGAGCGCCAAGCACCTCCGCGGCAAGGCCATGGAGGACGTGATCTTCAACGGCTCGGAGTCGCGCGGGCCGCACGGCCTCGCCGAAGTGACCATCACGTTCGACAACACGAACCCCGAGTACGCCGCCAGCTTACCCCTCGAGTTCCGCGACTACCCGGAGATCGGCGTGACGCGCCGCCTCTTCCGCGACGGGACGAGCGAGTACCTCATCAACAAGACGCAGGTGCGCCTGCGTGACGTGACCGAGCTCTTCCTCGGCACGGGCGTCGGCACGAAGGCGTACTCGATCGTCGAGCAGGGCCGCATCGGACAGATCGTGAGCGCCCGCGCGGAAGACCGGCGCATGTTCATCGACGAGGCCGCCGGCATCACCAAGTACAAGCAGCGCCGGAAGATGGCCGAGCGCAAGATGGAGCTCACGCGCCAGAACCTCCTGCGCGTGACCGACATCATCTCGGAGATCGATCGCAACCGGGCGTCGCTCAAGCGCCAGGTGGCGAAGGCCGAACGCTTCCTCGACTACCGCCGCGAGCTTGAAGATCTCGTGTTGCTCGACGCGTCGCACAAGTACCTCGAGCTCACGGTGACGCAGAAAGTGGCCGAAGAAGGCTTCGCGAGCGCGAGTCTCACGTTGAACGAAGAGCGCGCGAAGCTGCGCGACGCGGAGTCCGTGCTCGACGCCGAGCGCGCGCAAACGGCCGGGATCGAAGCGAGCGCGGACGAAGCGGCGCGCGCGGCGTTCGACGCCGACAACCAGGTGAGCACGCTGCAAGCCGAGATCGAGAAGGCGAAGGAGCGCCTCACCTACCTCGATCACCGCTTGATGGGCGGTAACCTCGAGCTCGAGAGCACGCTCGGCAAAGCGCGCGAGCTCGGCGCCGAGAAATCGCAGATCGCGGTGAAGGTGGAGGAGCTCGGCACGGACGAGCGCGCGCGCGAAGTGGACGCGTTGCGCGAAACGGAGGCGCTCACCGCGCTTCAAGCCGAGGAGGCGCGTGCGAGCGCCGAGGTGCTCGAGATCCGGAAGAGCACCGGGGAGCTTTCGGCGCGCACCGCGGCGCTCGGCGCGCGTCTCGACGGCATCGCGCAACGCCGCGACGAGAGCCGCGCGCGGCGCGACAAGCTCGCGACCGAGCGCGAGCGACTCGAGGGCGAGCACACCGACTCGGTCGCACGCAAAGTCGCGCTCGAACGCTCCGTGGCCGAGCTCGCCGAGGGCAAGAAGCTCACGGCGAGCGAACGGGAGAGCCTCGAGCGTGAAAACGAGGGCCTTCGTTCGCGTCAGCTCGAGAGCGAGCGTGCGGTCGACAGCGCGAAAAACGAGCTCTCGCTCCGGCGCAATCGGCTGCGCGCCCTCGAAGACTTGCATCGCCGGCTCGAAGGCGTCGGCGCCGGCGCCCGCGCCTTGCTCGGCAAGGGCGACGCGCGCGTGCTCGGCTTGGTCGCCGATCGCATCGACACGCCGGAAGAGCTCACCGCGGCGGTCGCCGGGCTCCTCGGCAGCCGCCTGCAGTGCGTCGTCGTGGCCGACCGCGGCGCCGGGCTCGAGCTCCTCGACGACCTGCGCCGGAGCGAGCGCGGACGCGCGGAAGTGCTCGCCGCGCGGCCGCCGTACGTCGCGGGCGCCCGGCCCCTGGCCGAAGTTCCCGGCGTGCTCGGCCGTCTCATCGACAAGCTCGGCTACGCGGAAGCGGACGAGCCGCTCGTCCGGAGCCTCGTCGGCGATGCGCTGCTCGTCGCGACGGCGGAGGATGCCGTGCGCGTGGCCGCGAATCTGCCCGGCGTGACGGTCGTCGCGCTCGACGGCACCGTGGCGCACCCCGACGGCGTCGTGAGCGGCGGCAGCGGCGACGGCGTCGCGAGCGCCATGCTCGAGCAAAAGCGCGAAATGCACGCGCTCACCGACGAGGTCGCGCGGCTCGAAACCGAAGCCCAGCGCGCCACCTCCGAGCACAACGCGCTCCGCGCGCGCCTCTCCGAGGTCGCGACCGCGCTCGAGAAGGCGCGTCAATTCGCGCACGAGGGCGAGCTCGCGCACGTGACCGCGACGAAGGATCTGGCGCGCACGGCGGGCGACATCGAGCGTATCGAGGCGCGCCGCGGCGCCGTCTCGCTCGAGCTCGACGAGCTCGACCGCTCCCTCGTGCAGGGCACCGAGGTCGAAACGGAGTGCCGCAACGAGCTCGATACGGCGACCGCCGAGCTCGGGCACGTGAGCCAAACCCTCACGAAGGCGGAAGAGACGGCCGCGAGCTGGCGCGAGCGCGTCGCCGCGCAGAGCGCCCTCGTCACCGAACGGCGCGTGCGCCTCGCCCAGGTGCGCGAACAGTCGGGCGCCGCCCGTGAAGCAGCCCTCCGCATCGAGACGGCGCTCGCCGAGCTCGAGCAACGCAGCGCGGCGCTCCAGCAGGAGCTCACCGACGCGGCCGCCGCCTACGGCGAGACCGCGGCGGCGATCGTGCTCACCCGTGAGGCGCGCGGCGAAGCGGCCGAGCGGGCGCGTGAGGCGCACACGACGCTCGAGCAGGCGCGGGTTCGGCTCGAGCAGGCGCGCCAATCCCTCGCCGCGCTCGAGACGAGCCTCCGCACCGTGCGCGAGAGCCTCGAGCAACACGACGAGATCTGCCGCGCCCAGGAGCTCACGCTCCAGCGTCTCGCCATCGAACGCCAGCACCTGCTCGGCTCGATCCGCGAGAAGTTCCGCGGGCTCGACCTCTTGCGCGTGGTCGGCGACTACCACGCCCGCCCGCTGCCCGACGACGATCAACGCCGCCGCATCGACGAGCTCACGCAGCTCATCGATCGCATGGGCCCGGTGAACCTCGACGCGCGCGCCGAGCACGAGCAGGCCGAGAAGCGCTTCCACGAGCTCAACGATCAGAAGGTCGACATCGACAAGGCGCTCGAAGAGCTCGAGCGCGCGATTCGCCTGATGAACAAGGAATCGCGCCGGCTCTTCCGCGAGACGTTCGACTCGGTGAACGCCCTCTTCAAGAAGACGTTCTCGCGCCTGTTCCGCGGCGGCCGCGCCGAGCTCGTGCTCACGGACACCGAAGACCTGCTCGGAGCGGGCGTCGAAATCCACGCGCAGCCGCCCGGGAAGAAGCTCGGCAACATCGAGCTCATGAGCGGCGGTGAGAAGGCGCTCACGGCCGTGTCGCTCATCTTCGCGATCTTCCAGCATCGCCCCTCGCCCTTCTGCATCCTGGACGAGGTCGACGCGCCGCTCGACGAGGCGAACGTCGCTCGTTATAACGAGATGATCCGCGCGCTCACGTCGCAGTCGCAGTTCGTGCTCATCACGCACATCAAAAAGACGATGCAGAGCACCGACGTGCTCTACGGCGTCACGATGGGCGAGCCGGGCGTCTCGCGCATCGTGAGCGTGAAGGTCAACGAAAACGCGGTCGCGCGCAGCGACAACCTCGCGCAGACCTCGCGTGAAGCCGCCACCGAGACGGCCGACGCGGGCGTGCAAGTCGCCTGAGCGAGCGCTCGGGCGTCAGCCGCAGGCGGGGTCGCCGAGGCCGTCGAGCGTCTCGGCCGGCAGCGCGACCCACTGAACGGCGGGATCGAACGGGTCCGTGCCGTCCGTATCGCCGTGGGTGATGCCGCAGCGGCGCCGGAGCGTTTGATCCGCCGTGCTCGCCTCCGCGCCGCCCGCGCCGGCATTCGACCACGCCTCTTTGGGATCGGAGCCGATTTGACCGATCACGTCGAGGATCGCCCCGTCGCAGACGAGCGCGACGGCGTCGTTGCCGTTGAAGCTCAGGTTCGTCGTGCGGTCGCACGTGACCTTGGCGGCGAGCTTCGCCGAGCAGAGCGTGTACACGCTGCCGGCGGCGACGGGCGCGTCGAGGGCGATGGTTTGAGGACTCGTCGAACCGTTGAAGTACGTCGCGATCTCGCAGCCGCGGAGGTTCGTGGTCTCGAGCGCGAGGATTTCGAGGCCCTTGTCGCTACCGGCTTCGACGTATTCGCTGAAGAAGAGTTCGCGCGGGAGCGGCGCGGGCGTCCCGCCTTCGCCGCCGTCGTCCTTCGGCGCGGCGGTGCCCGCGTTGCCGCCTTTCGCGGTGCCACCACCGCCGCCGCTGCCGCCCCGCCCGCCGCGTGCCGTTGAGGCGCCGCCCGCTCCGCCGCGTGACGACGCAGCCGTTCCCGCGGTGCCGACGCCGACGGCGCTCCCGGCCCCCTCGTTCGCTCCGGCGCTCGCCGGGGTCGTGTTGGTGGTGCCGCCCGCTCCGAGCGACGACACCGCGCCGGAGCCGCCCTCGCCCTTCGGCCGGGTCGGCGTCGAGTCGCGCCCCCCGCTCGGGCCGGGGTCGTAGCTGTATCCGGCCGCGCCGGCCTCGTCCGCGTCCGGCCGCGCCGGGACCAAACTCGACGGATCGAAGCCGTTACAAGCCGCGAGGGCCCACGCGCAGGCGAGGCCGCTCAACCATCGTTCCGATTGCCGCATGCCGGGCAATCGGACACGCCGCGCGCGAGTTGCGCGCGCCGGACGAACGCGACTGTCAGCCCGCGCCGCCCGCGAAGCCGCGACCGCCGGCCGGCACGCCCATCATGGCCGCGCCGCCACCGAAGCCCGGCCGACCCGCGGCCGCGCCTTGCGTGCCGCCCGCACCCGGCGTGCTGGCGCCGGTGCCCGCCGCGCCGTTACTCGTCGCCGCGCCGGCCGTCGCGCTCGAGCCCGAAGGGCCGCCCGAAGACCCGCCGGCACTCGCCGTGCTGCCCGAGCCGCCCGCGCCCGTCGAAGCGGTTCCGCCGCTGCCGCTCTGGGGCACCGATTGCGGACGCGTCGGGTTCTGCTCCGGCTTGCAGTGCTTCGTGTCGGTGCCGCACATGAGCCCTTGGTCCTCGCACTCGGAGGACGAATCGCACTGCAGTCGACAGACGTTGTCGAGACAGTCCTCGTTGTTGCGACAGTCGGTGCTCGTCTGGCAGCCGTTGAAGCCGACGCAGACGCCGCCGCTGCACTCGCGCCCGTTCGAGCAATCCGAGTTCGTGTAACACTCGGGGCCGCTGTTGTTGCCGCCGTCGGCTCCGCCGCTCACGCACGCAACGGCCCACGCCAAGGTTCCCAGCAGGAGCGCTAGGCTTCCCGCACGTCGATGCTTCGTTATCACCATTCGGCTATTTCCAGGCTTCAAGTGATTCGCGATCACCTAGCGGATCGGATCCACCCCGGCAAGTTGTGACGCCGAGGTTGGAATGTTCTTCTCAGGGCTGTCTCCAAACCACGTAGGTCCAAGTACCCGCCTCGCTCACGGACAGGCGGCGAACTGCACGTTGCCGTTGACGATCTGCCCGGGGTTCATATTCACGGTGTCGACGACCACGTGGTTATAGATGTCGGTGAGGCGGAAGGTGAGCATGCCAGTGCCCGCGCCGTCGGTGAGCTCGTACGTGTTGTAGTCCGTGTGGTTCAACGCCGTGAACGTGCCGCCCTTCTTCACCTCCATCTTCGCGACGAGGTTCTCGTAGTTCATCGGCGTCACGGCCAGGTAGTACTGCTGCGACGCTGAGTCGAAGTAGTAGTTGATGTTCCCCTTGGGCATGCAGGGGACGAATTTCCAGGTGACGGCGGGGTTGCTGTTCGCGTTCAACGCGTCCGACGCAGCGGGATTCAAGTCGATGTGGTGGCTGCCCTGGTAGCACCACATCTCGTTGCCCTTGTACGGACACTCGTCGACGATCTGGAGCGTGAGTTTGTTGCCGCCGTTGGTGATCTCGACGCACGCGCCGCACACGCCGGAGTTGTTCCAGTCGTATTCGTTCATCGCGCCGTAGTACTGAGGGAGCGAGCTCGTCGGGTAGTGGCAGGCGACCATCGACGTGGCGAGCGAGTAATGCGTGACGTGTCCGTTGCGCGTCGCGGTGTCGGGGTCGCACATCGGGTTGACGCACTTTCCGTCGACGCAAGCGCCGCCCGAGTCGCACTTCGTGCCGCACGTGCCGCAATTGTTGGCGTCGCTCGTCGTGTCGACGCACGAACCCGAACAGAGCGTGCCCGTCATGCACATGCACGTGCCGTTGCTGCACGTCTGGCCGGTGCCGCACGTCACGCTCGCGCACGGATCGGTCATCCCGCCCCCGGTCGCGCCCTGCCCCGCCATGCTCGTGCTGCCGCCCGTGCCGGACATCGCGCCCGAGCCGCCGCTGCCGCCCGCCGAACCGCCGCTGCCGCCCGAACCGCCGGTAGTGCCGAGGCCAGCCGCGCCGAGCCCGGTGCCGCCCGTGCCGCCCGTCGTCGTGGCGCTGCCGCCGGTGCTCAGCGTGCCGCCCGTCCCCGAAGAGCCGCCCGTCGTCGGGTTCGAGCTGCCGCCGGTGCCGACGGAACCGCCCGTCGACGTGGATCCGCCCTTGGCACCCGCAGAGCCGGTGCTCGTCTGACCCGCCGAACCGGAACCGCTTCCACCCGTGCCGGCGGGGCGGCCGGCGCTCGCGGCGTCGTCACCGGGAGCGGGGCCGCTCGACGGCGCGCACGCGAACGGCACCCATGGCAGGACCGCGACCAGCAGGCGAGAGGGCTGCCACCAAGAAGGCATCGTCATCACGAAGGCTAAAGTACCAAGCTAGCATGCGTCCAGGCACGCGCGATGATGGTGCGTCGGTGATTTTTTCGCCTCAACGAAAATCTCTCGACAGGCGTGGAATGTCGCGCCCCGGAACGTGCAGGCGCTCGAGCTTTCGCACCATCAAATGCACGACGCACACGTCCGCGCCGGGCGCTTTCGGCGCGCGCTCGACGTCACCGTGCGCGAGCAAGAGCGTCGAGTGCAGCGCCGTCCAGAGCTCGGCTTCGAACACGGCTCGAAATAAAATTAAATTGGCGAAGCCGGTTTCGTCCTCGAGCGTGATGAAGACGACGCCCTTGGCCGTCCCCGGCTGCTGGCGCGTGATGACGACGCCGGCGACGCTCACGGGCTTGCCGTGCGGGGCATCGGCGAGCTCGCGCGCCGTGATCACGCGGCGTTCGGTGAGCTCGCGGCGCAGATGCGCGAGCGGGTGATCGCTCACGCTGAGCTTCTTTCTTCGATAATCGAAGACGAGCTGTTCGGCCGCGTGGAGCGCGGGCAGCGCCACGTGCGGCTCCGCGAAGCGCGCCGTCTCGAACAGGCCGCCGACACGCGGAGCTCGCGCGCTGAAGAGCGCTTGGCGCCGGCCGGGCACGAGCGTCTCGAACGCGCCGGCTTCCGCGAGCGCGTCGATTTCACCTTGGTGCAGACCGGTGCGCCGCAAGCAGTCGGCGAGATCGAGGAACGGACGCTCGCGCTCGATGCGCCGCGCCGACTCTTCCCGCACCGACGCGACCTGTCGCAAGCCGAGGCGGAGCGCGGGCGACGGCGTCGCTTCGTCGCGAGACGGCGACACATCGTCGTATTCGAGCGTCGAGTCCCAGGCACTCTTCGTCACGTCGACGTCCCGCACCGTCACGCCGTGGCGGCGCGCGTCGTTCACGATGCTCGACGCCGAATAGAACCCCATCGGCTGCGAGTTCAGGAGCGCGCAGGCGAAATGGGCCGGAAAGTGCGCCTTTTGCCAGGCCGAAAGATAGACGAGCAGCGCGAACGACGCCGCGTGCGACTCCGGAAAACCGTAGTCGCCGAAGCCTTTGATTTGCTCGAACAGCGCCTCACCGAAAGCGCGCGGGATGCCGTGGGCGACGAAGCCCTCGAGCAGTCGATCGCGGTGCCGGAGCAACTTGCCGTTCTTGCGCCAGGCAGCCATGTCCCGCCGCAGCTGGTCGGCTTCGCCCGCGCTGTAGCCCGCTCCGGTGATCGCGATCTGCATCACTTGCTCCTGAAAGAGCGGCACGCCGAGCGTGCGTTCGAGGATCGGCACGAGGCTCGGGTGCGGATACGTCACGTCTTCTTCCCGCGACCGCCGCCGGAGATACGGATGCACCATGCCGCCCTGGATCGGCCCCGGGCGCACGATGGCCACTTCGATCACGAGATCGTAGAAGAGGCGGGGGCGAAGCCGCGGCAGCATCGCCATCTGGGCGCGGCTTTCGATTTGAAAGACGCCCACCGTGTCGGCGCGGCTCACCATCGCGTAAACGTCCGGATCTTCCGCGGGAACGCGCGCCACGACCTCGAGCGGGTCGAACGGCTCGTTCTCGCCCTGGACGAGCTTGCCCTCGGCGTGAATCAGCCCGAGCGCCTTGCGAATGGCCGTGAGCATGCCGAGCCCGAGCACGTCGATCTTGAAGAAACCGAGCGCTTCGATGTCGTCCTTGTCCCAGGGCACGACGGTGCGGTCCTGCATGCGTCCGGGCTCGACGGGCGTCACGGCGTCGAGCGGCTCGGCCGAGAGCACGAAGCCGCCCACGTGAATCGAGAGGTGACGTGGAAACCCTTCGAGCTCGCGCGCGAGCGTGACCACGCGCCGGAGCGTCTCCGCGTTGGGATCGAAACCGAGATCGGCGAGCCGGCGGTCGCTCGCTTCACTGCCTTCCCAATGGATGATGCTCTGACTCAAGCGATCGATCTGTTCCGGCGACAGGCCGAACACCTTGCCCACTTCGCGGAGCGCGCTCTTGCCCCGGTAGGAGATCACTTCCGACACCATCGCCGCACGCTCGCGACCCCAGCGCGCGTAGAGCTCCTGAATCACCTCTTCGCGCCGCTCGTGCTCGAAATCGACGTCGATGTCCGGCGGCTCGCGCCGCTCCGCGCTCAAAAACCGCTCGAAGAGCAGACTCGAGCGCGCCGGATCGACCGCGGTGATGCCGAGCGCGTAACAGACGGCGCTGTTCGCCGCGCTGCCGCGCCCCTGACACAAGATGCGCCGGCGCCGCGCGATTTCGACCACCTCGAGCGTCGAAAGGAAATAGCGAGCCACGTCGATCTCGGCGATGAGCGCGAGCTCCTTTTCGACCTGCGCGACCACGGCGTCGCTCGGGCCCGCCGGGTAGCGCCGCGCGAGCCCCTCGAAGGTCAAGCGCCGGAGTTTTCGATCGGCGCTTTCGTCCGGTTCGAGCGCGCACGGGAAGCGATACTCGAGCTCGTCCAGCGAAAAACCGAGCTCTTCGCCGAGCTCCCCGGCGTGATCGACGAGGCTCGGTCGTTCGGCGAAGAGCCGGCGCATCTCGAGCTCGGAGCGCAGGTACGCTTCGGCGTTGCCCTCGAGCGCGGTGCCCGCTCCTTCGAGCGTCGTGCCGAGCCGAATGCAGTGCATCACGTCGGCGAGCGGCTTGCGCTCGGGCACGTGAAAACACGGCCTGGCGCTCGCCACGAGCCTGAGCCCGTAGCGATGCGACCACGAGCGCGCGGCCATCATCCGTTCGCGATCGAAGCGATCGAGGTGGCGATGCACGGCGATGACCGCTCGCTCGCCGAAGGCGTCACGCACCGCGGCGAGCAGACTCGCGGAAGGCGTGCTCGCGTCACCGGGACGGCGCGGACACGGGAGCACCGCGACGAGTCCCCGCGCGTGCTCGGCGAGCCAACTCGGCTCGAGCGCGCTCGCGCCCTTTTCCAAATCGGCGTGGGCGCGGGTGAGCAGCCGGCAGAGGTTCGTGTACCCTTCGTGATCGCGGACGAGCAGCGCGACGACGGGCAACTCGGGCGCCGCTTTGACGCGCTTCGGACTACGCCACGAACCACGCCGCGGGACGTTCGCCTCGACGCCGAGCTCGGCGCCGACGATCACGCGTTGTCCGCGTTCCTTCGCGGCCACGTGCGCGCGCACCGACCCGTAGAGTCCGTCGCGATCGCAGAGCGCGAGCGCGCGGAGCTCGAGCTCCTTGCCCCGATCGACCATTTCTTCGGGCAGGGACGCCCCCCGCAAAAACGAAAAAGCGGAGCGCGCGAGGAGCTCGATGAACGCCGGCACGTGAACCTGAACAGATAATCAGTGGCGCTTCGGAAGCAAGAACTCGCTGAATTCCGTGGATTTAAGCGCGGTTACGCCCCCGGCGCCCGGCTTTCGAGCCTGGGAAGGCGTGGTCCAGGTACCAACGTTAAGTCACCCGAGGAGGCCCGCGTCGAAATGCCCCGCCCGAGTGAAGTCGACATCGAGGAGCTCGAGGACGAGCGCGACGACTCCGCGCACAGTCGCCTCATCAGCCACGCCGAGCTCGAGCAACGGAGCGAGCCCGGAGCTCGCGGACACAGCGAATCACGCCGGCTCGGCGTGCGTGCGCCGGCCTCGTTCGGCGTCTTCGTCACGAGCTACGGCAAGCGCGTTCGCGCGCGTGCCGCGGAAATATCGACGACGGGCGTGCTCGTCGATTTTCGTCACTCCGAAGCGTGCGACTTCGACGGCCTCGTGACGCTCGAGCTCGCGGTCCCGGCGTTGCCGCGCCCGATTCGCTGCGCCGCGCGTCTCGCCCGGCACGTGGGGCGGCTCGAAGCGTTCGAGTTCATGATCATCGGCCGCGACGATCGGCTGAGCCTCGCCGAGTACATCGATCGCGTGGCCCGCCACGCGCAAAACTGAGCCGTCAGGAAGCTTTCTCGCGCCGCTCGCTCGGTTCGCGCGCGGCGTCGCGCGTTCCTTCGGCCGGCTCCTGGCGCACGAGGTAGCGTAAAACGAGATCCACGACCTCTTGAATCAACGTCTCCTCGTCGAGGCCGGACGGGCGCTCGAGGAGACATGCGAGCATCGTCGCGCGCACCGATTGCACCACGACGAAGGCGGCCGCATCGACGCTCTTCGGGCGCATCGGCGCGCTCGTCGCAACCAAGAAGTGTCGCACGATCTCGATGATGCGAAGGTCGAAGGCGTGCACGCGATCGGCCTTCGCGACCCGGAGCCCCTCGATCGCGAGCACGCGGTGCAGGCCCGGGCAGCTGCGATAGAGTTCGGCGAGGCCGCGCACGACCGCGGTCACCGTCTCACGCGCCGACTGCGTGAGGTTGCCGTCGGCGAGAAGCTCCTGCATGAGCTGGAGCGAGCGCTCGAACTCGCGATCCTGCAGTGCGTTCAGGATGGCGTCGCGGTGCGAAAAGTACTGGTAAATCGAGCCGACGCTCACGCCGGCCACTTCGGCGATGTGCGCCATGGTGGCCGCCTCGAGCCCCTCGCGATCGAGGATTTGAACCGTGGCCTCGAGAATCGCGCCCACGGTGGCCTGGGCGCGCGCTTGCCGAGGCTGCTTGCGCACGACGGTGCTCGAACGGCGCGCTTTCATCGCGGTCAGTATCGTTCGATGCGCCGGCGAGGTCCATTCGCATTCTCATCGGCTTTCGCGCGGCGAACGAGGCGTCGACTCGACGTACAATCCACGTGTCACGGCACGGTCGCCGTGCGTGAACGCCGCGGGGTTCCGCAGTCGTTCAGATTTCGGAGGCGCGAATTCGGCTACTCACCGAGCAACGCCTCGAGCGCGCCCGGCGCCGAGAGCGAGGCGAACGCCGCCGTCGCGCCGCACTCGAGCAGCGCCGCGGGCGTGAAGCTGCCGGTTCCGACGCCGATGCACTCCGCCCCGATGCCGCGCGCCGCGGCCACGTCCTTCGGCGTGTCGCCGATGACGACGACGCGACACTCGCTCAAAGGCGCGCCCACGTGCTTCGCACCGCGCTCGGCGCCGTGCCGCAAGAGCTCGGTGCGATCCTCCGCGTCGGAGCCGAACCCGCCGAACGCGAACTCCTCGTAGACGCCGACGCGCGACAGCTTGATGCGCGCGCCTTCGACGACGTTGCCGGTGCCGAGGCCGATACCGTGACTCCGTGCGCGAGCGGCGTCGAGCGCTTCGCGAATGCCGTCGTGGAGGCGGTAGCTCGCCGCGTCCGCGCGTTCGACTTCGTCGATCAAGAGCTCGAGGTAAAGCGCGAGGCTCTCGTCGATGGCCGCGTCGGTCGGGTCGAGACCGAGCTTCACGAGCGCCTGGCGGGCGATCTGTTTGTCGGTCATGCCATCGAAGCGAAAGCGGCACACTTCCGGATCGCCGTAACGAGCGAACGCGCGCTCCATGGCGCGCCGGCCGGCGTGACCGGTCGTGAGCAACGTGCCGTCGATGTCGAAGAGAAGGATGGTGGGACGCACGTCGCGGAGCGTAGCGCGCCGTCGGCGCCGAGGCTTTCAGCCAAAATCAGGGCGAACCGGCGTGAGCGAGGGTCACCAAGCCGGAGCTCTCCGCGGGGGACGCGCGTCGCTAGTTGGCGCGAGTGGCCGAAGAGTGCGCGCTCAGCGAAGCGGAGCCGAGCGGGTTCGCGTTCATGACGGCCGTCGCGAGCTGCGAGGTCTGCATCGAGGTCGTCGCGCCCGAGAGCGTCGCGACCGGCAGCGCGTAGACGGTGAACTTGTAGACGTGATCCATACCGGACGGGCACGGTCCGTAGTAGCCGTTGCCTTGAATCGCTTTCTGCATGGCGCCGGCCGGCGTCGTGAGCGTCGCGGAAGAGTCGAGCATCGCCGGCAGCGACGTGACGCTCGCGGGGATGTCCCAGATCACCCAGTGGTCGAGCGAGTTCGTGGTGTCGAGCAGGATGATCGCGTAACTCGACGTGCCGCTCGGCCCCGTCGTCCACGTGAGATCGGGCGAGCTGTCGCTCGTGCTCGCGCACGTATTCATGTCGGGGAACATGCCGCCCTCGGTGATCACGCTGCTCGTCAGCGTGAAGCCGCCGCTGCCGCCGGCGCCGCTCCCGCCCATGCCGCCCGAGCCCGCCCCCACGGCGCCGCCCAGGCCGCTCATCCCCGAGCCGCCTCCACCGACGCCGCCCGTCGGGGCTCCTCCGGCACCCGAACCGGCTTTGCCTGCGGCTCCCGCGCTCGCGCCCCCGCTACCCGCCGTGCCGCGCCCGGCCGTCGCCGTGCCGGCGGTTCCGCCGCGTCCGGCCGCGGCACCGCCCTGCCCTCCACCGCTCGAGGTGCCCGAAGAGCCGCCGCTTGCGCCGGAACCGCTCGATCCCGTCGCGGTCGTGCCCGCGGACCCCGGCGTTCCGCTCGTGCCCGCGGAGCCGCTCGTGGTGCCGCCGGCTCCGGGATGGCTCTGTGATTCGTCGTTGCTACTCGAGCAATGAACGAGAAAAAGCGACGACGTGAAGAGCAACGGCAAGAGCGCATGTCGATACGGCATGACATGCGGAGAATAATCAAAAAACTTACACGATCAATCCGCCACGGCTTGGAGATAGCGTTTGCCGTTCGCGCGGTCGACGTAAACCACGGCTTCAATCACGCTCTCCGTCGACTTCAGCCAGACACGGATGTAATCGCGCATCACCGGATCGCCGTGCCACCATTCGACGGCGTGCAAGCGGTGTTCGAAGCGCAGTGCGTCGATCGTGAACAATTGACGCTCGAACGCCACGGTGGCGCCCACGCGCAACGCGCCGTCGAAGCGCACCGGTTCGGGCAAAAGCCGAGTGAGCGGCGCGCGCACGTCGAAGGGACTCATGCCCTCGACCACTTCGAGCGGCGTCCCGGAAACGTGCACCGAAAGCGGAGTCGCCGAACGCGGGCCGGGACCGGGCCGCGCCGCGCCGCGCCCGGAGCGCGCCTTGCGAGGCAACGCGGGCGCGAGCGTGCTTCTGGCTTCGAGCCGGTGCGCGTCGCGGATCTTGAGGACGCCGACTTTGCTTTCACCCACGTCCGCCGCTAGTTCCGCGATCACGAGCGGCAGCTCCTTCTCGACGTCGGGGCCGCTCGCGAGGGCGTCCCCGAGCTCGAGCTGGCGCGCCGTGGCGGAAACGACGACGGGCGCCGCGAGCCTGAGCACGAGCGTGGGCGCCGGCAACCGCGCGCGTTCGAGCCGCGACACGACGACGCGCCGGATCTCGTCCTCACGGGAGAGCGGCGTGGAGAGCGCGAAGGTAAACTTGGTCGTTTCTTTCGCGCCGCGGAGCCGAGTGATCGAGCGGTCGTGTTCGAGCTCGAGCACGAGCTTTTCAGCCGCGACGCCGCGACCCACGAGACGCGCGGCGAGCCGCGCCGCGACGCCGCGGAGCGCAAACAAGAGCGGCTCACTGCCGTCGACGCCGTATTCGAAGCTCACCTCTTCGCTCACGAGCTCCGGCAATCGATACGGAACGAGCGGCGTCGGATCCTTGCCGAGCGCGAGATCCAGCGCGCGGCCGACTTCACCCGAAAGCCTGCTCGCGAGCGTGCTCCGCGGCAGCACGGCGAGATCACCCAGCGTGAGCACGCCGAGGCGCAGCAAAAACTCCTGACATTCCTCACCGAGGGGCAGCGCGACGACGGGCAGCGAGCTCACGGCGCTCGCCGCGCCCTCACGGGGGATCAAATGTGCGGAGGTGCCGCCGGCGTTCGGGGGCGCCCAGCGCGCGACGGCGCGGGCCAAGGCCGGCCCTTCCGCCACGGCGACGCGCACGCCGTGACCGAGCGCGCGAATACGCTCGCCGAGCTCTTCCGTGAGCGCGGCTTCACCACCGAAAAGGTGCGCGGAGCCGCTCACGTCGACCCACACCGTGTCGGGCAAGCCGAGCGAAATCGTGGCGCCGAAACCGAGCGCCACTTCGGCGATGACCGCGAGCGCGCGTTCGACCGCGATGGGCCGGAGCTTTTCGACGCTGAACCCGGCGATCAAATTCCGCGCCTCGGCGATGGTCTGCCCGGCGCGCACGCCGCAACGCCGTGCCGACGCGCTCACCGCGTCGAGGCGCACGGTCGGACGTAGCGGTTCCTCCGCACGACCTTCGAGTTCGGTCGGATCCGTGAGGACGACACCCCACGGGCCACGCGCGCGGTCGCTCAGCGTCCCGGCCACGAGCTCGATCAAGAGCTCCGGCAAGACGAGCGCCACGATGCGCCGGCCGGCGCTTTCAGCGAGAACCGCCCTCGGATCCGCCGAAGCGACCGCGTCGGCGGCCGAGCCCGGATCGGCGATCCGGGTTGCGGGCTCAGGCGAGCTTTCTGACATCGGCGATTTCCTCGCGCGGCTCTTCTTCCAGCGCGACGGTTCCGCGCGTCCAAGCGATGGGACGAGGCGCCGAAACGCGACCGCGCCGATCTTTCGCGACGCGAACCGTCAAGCGATCCACCGCCGAACGCGTGAGCTCGATACGTTGAGCCACGGGCAACGGCAGCGCTCGCTCGACGTGAGCGTCCGTGAGGAGCAAGACGCTCTTGTTCGTGCCGTCGACGGCCATGGACAGCCTGCGAACGACGCGGCCGAGACGACCGAACGAGCAATCGAGCGAACGCCCGAGCGTCCCCATCAAATCGACCACCACGAGCTCGAACACTCCTGCTTCGGCGAGCTTGAGCGCGACGCGACCAATCGCCTCCACCGGAGGACGGACGACGAGCAACCGTTCGAGCGCGATGCCCGAAGCGGCGACGCCGGGCGCGTAGAGCGAGCTCGAAGGATCGACGAAGGCGCACCACGGCTTCACGCTCGTGCCGAAACCCGCCGCCTGCCGTTCTTGAAACGCGCGCACGGCCGCGAGCGACAGCGTGGTTCCGAGTCCGCTGCCAGCGATCGAAAGCTCCACCACTCCCCCGCGCAGCAAGCCGCCGTCCGGCAGCAGGTGATCGAGGGCTTCGAAGCCGAAAGGCAACGCCTGATCCGGCCCTCGGGCCTCTTGCTCGAGGGCACCGGCTTGGACGAGCCGAGGGGATAAATGGGCTAAAGCAGCGGGCAGCGCCACGACACTGAACATAGTAACAGTTAGACAAAAGGCAAGCGGCCTCGGCCTGACCAGAGACAAATAATGTCCGTGGTCATGCCCGGCACCCGGTTCTTTCCGCGGCGTGGAAACGAGCGGCTTCGGCCGCGCCTCGCGGTGCTAGAAATCGCTGGTTGTCCACCGCAACCGTCACGAACCTCGAGCGCAAGCTCGAACGAGCGAGCGAGCTCCTTCGCGAGATGGGCTCCGTCCTCGTCTGCTTCTCGGGCGGCATCGACAGCACGCTCGTCTTGTCGCTCGCGCAGCGCGCCCTCGGCGAGCACGCGGTGGGACTCACCGCCGTGAGCCCGAGCTTGCCGGCGAGTGAACGCGCCGACGCCGAGCGCATCGCGCGCGAGCTCGGCGCGCGCCACGTGTTCGTCGATTCACACGAAATCGAACGCGCCGGCTACGTTCAAAACGGGCCCGACCGCTGCTTCCACTGCAAGAGCGAGCTCTACGAAATCGCGCACCACAAAGCGAGCGAGCTCGGACTCGCCGCGGTCGCGAACGGCACGAACACGGACGACCTCGGCGACTACCGTCCCGGACTCGAAGCCGCGCGCCAAGCCGGCGTGAGAAGCCCGCTCGTGGACGCCGGCTTCGGCAAGGAAGACGTGCGGAGCGCGGCGCGCGTGCTCGGCATCGACGCGTGGGACAAACCCGCGGCGGCGTGCCTCTCGAGCCGCATCCCCTACGGCACGAGCGTCACGCGCGAACGCCTCGCGCAAATCGGCGGCTTCGAGGCGGAGCTCAAGGCGCTCGGGCTCCGCCAGGTGCGCGTGCGTTTTCACGCCGAGGTCGCGCGCATCGAAGTCGCGCTCGAGGAACTGCCGCGCCTGCTCGAACCGGGCGTGCGCGAGCGCGCTCTCGACGCCGGCAAGCGACACGGCTTCCGTTACGTGACGCTCGATCTCGGCGGGTACCGCCAAGGCTCGCACAACGAAGTGCTCGCCGGGCGTTCGCTGCGCTTGGTGTGAGGGGTGCGCGCGGTGTTTCGCGCGCCGTTCCGTCAGCCGAGCTCGACGTTCGGGCTCGTCGCCGCGCTCGTCGCGACGGCGTGCTTCGCGGCCTGCGGCGGCACGACCGGCACGCCGAAGAGCGCCGCACTGGTGACACCGAGCGCTTCGGGCGAGCCGCACAGCAACCTGCTCCGTGCCGATTACGTGGGCTCCGCGAGCTGCGCGCCGTGTCACGCGAAGGAGTACGACGCGTGGCAGCGTTCGCCGATGCGGCGCATGACGCGTTCGCTCGCGCAGACGAGCGTGCACGCGCCGTTCGACGGCCGGAGCTTCGCGTTCAAGGACGACGAGGCCTGGATGGAGCAGCGCGACGGCCGGGACTTCGTGCGGCTCCGCCCAGCGAACGGCGACGAAAAGCTCTACCTCGTGACGAAAGTGATCGGCGGCCGCTACCGCGAGGACTTCGTCGGGCGCGAGGTGAACGCCCGGGATCCGTTCGGCGCGCCGCTCGACGACGAGCGCGTGCTGCCGCTCTCGTGGGTGATTTCGCGCAAGGAGCCGCGCTACAAAGGCTATTCGGTGATGGTGCCGGAGCGACACGAGCTCGAAGCCGGGCTCGTTTGGAAACGCGGGTGCATCTTCTGCCACAACACGACGTCCGGCCTCTCGATTCTGTACGACGATCTCTACGGGCCGAAAGCTCCGAGCTACCAGGGCTCGGCGAGCAACGAGCTCCCGCCCGACAAGGCGTTCCGCTACACGGTCACGGACCCCGCACGGCTCCGCGACGCGCTCGCCAAGGAGCTCGCCGCGCTCGGCGCGCACGCACCGTTGCCAAGCGACACGCACGAAGCGCTCGCCGTCGCTTCCGACGTGACGCTCGAACGCTTCGAGGAAGCGGACTTGGTCGAGCTCGGGATCGGCTGCGAAGCGTGTCACGGCGGCGGCCGCGAGCACGTCGAAAATCCGCGCGGGGTGCGGCCGTCGTTCGCGCTCGACAGCGACTTTCTCGCCGTCACGAACGCGCGCGGGGAAACGCCGTCACGCGCCGAGAACGTGAATCGCACCTGCGCCAAGTGTCACACGGTGCTGTTTTCACGCTACCCGTACACGTGGGAAGGTCACACGCGCAAGCACTCGCCCGGCGGCAGCAGCACGAATTCCGGTGAAGCGCGCGATTACTTGCTCGGCGGCTGCAGCCACGCGATGGCCTGCACGACCTGCCACGATCCGCACACCGAGGACGCGCCCGAAGCGCTCGCGAAGCTCGCCGAGCCCGCGTCGAACGGCGTGTGCACGCAATGCCACTCGCAGTTTCAAGGCGACGCGGCGACCACCGCGCACAGCCATCACCCGGCGGGCAGCGCGGGCTCGGCGTGCGTCGCGTGCCACATGCCGAAGAAGAACATGGGCCTCGATTACGAGCTCGTGCGCTACCACCGCATCGGTTCGCCGACCGACGACGAGCGCGTCCTCGGCGACCGGCCGCTCGAGTGCGCGCTCTGCCACGCCGACCGCAGCGTCGATCAGATCGTGAGCACGATGGAGCGCTGGTGGAACAAGCAGTACGACCGCCGCCGGCTCGAACGCCTCTACGGCCCCGATCTGCGCAAAAATCCGCTCGAAATGACGCTCGTCGGCGGCAAGCCGCACGAACGCGCCGTCGCCGCGAACGTGCTCGCGCACGCGGGTCGCAAAGACGAGCTCGCGAACATCGCCGCCATCATGGACGACGAGTACCCGCTCGTGCGCTACTTCGGGAAGGCGGCGCTCGAGCGTCTCACCGGAGCCACCGCGCCGCTCGACATGAACGCGAGCGGCGCGGAGACACGCGCCGCGGCGGAGCGCTGGCTCGCGCAGCGTCCGAACGACGCCACGCGGTGAGCGGCTCCGCCGCCGGTTCCGAACTCGCGCTCAGTGTCGCGGGCCGCGATCGCGCCGTGGCCCGCGATCACGGTCGCGATCCCGTCCGCCGCCGCCGCCGCCCGAACGCGGGCCGCGCCCGCCGCCCGGTCCGGCCTCGCGCGCGCGCGCCATGCGCTCCTTCGCGGCTTCGCCTTCTTCACCTTCGGGGAACGGCAAGAGCTCGCGACGGGAGAGACGGACCTTGCCGTCGCGCTCGACGCTGATCACCTTCACTTCGATCTCCTCGCCTTCCTTCAGCACGTCGGCGGGCGATTCGATGCGCTGGTGCGCGATCTCGGAGACGTGCAGGAGCGCTTCGGAGTTCGGCAGGATTTCGACGAACGCGCCGAAATCCACCAGGCGGGTGACCTTGCCCTTGTAGATGCGACCGACCTCGGGCTCGGCGACGAGCCCTTCGATGATCGCGAGGGCGCGCTTCACCGCGTCGGAATCGGCGCTGGCGATCGCGACCGTGCCGTCGTCCTCCACGTCGACGCTGCAGCCCGTCTGATCGACGATGCCTTTGATGGTCTTGCCGCCGGGTCCGATGATGATGCGGATCTGATCGGGCTTGACCTTGATCGTCGTGATGCGCGGCGCCCAGCGGTTGATCTCGGAGCGCACCGTCGAGAGCGTCGCCAGCATGCGGCCGAGGATGTGCAGGCGGGCCTCGCGTGCCTGCTCGAGCGCGCGCTCGAGCGTGCCGCGGTCGAGGCCGGCGATCTTGATGTCCATCTGGATCGCCGTGACGCCGCGTTCGGTGCCGCACACCTTGAAGTCCATGTCGCCGAGGTGATCCTCGTCGCCGAGGATGTCGCTCAGCACGGCGACGCGGGTGTCCTCCTTGATGAGGCCCATCGCGATGCCGGCCACGGGACGCCGGATCGGCACGCCGCAGTCCATCAGGCTCAAGGTGCCGCCGCAGACGCTCGCCATCGAACTCGAGCCGTTCGACTCGAGGATCTCGCTCACGATGCGGATCGTGTACGGGAATTCCTCGTGACCGGGCAGCATGCGCGTGAGGGCGCGCTCGGCGAGGGCGCCGTGACCGACCTCGCGACGACCGGGGCCGCGCATCGGCTTGGTCTCGCCCGTCGAGAACGGCGGGAAGTTGTAGTGGAGCATGAAGCGCTTCCACGACTCGCCGGTGAGCGCGTCGATCTTCTGCTCGTCGCTCGCGGTGCCGAGCGTGGTCGTCACGATCGCCTGCGTCTCCCCGCGCTGGAAGAGCGCCGAGCCGTGCACGCGCGGCAAGAGTCCGACCTCGCAGCTGATCGGACGCACCGTCTTCGTGTCGCGGCCGTCGATGCGCTTGCCTTCGTCGAGCACCATGTTGCGCACGACGACGGCCTTGCGGCTCTCGAGCTCTTCCTTCGCGAGCTTCTCGCTCGCGACGAACGCTTCGGGACCGAGCTCGTCCAAGAGCTTCGCGAAGACGCTCTTCTTGATCTCGCCGTAGCGGGCGTAACGCGCCTGCTTCTCCTTGATCACGCACGCGACCTTGTAGTCCGCGTCCGAGAGCTCGGCGATGCGCTTGGCGATTTGCTCGTCGAGCTTCGGCGTCGTGAAGGCGCGCTTCTCCTTGCCCACGGCGGCGCGCATGCGCTCGATGAGGCCGATGATGATCTGCGCTTGCTGCTGCGCGTACATCAGGGCGTCGATCATGTCCTTTTCGCTCGCCTCGTCGGCGCCGCCCTCGACCATCACGATCGCGTCTTTGCTCGCTGCGACCACGAGGTCGATGTCGGCCTTCGCGCTCTGCTCGAAGGTCGGGAAGGTGATGAGCTCGCCGTCGACGCGCGCGACGCGCAGGCCCGCGATCGGTCCGTCCCAGGGGACGTTCGAGATGTGGAGCGCGGCGCTCGCGGCCGAGAGCGCGATCACGTCGGTCGGGTTCTCCTTGTCGGCGGAGAGCACCGTCGCGATGATCTGCGTGTCCTTCTTGTAGCCGTCCGGGAAGAGCGGACGGAGCGGGCGATCCATGATGCGCGAGGCGAGCACCTCGTAATCGCGCAGACGGCCCTCGCGCTTGAAAAAGCCGCCCGGGATCTTGCCGGCGGCATATGTCTTTTCCACGTACTCACAGGTGAGCGGGAAAAAGTCCAACCCCGGACGCTCTTCGCTCGACACCACGGTGACGAGCACGACGCTCTCCCCATAGGTCGCGAGCACGGCGCCGTCGGCGAGCTTGGCCAGGCGGCCCGTTTCGAACGTGAGCGGGCGGCCGCCGATATTAACGGATTCTCTGACGAACATTGATGCTGCGCTCCTTCAGCGCACGAAGCCGCTGCGTGCGGCCTTGACGCCGGAGGCGAGCACCGAGTTCTTCAGCCTCGATGCGTACCGCGGACGCACCCGATTCGGACGGTGCGCGGCACGAAGCGAAGTTGAAGGGGACGCCCGCTTCCGGAAAACTTACGCCTGCTATTTGCGCAGGTTGAGCGACGCGACGATCTTGCGGTACCGCTCGACGTTCGTCCGCTTGAGATAGTCGAGCAGCTGACGGCGCTGCGCGACCATGCGGAGCAAGCCGCGACGCGAGTGGTGGTCCTTCGTGTGGACCTTGAAGTGATCGGTCAGGGTGTCGATGCGCTGGCTCAAGAGGGCGACCTGCACCTCCGGTGAGCCGGTGTCGGTCTCGTGAATGCGGTGACGAGAGACGACTGCCGTTTTAGCGCCGGGTTCGAGAGGCATGCTTTCTGTTTCCTGGGTCCTGTTTGAGGGGCGCGAGTATACGCGGGTTCAGGGGTCGGTCAACCGTGCCCGGCCTCCGAGCCGGCGCCGGTCGTTGCTGGTACCACGGCCGGGCGGCGAGGCACGAAAAGCGCCAAAACGGGCCACACCAAAAAGCCGGCCGGGAGCGCCCGGGCGAGCGCCGCTGGAACCGCCCGCCCGGACCGCCGCGCGCCTCCTCGCTCGACGACCGTCACCGCGCCGCCCCCCACCCCCTCCGGCGCGAGCTCCTCGATGCGAAAGCGAGCGAGCCAATCGAGCGAGCGCACGAGCGCCTTCGTCACGCGCCCGGCGCGCGTCCGCACGTCGACCAGGAGCGTGCGCTCGCGGAGCTCGGGCGTCACGAACGCGACGTAAGCGACGCCCATGAGGAAGCTGAAGAGCTCGACGCGCGCGGACGCTTGAATGAACACGTGGAACATCGCGCCCGCCCAGAGCGCCGCGACGCGCGTGCGCGCGAACCAGAGCGCCACGACGAGCCCGAGCTCGAGCGAAATGGCGGCCTTCGAACCGAGCGAAGCGACGAACGGCGACGTGAGAAAGTCGACGAACCAATGCGGCGGCCGCATGCCCGCCTGCACGGCTTCGTCGATGCCCGCCTGGAAGCGGAGGAGCATCGTTTGCCCGCTACGCCAGTCCGGATCGAGCGCTTTGCCGCCGCCCGACGACAGGTAGAGGAGCGAAACCTGAAATTGGATCAAGCGCCGCGGCAACGTCGGCGCGATGCGCGCCGCGAGCGGCAGGGTGCGGCGTTTGCCGCGGTAGAGCAGAAACGAGCGGTCGCTCGGGCAAAACGCGCACAGAAAACCACAGAGCAAGAGCGCGAAGCGATTGTTGTGAAACTGAAGGCGGTCGCAGAGCATCAGGTAGATGCCGATGCTGCTGCCCGCAAACAGGCCTTCACGCCCGTACCAGCCGACGACGCCGAGGAGCGCGCCGACGCCTTCGAGCCCCAGCAGCAGCCGATACACGAGCTCGGACGGGACGAGCGCCTCGGGCACGAGCGGCAGGTGGAAGACGGAGCCGAAGTAGCCCCACGTCAGGAGCTCGTCCACGCGGTCCCACGTCTGAATGCACAGGAGGACGCCGAGCAGGCAGCGCATCAAGCCGAGCAAGTACGCGTCGCGCTCTTCGTCGAGCCACTTCATCGGCGCACCGACTGCAGGCGCACCACGCTCGGATTGCGTCCGTTCTTGAGGGTTTCGACGACCGCAACGAGCCCGACCGTGTCGAAGCCGTTCGGCATCCAAGCGACGAAGTCGTCGAGCGCGAGCCCTAGGCGGAAGAGCTGCCCTTCGAGGCCGTATTTCGCGTGAGTGGGCTGATCGAGCTTGCCGAGCGTCGGATCGTGGACGCGCTCCGTCCAGCGAAAAAGGCGCGGTGCGCCGTGCGTCGCGTCCAAAAATTCGCCGTTCACGATCGGGACGAGCCGTTTCGTCGAACGCACGCGGCGAAAGAGGTGGATGTTCATGGTCGAGGACTCGTTGAACATCTGGAAGCCGAACACGCGATCGGGACGAAACTGCGCGCTCACGACCACACAGAGCATCACGCCGACGTAGAGCGCGGCGAAAGCGACGCGAGCCCGCGGCCCGAGCTCGAGCCACGAGCGGCGTACGCTCGGCGCCGTTGCGCTTTCTTTCGTCACGCGCCCGTCTGACTACCACACGGCGCGCGCGGCGAGCCCGTAGCCCAAGCGATCGGGCGCCCGAAAGCCGCGCGCGAGCGCGCCGCCCGGAGCCGCCACGAGGTGCGTGCGATTGAAATCGCGCCGGTAGTCGAGCCACGCGATGCCTTCGAGCAAGCGCGAGAGCGCGAGCGTGAGCCCGGGTCGCACCTCGACGACCGGCACGGGGGCCTCGCCGGGCGGCAGCGTTTCGACGTCCGCCGGGCCGCGGACGACGAACGTGGCGCCCGCGGGCTGGCCCGCTCGATCGACGGCCGCGACCATCACCGCCGCCGGCGCGAGCACCCCCGCCGACAACGTCGGCCTCGCGATCGGACCGAGCTCGATGCTCGCGCCGACGGCGACACCGAGCTCACTCTGCGTTTGCGCGGCGCGCGGTAGGGTCTGACCGGAAAACACGCCGGGGCCGTCCCGCATCACGAACTCGGGATCGCGCGCGAGCGCGATGCCGCGCACGTCGAGCGCCCCCGCGCGAAGCTCGCCCACGAGCGCCACGGCGCGTGCCGGAGCGAGCGCGGATGCACCCGGCCGATCGAAATCCCAGAGCCGTTCGACGAGGTGCGCCCCTTCTAGACTGAGCGCGAAGCCGCGCGCGCCGCTCGACTCGGGGCCGAGCGCGTCGAACGGCGAACGCTCCATGCCGAAGCCACTCGGTGCGAGCGGCTCGCTGAGCCCGCTCCCGCCGTGGAGCCGGAGCGAGACGCCCGTCGTCGTCGCGCGCGGGGCCGTCGTCCCACCCGGCAAGCGCCCGTGCTCGAAGTGACCGATGTCGAGCGCGAGGCCGACCGGCGCCGACCAACGCGACGCGACGCCGCCGAAAACCCCGTAGCTCGTCTCGTCCACGGACGGGCCCGCAGCCGCGGGCTCGAGAAAGCTCGCCGTTTTCAGCGCGACGTGGACGAGAACGAAACCGGCGGCGAGCTCGAGACGCACGGCGCGGACCGGCCCGTGCGCGGTCGCGTACGGCGAGTCCCAGGCGGGGCCGACCGCGCCGCCCCAGCCGAGCGCCTCGAGCGTGCCGACGCGTTCGCGATCGCCGTTCAGCGGGAACGCTCGCACCGTGAGGCTGTTCGGACGATCTGCTCGGCGGGTTCCGAACGTCCAGCGCGCTTCGAGGAAACTGCCGACGTCTTCGACGTAGACCGGCGTTCCGCGCGTCGCGAGCGACGAAGCGTCGAGGGCGAGCGCGAGATGGGCGCTCGTCTCCCAGCCGCGCGCGAACCCGGGAGCGAAGCCGTCGAGGTCGAGCTCGCTGCGGTTTTCACGGCCCGTGTAGCGCGAGCTCTGCCCTTCGAAGAGATCGTCGTAACCGGGACGATCACCGATGCCCGAGGCGGGGGAAGGCGGCGTGCTGTCGCCGGGCGCGTGGAGCACGTCGTCGTCGCCGAAAATCCAAACGAGGCTCGTGTGAACGCTCGTCGTGCGCCGAGGTTCCTCGTCGCCGGAGGCGGACACCGCGACCGCGAACGTCCCGAGCAACGCGAGGCCCGCGGCGCCCCGCCGGGCGAGCGCCGCGTTCACGGCGCCTCGAAACGGATGCGTCCGTCTCGTGCGGCGCCGCGCGTCGCGTCCGCGCACGCGACCTCCCGACAGCTCGCCACGGCGCGCTCGCACGACGCTTCCGGATCCGCGCACGCACTCGAGCTGCCGTCGCTCGCGCAGTTCGCCGCGGCGCGCTCGAGCAACGCCGCCGGGCAGCCGTCGGTGCAGGCGGCGCCGGACCCCGGGCACGCCGCGCCGCCGCGCAGAAAATCGGCCAGCGTGCCGCTCAGGCCGTCGCTCACGCCGAGGCGCGCCGTCGCGGGGATCGGCTCGAAGAGCTCGCTGCCGCCGTCGGCGAGGTACTCGGTGGTCGCGACCGAGTAAGTCGCGTTCGCCGAGAGCGGCGCGAAGCACACGCCGTGCTCTCCGTTGCGACCGCTGCACGCGCCGGCGAACGCGGCGCAGTCGGCGTCCGCGGCGCACGGCACGTCGGTTTCGGGCGTGAAGGCGCGGGCGCAGTGCTCGCTGCGACACGGGCAAACGAAGCGAACGAGCAGGTTTGCGACGTGAACCTGGGTCCGGCAAGCGCGCGCGCTCGCCGAACGCGCCGCGTTCTCGAAGAGCGCCGAGACTTGAGCGCCCGTGAGCTCGACGCGCACGACCGGATCCTCGAAGGGCGCGACGGAGACGAGCTCGTCGAGGTCGAGCGCGCCGGCCGGCAGGTCGTGCCGAAGCGACGACGCGCCGATGACGGCCACGTCGGCTTCCGCGGCCGCGCGCACCGCCTCGGCAGCGAGGTTACCGAGCGGCGAGTCGCCGCCGGTCGCGCCGTAGCGTTCGAGTGCTTCGGGAGCGTAGGCGAGCACGTCGAGCGCTCCGAGCGTTCCGGCGTCGGGACGATACGGCGCGAGGAGCTCGGCCAACTCCGGATCGTCGGGCGTGTCGGCCGAGACCGGCAGGAGCGTGTTGTCGAGCGCGGTGAGCTCGTAGCGATCGAGCGGGTCGTAGCTCGCTCCGAGCTCGGCCGGGTCGTCGTCGAGCTCGAGCGCCAGACGACCGACGTACTTCCCGTACGCGCCGCTGTGCACGATCGGCACGCGGCGGCTCGCGCAGCGCCGTTCGTTGCCCCAAGCGTCCAGGACGACCGGCGCCGCGCCGCCGCCACCGCCGCAGTCGAGCACCCACTTCGGTTCGTCGAGCGTCAGATGTTGATGCCCGCCGAGAACCACGTCGATGCCGCTCGTTTCGGCGACGAGCGTCTCGTCGGCGTCGAGCCCGAGGTGCGTCACGACGACGACGAGGTCGACCACGGGCCGGAGCGCGTCGATGGCGCCCTGCACGGCCTGCGCCGCGTTCTCGGCGAGCGCGCGGAGCTCGTTCGGACGCTCGCCGAGGAGCGCGACGGTCGACGTGTTCCCCACCCCGACCACGCCGACGCGGAGCCCCGCCGCGTCGAGCACGACGAACGGCTCGAGCACGTCGGCGAGCCCGCCGTCGCCGTCGTTCACGTAGTTGGCCGCGAGCAGCGGGAACTCGGCGAGCGACCGATAGGCATCGTGGACGAGCGCTTCGCCGCGATCGAGCTCGTGGTTGCCGAGCGCCTGCGCGTCGACGCCGAGCGCGTCGAACCCCAAAATTTCCGGCTCACCCCCGAAGCGCTCGAAAGCGAGCGACCCCTGGAACAGGTCGCCCGCGTCGAGGTGGAGCACGCGCGGGGCGCTCGCCCGCTCGCGCCGGAGCAGCGTTTTCAGGCGAGCATAGCCGCCGACTGCGGCCACCGTGCCCGCGGCTCCGAGCCCGCGCCGCGCATCCGAAGAGCCGATGAGCGTGCGCCACGGAAAGAGCTCCGCGTGCGTGTCCGCCGTGTGAAGCAGGACGAGGCGCTGGGGACCGCTCACGCCGCTGCCGGGCCGTGAGCCACAGGCGACGAGACCGAGCGTGAAAACGAGGACGAGCGAGCGCACGACCGACACATCGGTCCGCGGCCGCACGAGTTGCTACGACCAGTGCCGGGCTACCGAGATTCCGGGGTGCCGGAGAGTTCGGGAAAGCACTTTTCGAGCAGCGCCTTGACCTCGGTCGCCGTGCCGGCCTGCGCCGCGAGCAGCGCCGCTTCGTTCGCTTGTTTGACGGTGACGGTCTCGATCGCCGCGCGCACCTCCGGAATCGACGAGGCCTCGAGGCTGAGCTCGCGAATGCCCATACCGATGAGGAGCACCGCGGCGAGCGCGTCGCTCGCCATGGCGCCGCACACGATGACCGGCCGGTGATGCTTGACACCCGCCGCCACCACACCGGCTATCAGGCGCAAAATCGCGGGATCGAAGAACGACGCCAGGTAGGCGAGCTCCGGGCTCGAGCGGTCGACCGCGAGCGTGTACTGCACGAGATCGTTCGTGCCGATGCTCATGAACTCGGCCACCGTCGCGAAGCGGTCGGCGAGGATCGCCGCCGCCGGCACCTCCACCATGATGCCGAGCGGGATTTCCGGAGCGTGCGCGAGGCCGGCCGCGTCGACCTCGGCGACGGCTTGCGCGAGCAGGCGGCGTACCTGATCGAGCTCCACCATCGACGCGATCATCGGCACCATGATGCGGATGTTGCCGTGCGCGGAGGCGCGCACCATCGCGCGGAGCTGCGCCAGGAACAAATCCTCGCGGGCGAGCGCGAGCCGCACCGCGCGCAGGCCGAGCGCCGGGTTCATGTCGCTCGGCAACTGCAGGTTCGACACGAATTTGTCCCCGCCGATGTCGAAGGTGCGGAGCGTCACGGGCAAGGGCGACACCGCTTCGAGCACGCGGCGGTACGTCTCGTACTGCTCGTCTTCGCTCGGCGGGACCGAACGGTTCACGTAGAGAAACTCGGTGCGATAAAGGCCGATGCCGCGGGCGCCCTGCTCGAGCGCAATCGGCGCTTCACCGGGCAATTCGATGTTGCCCTTGAGCTCGATCGAGGTGCCGCAGCGCGTGCGGATCGGCTGGTCGCGCAGGCTTCGCCGCGCGGCGACCGCGTCCCGATAGCGTTCCGCGCGGGCGAGCGCGTCGGCGCGCGTGGTCGGGCTCGGCGCGATCGTCACCGTGCCGCGCACGCCGTCCACGAGCAGCTGATCGCCGTCGCCGACGCGCGCGAGCAGGCCGGCGACGCCGACCACGGCCGGGATCTCGAGAGCGCGCGCGAGGATCGACGTGTGGCTCGTGCGCGTGCCGACCTCGGTCACGATGGCGAGCACGCTCTCGCGGCTCAACGTCGCCGTCTCGGCCGGCGACAAGTCGTGCGCCACGAGGACGCCCGGAGCGCCGGAGCGCGACAGAATCGTCGACTCCTCGCGGCCGGCCAGAGACTCGAGGATGTGCTGGCCCACGAACTGCACGTCGTGACTGCGCTCGGCGAGGTAGAAGTCGCCGGAGTGGCTGAGCTGGCGCGCCATCTCGTCGACCGTCGTCGTGAGCGCCCACTCGGCGCACAGCCGATCGATGCGCACGTGCCGCTCGACGTCGTCGCGCAGCGTTTCGTCCTCGACCATGAGCACGTACGCCTCGAGAATCGAGCTTTCAGCCCGGCTCCCGCGCGTGCGCTCCGCCGCGGCTTTCAGGCGCGCCGCGGCCGCCGCGACCGCCCGATCGAAGCGTTCGAGCTCGTCCTCCACCTGGTGGCTCGCGACGTGCCGGCGCACCGAGCCCCCGCGACGGTCGAGCACCATCGCCTTGCCGACGGCGTACCCCGGTGACCCCGCAATCCCCTCGAGGGTGATGTCGTGATGCGCTGCCCCTCCGGACGCTGCGTCCGCGGCTTCTCCCATGTCATTCACCCTCGCCGAAACGGTCGGCGATGAGCCTCCCAATTTCGGTCACGGCTTCGTTCGCCTGCTCACCGGTCGCTTCGATGTCGAGCAAGGTGCCCTTCGAACCGCAAAGCAAGAGCACGCCCATCACGCTCTTCGCGTTCGCCGCTTGACCGGCCCGGCTGAGCACGATGTCACACGGGAACTTCGACGCGAGCTGAACGAGCTTGGTCGCCGCACGCGCGTGCAGGCCAAGCTTGTTTTTCACCTCGAACGTCCCCCGGGCCAGCGTCATGTCAGAGTTCCTCCTCCGGCGCGCGGCGGCCCGTGATCCGGGTCGCCTCCGGGTCCCGACATGTTGACTCGATCGAGGTCCCGATGCACGAGGTCGCCCGAAATTCCTAACCGCTCCGAGAGGGCTCGCGCAAGCTCCGCCGCGATGACGACCGAGCGGTGGCGCCCGCCGGTGCAGCCCACGGCGATGGTGAGGTAGCTCCGGCCCTCCGTTTCGAAGCGGGGAATCGAAAATGCCAACAATTCTTCAACTAGCTTGAGGTACTCGGGCGCATCGGTCGTTTCGAGCACATATCGTCTAACGTCCGGGTGCGTTCCCGGTAGGGGGCGGAGGTCGGCGACGAAGTGCGGGTTTTTGAGGAAGCGCACGTCGAAAACCAGATCGGCGTCCACCGGCGCTCCGAACTTGAAGCCGAACGAGACGATTCGGGTGCGGATCCGGGGCCGTTTGCCGCCGGCGGGGCCGAAATGCTGGACGATGAGGCGCCTCAAGTCGTGCACCGAGAGCGACGTCGTATCGATGACGATGGTCGCTCGATCGCGCAGCGCCGCGAGGAGCTCGCGCTCGCGGTGGAGCCCATCGACCACGGCGTGCGCGCCCCGCTCGTCGCCGCTCGTGCTGAGCGGGTGCGGGCGCCGGGTGCTGCTGTAGCGCCGGAGCAACGCCTCGTCGGACGCGTCCAAAAAGACGATCTCGACCTTGGATTCGCGCGTCTTGCCGAGCTTCTCGAGCGCCTCGACGGCGCCCTGTAAAAATCCGCGCCCGCGCACGTCGATGCCGAGGCCGATGCGCGTCACGCCGGCCGCGGTCAGCGCCTCGACGGTGCGCTCGGCCACCGCGGTCGGCAGGTTATCGACGCAGAAGAACCCGAGGTCCTCGAGCGCGGCGACCGCCGTCGAGCGTCCGGCGCCGCTCAGGCCCGTGACGACGACCAACAGCGCCGGTTCGTTCATCGCAGCGGGACCCCGTGCATCGATGCGTCTCGACCTACGAGTTTCTGCGCGGCAAGACCGGCGGCGGCGCCGAGCTCTCGTTCACGACGGGCGCCCGGAACTGACTGCTCGGCGGGCGATTGGCTTCGTAACCCGGGTTGCCGCTCGACACCGGCGCGTAGCTCGGCGGCCCGTTCACGTCGAGCGAGCGCTCGAGCCGGTGCACGAGATCGCGCGCCGGATGGTGACCCGCCTGCCGCAGGAGCTCGTTGCGCGCGGCGATTTCGATGATCGAGCTCATGTTGCGCCCGGGCCGCACCGGCAGCGTCACCTTGCGCACCGCCACGCCCAGAATGTCGCGCGAGTCGTCTTCGAGGCCGAGCCGATCGTACTCGCGTTCCTCTTGCTCGAGCTCGACCACGAGATCGAGCCGCTTGCGCTCGCGGATCGCGGTCACGCCGAACAAGTCCTTGATGTTCAAGATGCCGAGGCCGCGCACCTCGATGTGATGGCGCAAGAGCGCGGCGGGCTGGCCGAACACCATGCCTGGCGGCCGAAAATCGCACTCGATCGCGTCGTCGGCCACGAGCCGATGCCCGCGCATCACGAGTTCGAGCGCGCACTCGCTCTTGCCGATGCCGCTCTTGCCGAGCAGGAGCACGCCGACCTCGAACACGTCGACGAGCACGCCGTGGATGCGCGTGCGGGGCGCGAGCCGCTCGTCGAGCAAGGCGTGCAGGCGGTTGATCGCGAGTGACGAGCGCTCGGCGCACACGAGGAGCGGGGTGTCGGTGCGCTGCGCCGCCGCGACGAGCGACGCCGGCGGTTCCGCGCCGCGCGTCACGAGCACGCACGAGAGACCGACCGAAAGCAGCGCCGCCACGGCGCTCGCCTGCTCCGCCGGCCGCAAGCCCTCGATGTACGAGAGCTCGGTGCCGCCCATGATTTGAATGCGCGTCGGCACGACGCCGTGCAGGTGCCCGACGAGCGCGAGGCCCGACTTCTGGATGCGCACGTGCTGGATCTTGCGATCGAGCCCGGCGCCGCCGGCGACGAGACGCATCTTGAGCCCGAGCGCGCTGTCCTCCAAGAGCTCTCGCACCGAAAGGTGCTGAGGCACTTGGGAGGGCGAGTCGCTCATGGCTCGCTCAGCGCTGGGCGTTCTCGTTCGCGTCGATCAGTTGATACGCCGCCGTCGCGTTCGGACTCGCGAGCAGTCGCAGCCGCGTCTGCTCGTCGCGGAGCAGTCGCGAGATGCGCGCTAGCGTGCGCAGGTGCTCGCCGGTCGCGCGCTTCGGTCCGACGACGCCGAAGACGATCTCGACGGGCTCGCCGTCGATCGCGTCGAACTCGACGCCGCGCGGGCAGAGCAAGAGCGCGAGCGCTTGTGCCTGCGCCGCTTCGAGCGCGCAGTGTGGGATCGCCACGCCGTCGCCGATGCCGGTGCTCTGGAGTTTTTCGCGTTCGAGCAACAGGTGCTCGACTTCGTTCGCGCCGACGGAGATCGCCGGCGAAAGCATTTCTGAAAGCCGCCGCAAGGCGTCGGCCTTCGTTTTTACGATGGAGCCGTCGACGTCCACCAAGATCCGATCGACGCTCAAGATGTCCGAGAGTCGCATGCGCTCGCCCGGGTGTTCGGTTACAGGTTGCATCATCGGCTTTTGGTCGCCCGAGGCTTCGGCTTTCCGCTCGTCTTGGCGGAACGCTTCGGCGCGGCCGCGGGCTTAGCGCCCGCCACGACCTCTGCAACCCCTCCGGCAACTTCTTTCAAGCTGTCGCCGTCGCGCCTGCGGGCGCGCGCGGTGCCTTTGGAGCCGCGGATCTGCCGCTCGAGCTTGTCCATCACCTGATCGATCGAGGCATACATGTCGTCGCTCACCTCGTGAGCTTCCAAGTGCTCGCTACCGCTCGAGATTCGCGCTTCGACCACGTGCTTTCGCCGGTCGAGCGACACCGTCAAATGAGCCGTCATCGGGCGGCGGAGAAACCGCTGGAGCTTCGCGACCTTATCAGTGGCGTACTGCTTGATGGCGTCGCTCGTGTCCATCTGACGGAAAGTGATGCTGATGTTCATCATGCCTCGTGGGCATCCCCACGGCCGCTGGGGGCGCCAACGCCAGCATACCCCAACCGTCCGGGTGAGTGGGAAGCGCCGCCGAGCAATCCTGCCGGCCCGGCGGATGTTTCAGAACAGGCGCTTCCGCTTGGACGAGGCGAGGATCCCGAGCATCTCGCGGTACTTTGCCACGGTGCGGCGGGCGATCTTGATGCCCTCCGATTTCTCGAGCATCTCGACGATCCCCTGATCGGAGATGGGGTTCGCCTTGTCCTCCGCGTCGATGAGCTTCTTGATCGCCTGTTTCACGCTCTCGCTCGCGATGTCCTCGTTCGCGACGCGGCGGATGCTCGAATTGAAGAAGTACTTGAGCTCGAAAAGCCCCTGCGGGGTGTGAACGTACTTGTTCGTCGTGACGCGCGAGATGGTGGATTCGTGCATCCCGACGGCTTCGGCCACGTCGCGCAAAATCATCGGCTTCAGGTGGGCGACGCCCTTCTCGAAGAACTCGCGCTGCTTCTCGACGATGCACTCGGCGACCCGGATGATGGTCTTGCGCCGTTGCTCGATGGCCCGAATCAGCCACTGGGCGTTCCGGAGCTTCTCGCCCACGAACTCCTTGGCGGTCGGATCCTTCAGCAGGCGCTTGGTGAGCGACTCGTTGATGAAGAGCCGTTGCATGCCGCGATCGTTGTCGACCACGACGAAGTTCTCCCCGTCCTTGATCACGTAGACGTCCGGCGTGATGCCGATCGTGCGCTCGTCTTGATCGGAGAAGTTTCGCGCCGGCCGGCTCTCGAACTCCTGGATCGTCTTCGCGGCCTCGAACACGTCCTCGATCGGGATCTTCATCTCGCGCGCGATGGCGCTGTAGTTGTGCTTCTCGAGATGATGCAGGTGCTGCTGGATGATCTGCACCTCGTTGTCGGTGTCCTCGAACCCGGCGGCCTTGGCCTGGATGAGGAGGCACTCGCGCAGATCGCGCGCGGCGACGCCGAGCGGATCGAAATTTTGGATCATCTCGAGCACGAGCGGGGCATCGTCGGGATGAAGGGCCGCCTCACGCGCCAAATCGTCGATCGTCAGATCGGGGGTGCGCGTGCCGTCGGGACGCTCGGTGCCCGCCAGATCGAGGTAGCCGCGCTCGTCCAGGTTGCCGATCACGAGCTCGGCGAACGAGCGTTCGAGGTCCCCGAACGCGCTCATCTGGAGCTGCCACAAGAGGTGATCCTGCAAGCTCCGCGGCTTGGTCAGGTTCTGCTCGATGGGCGGCAGGTCGTCGTAGCCGGAACGACCGGGCTGCGTGGTCGGCTGCTGCAGGGTCCGGTTCTCGAGGAACTTTTCCCAATCGACCTCGCGCGTCGCCTTCTCGGTCGCCTTCATGTCGCCGTCGCCCTCGCGACCGACGTCCGGGATTTCTCGCGGTTGGGGGCGAACGGAGTCGGCGGGCTCCCCGCGCCGAGCTTCGGGCTCGTCTTCCGAGAGGACGGGGTTGTCGTCGAGCTCCTTGCGGATTTCCTCGATGACCTCGAGCCGTGACAGCTGCAAAAGCCGGATGGCCTGCTGCAGCTGCGGCGTCATGACGAGCTGCTGGCTCAGGCGAAGCTGTTGCTTGATTTCCATGCTTCCGACTGCGGGTTACCCGAGGCGTGAGCGTGCCCCGACTCTTGGGCGGAGTCTAACACCTCTAAGCAAGAAGCGCGCCTTTTCTCGGTACGCTCGTTTTCCGCATCGAATCAGCGTCCCCGGAGCGCGAGAGCGCTCGCCTGTGGCGAAATTGCCGGCGCCGGTGGCGGGCGCACGACAAAACGGCCAATTTCAGGCCGCGCGACGAGGTAGCTCTGGCGCGTGCCCCCGAGCGGCAGGAGCGCTTTCACTCGGAACGGCCGGACGGCGGGGAGGCTTGCCACCCGTTCTTCGACCCCCCGCGCGAACTCGGACCGCTCCCAGGGCCGCTCGAGGCGAGCCCCCGGCGCCAGCAGGAGCACGACGGCATCGACGCCGCGCCGCTCGAAAAGATCGTTGTCGATGCGTTTCGTCGTGTGGCCGCCGGGAAGGTACGCGACGAGCGGGTCGGTAATGCCGGCCAGGTCGAGGATGGGAACGTCGGTCGCGGCACCCACCCATCCGACGTCCAAACACGCGACCGACCGCGCACCGAGCAGCGCTCCTCGGCTCGCCTCGATGAGCGCCAGTCGGTGACCGAGGACGTAGCGGCCGGGCCACGCGACGGTCGCGAGGATCCAGAGCGGAACGGCGACCGTGACCAGCGCCCGCGCGGCGAGCGCGCGCCGCGTCGATACTTCTAGAAGTCCCGCCGCGGCGAGGATCGCTGCCGGAAGCACCGGGACGGCGAGCCGATAGAGCGCCATCCAATCGCCGCCCACGAGCACGAGGGCGACCCAATGAGCCGCAACCGAGAGCACGAGCACTTGCGTCTTGCGGTCGGCTCGCGCGAAGGCACGCGGCGCGAGCAGTACGGGAGCCGCACCGGTGCCCACGCCCGCACCGAGCGCGTACACGAAGCCGTGCGCGAGATCGGAGGGCTTGGCCCAGACCGCGAGCGGCGCGAACGAGCCGAACCGCGCGTGCCGCACGCAGGCGACGGCGATGGCCGGCCCGAGCGCCAGCGGCAGCCGCACGGAAAGCGCCCGGCTGCGCGACTTTGGGTCGCTTGCCTGGATGAACGCGTCGCCCGCGACGAGCACCGCCGCCCAAGCCAAGAGCTCGGGCCGCCACGCCGCCGCCAGCCCGGCGGCGAGCGCGCCGACGGGCCCCCCGGCGAGCGCCAGCGTCGCAAACAGGGTGACGAGTCCCGTTTCCATCCCGGTGCTAGCCCAGGACGCGAGGGGCGCCGAAACCAAGAGCGCGGCCACCACCGTCAACTGCCGCCTGCGGCTCCCGCCGCCGAGCACGCCGAGCACGGCCGCGGCGACGATCCACGCGACGAGGCCGATCACCCTGCCGCGCTCGAGCATGACGAGCGGCGTCCCCGGGCCGAAACTCGCGAGAAGCTCCGCCCAGCCGAGCGGCGTGACGGCGTCGACGACCGGGCCCGGGACGTTGAAGCGATACCCCTGCCCGCTCGCCAGGTGGCTCGCGACGCGAGCAGTCACGAGCGCGTCGTCCACCGTGAACCCCCGCAGCGCAAAAGCCGAAAGGAGGGCGGCTCCGGCGGCGCCGGCAGCGGCTTGGGCGGCGCTACTCGCTCGCATCGTTCGTGTCCACTCCTCGGCGATCGCCGCGCAAAACTGTTTCCGGCGGCGCGCGCGTTTCTACGATGCGGGCATCGATGCCGGCAATCGAGGTTCTCGTCCGCCCGTCCCCCACGGCCTCCCCTCCTTCAGACGAGCTCCCGTCAGGGCTGCTCGACTTCATCGTCGACGGAATCAATCTGACGGCGCGCCTCGGGCGCGGCGCAGCGTTCGCGCTCCTCGCCGAACTCTGCGCCGGCGTGGTCGCCCTCAGCCGAGGCAAGCGCGACCGCTTCACCGTCGCGTTTTATTCGGGTGAGGAAGCCTGGGAAATCGGCCTCGAGACGGACGCGAGCGCCGTGCTCGTGAGCGTCTACCGCACCGCACCGAGCCCGCTCGTCGCCGTGCACGACCGCCGGGTCGAGCTCGTGGCCCTCCGGCGCGCGCTGCTCGCCGCGATCGACGAAGCGCGCAGCACGGACGAACGAGCGAGCGGCCCCCTCGTCGCCGCGCGACCCGCGCTCGAAGCGCCCGGTCCGAGCTACGGGCGGCCGGCGCTCCGCCGCATCGGCTTGACGGTGTCGACCCCGGAGGGTGAGCCCGTCGTCATCGTGTCGGATGCGCGCTTTCGGGCCGTCGCGCCGCGCGCCGCGGGCGCGGAGGACGAGCCGCGAGTCGAACGTTCCGACCTCTGCGCGCTCCTCGCGAAGGGCTCGGTGATCCTGCGCGCGGGAGAGGCGGCTGTGACGATTCCGGCGACGTATCCGTTCCTGTTCGCGGAAGAGCTCGTCGCGCTCGCGGCCGAAGCGGTGCGTGCCGAACGCGACGAGCGGCCCCTGTTTCGTCGCTCCGACATCGACAAGACGCGGCTGAGCCTTCGCTCCACGCCGGCCGGCGGCGGGCTCGTGCTCAAGCTGCGCAAGGAGCGCGGCGACACGCTCGATCACGCCGGTGCGGCGCTCGCGGGACTCGACGCTCGCGTGTTCGCGCGCGCCGCGGCCGGCTTCGCGCTCGGGCTCGAAGCCGCCTTTTCGAGCACCGATCCGGCGCAGGCGTCGAACCTCCGCTTGCAGCATCTCACGCGCGCGGCCCGCGCCCTCGAGCAGGAGCTCGCGGCCGCCGCGACGGACGACTCGCTCAAAAACGCCGACCCCGACAGCTACCGTAGCTTCGGTCTCCCGCGCCGAGAAGGCGCGCGCGGCACCTGGGAGCACGGCGGCAAGATGCGCTTCTTCCCGCGCTGGGTCGCGGCGGTCCCGAGCATCGAGCTCGGCGCGACGTTCCAGTGCGGCGATCGCATCGTCGTCGGCTCGCCGCGCCAGACGGCGTGTCTCGATCGCACGACGGGCGCGGTGGTCTGGCGGCGCGCCCTGCCCCGCGCCGTCAGCGTTCCGACGCCGTTCGGCCTCGCGCGCCTCACGCACGACGGCGAGGTGACGCTGCACGATCTCGAGCGCGGTCAGCCGCGCTTCACGCTGCACCTCGCCCCGCGAAGCGGCGGCGGCGCGGTCGGCGCCGTCGTCAACGCGCCGGGCCTGCCGCGGCTTCTCGCCGTGGCCGAGCGCGATCGCATGGTGACGGCGATCGACCTCGTGTCGGGCGACGTGCGCTGGCGTTACACCGCGCCCCGTCCGGCGGCGTTCAAGCTCCGCCGCGCGGGGCGACTCCTGCTCGTCGCCGGCGGCGACTCGGCGCTCGTCGCGCTCGACGCGGGCACGGGCGAGGTCGTCTGGCGCGTGCGCGAGCGGCTCCCGTTCACCGGCGATCTCAGCATCGACCGCGACGCGCTCTTCGCGACGGCGGGCGGCCCGGTCGGCCCCACGCGGCTCGTGCACGTCGATCTCTGGCGCGGCGAGGTGCGCTGGGCGCGCGAGCTCCCGGCGCGCCCGACCCCGGGACAAGCGCCGCTCGTCACGCCCGAGGGTGTTGCGGTGCCGACGCGCGATCGACGCGGCTCGGGCATGCTCGCGTTCGACCGCGATACGGGTGAGCTCCGCTTCGGGCACGAGCCGGGACTCTGCGCTCCGACGACCGCGTGGCTCGCCGTCGATGACGTGCTCATCGGCAACGCGGCGTCCGGCGCCCTCGTCGGCATCGACGCGAAGGACGGCCACACCCGCTACCACAGGAGCTTTCCGCGCCACGTGGACGCCGACCAGCCGCGCCGGCTCGAACCGATCTTGCGGAGCGGCGCGCTCTTCGTACCGCAGCATCAGGTGCACGTCGTCAAACCGAGCGACGGCAGCGAGCTCGGCGTGCTGCCGAGCGATCTCATTCCCGATCTGCTGCGCGTCGACGAGGATTTGAACGTGTACGTGGCGGAAGAAAGCGGTCACGTCGCGGCGTTCGGCGTGGCTCCCCGTCTGTCGCTCGTGCGCTGAGTTCGCACGGGCTCAGCGCGGCTTCGGCGGCAGCGACGCGACGCGCGGCGGGAGCGGCAACGGGCCTCCGACGGCGGCCGCTTTGTCGCGCACGAACGCCGCGACCCGCCGAAACGGAATGCGCACCGGGCACACGAGCTCTTTCTCGGCGAGCACCTCGTCGGGCACGAAGCTGAAGCCGTACGCCGCCGCCCGAAACTCCGGCATGCTGCGCGAGCCGGCGACGACGAGCGCCATCACGCCGCGGTACGCGCCGCCCGAGCGCGCGATGCGCGCCGCCTCCCCGCGATCGCAGAGGCCGCACGCGACGCAGCGCTGGAAGTCGTTCATGCCGGCGCGCTCCTCCGGCGTGACGGGCGGCAGGCCGTCGGCGTCGTAGTTCTCGCGAAACTTGGCGATGCCGTGACCCCCGCGGCTGAACACGCGGAGGAGGAGCGTCTTCAAGAGCGCGAGCCCGAGCAAGAAGAGCGCCTTGACGCGACCGCTCACCGCTCGAGCCTACCATCGTGCGCCGCTGCTCGCGGCCGGTGCGCAGTTCTGCCCGAGGAAGAAGCGACCGAACGGCGCGTACCACGACTCGAAACACTCGCTTCAGCCGCGTCTGCACGAGCGCACCGGGCCGGTCCCGGTGGTTCGACGGACGTGCGCGGCCGGAGGCCGAAGAGCGCAACCCGAACGCGTCACACGGTGACGCGCGTTACGCCCTGTTACACCCAATAAATAGCTGAATTCATTGATAAAAATCACTGGCACGCCCAGTGCTGAAGGGGACGACATGGGCCCGCTCGGGTCCGCCCTTGGAGGTTTCACATGTCGTCCGTCGTTGCATCACCGTCCGTCACCCCGAACACAGTCAAAGTCGCGGTCTCGTTTTACTGCTCGTGCAGTGACACGGACCTCGTGAAGGGGCTCGTGAGCAACGACGCTGCCGCGTGGCAGGCGCTCTCCTTTCGCTACGGCCGCCTGATCCAGAGCTGCATCCATCGCGTCATCTCGCGCTTTCCCGGCGTCGCGCGCACCGACGACGCGGTCGAGGTCACGTCGATGCTCTACGTGCAGCTCCTCTCGAACGATCGCAGCAAGCTCAAGACCTTCGCGCCCGAGCGCGGCTGCAAGCTCGGCACGTGGCTCGGCTTGCTCGCCACCCACACGGCGTACGATTTCTTGCGGAGCGTGCGGCGGCTGCCGCGCGCGGTCGAGATCACCGAAGCGGAGGAGCTCGCGAGCGAGTCACCGGACGCCGTCGAGCTCACGCTGAGCCACGAGCGCGCGTCGCGCGTCGCGGCGTTGCTCGCCGAGTTCACGCGGAAGGACCGCGAGTTCGTCGAGCTCTACTTCGGCGAAGGGCTCGACCCCGACGAGGTCGCGCGCCGGATGGGGATCAGCGTGAAGACGGTTTACTCGAAAAAGCACAAAATTCAGCGGAGACTCGCCGGCCGCCTCGGCGGACCGCGCGTCGCGGCCTGAACGAGCGAACGGCCGGCGAGCCCACGCCGAGAACGCTCGCCGTCGTGGTAGACGGGCAGCGTGGCTCTGCCGCGCTCGCTGCCGACGGCGCTCCTCGCGTGCGTGCTGCTCGACGCGTGCGGCGGCGCCGCCCCGCGAGCGGAGAGCGCCGCAAGCACGCACACCGTCGCCACCGTCGCGCGGCGCAGGCTCGACGAGAGGCCGCCGCTCGCGCTCGTCCGGCGCGACGGCGATCCCGCCCCGGCGCTCGCCTTCGCCTGGGCGCACGACTTCGGACCGCTCGCCTCCGCCGCGGTGGGGGCGGCGCTCAAGGCGCGCCTGGCAGCGCGAGGCTTCGACGTGCGCGTTCGACCGAGCGCGCTCGGTGTCGTCATGACGCTCTTCGTCTCGACGCCGAACGAGGCGCGGCGCTTCGTCCAGGTGTTGCCCGCGGTCCTCGACGAGCCGTTCGGAGCCGCCGATCCGGCGCTCCCGGCGGTGCGCGCCGCGGTGCAGTCGCTCGCCTCGCAGCGTCTCGGGGGACCGGCGGAGGCAGCCACGGCGGCTTGCAGCGGCGACCTCGCGCTCGCGGATCCGCTGCGCCCGTTCGACCCCGGCACCGAACAGGGCGGCGCGGCTCTCGGCGCCTGGCTCCGGAGCGCGCACGCCGTGAAGGCGGCCGCGCTCGCCGCCGTGGGGCCGGCGGAGGTGTTGAACGCGGTCGAGGACGCACTCGCGCGCGCTCCGGCGTGGCCCGCGGGCTCGTCGCCGGTCGATGCGTGGCCGGCGCGCGACGCGCTCGGCGTGGACTATGGGCCGAACCCGACGCATCGCCTCGCGGTCGCGCTGCGCCTTCAGAACGAAGACGCGGCCGCACGCGCCGCCGACGCGCTCGCGCGGGCCCGGAGCACGCTCGTGCGGCGACTGTCGGCGCTCCGCCCGGCTTGGCAGCTCGAACGCGCCGTCGCGGTGGGCCGCCCGCGTGGCGCCTGCTTACGGCTCGATGCGACGCCGCTCGCGGGCGAGCTCGGTCCGGCGCCGCTCGACGTCGCCAAAGCGCTCGCGATCGTGACGGAAGAAGCGCGCGCCGCCGTGCAGGCCTCCGGCGCGAACGGCCTCGACGACGCGATCGTCGGCGCGACCGATCCGACCGACGCGGCAGCGGCGGCCGCGTGGCGCGCGCTCGTCGGCCGTGAGGCGGTCGGGCCGGAGCGCACCTTCGTTTCGTACGCCGCGGGCAGCGCGGACCAGGGGCACCTCGACTTGAACGCGGCGATCGGCGCGTGGCGCGACGCGTCGGCGCAGCCGCTCCTCGAAGTCGCGCGCCGCGCGGAGCCGGGCCAAGGCCGGCTCTGGGCGCTCTTCGCGCCCACCTGTGGCACGTCCGCGGAATCGGCGAGCGACGCGGGCGAGGCCGCGTTCGTCGTGAGCGCCCTCGCGCGCGGCGCGCCGCCCGGCGACGTGAGCGTCGAGCCGTGGATCGCGACGGACGGCGTCGGCCTGCTCGTCGGCACGCGCCGGCTCGGACCGAACGAAGCGCCGAGCGCGCAAGCACGGCGACTCGGGCGTGCTCTCGGCGAGCTCATCGCGACCGCGCGGCCGAGCCCCGCCGAGCTCGTCGCGGCACGTGACGAGCTCGCCGCGGCCGTCGGCGGCGATCAGCATCGCGGACTCGCGGTGGCGCTCGATGCGCTCACGCAAGGGCACCCGTCGTGGCTCGAGCCGCGCGGGACGTTCGCCGCGCTCGAAGTCGCACCGTCGGGCGGTCTCGACGCCGCCATCGGGCGCTGGCTCGCTCGGCCGCTCCGCCTCGCCGTGCTCACGAACGGCGACGCGAGTCAGGCGGACGTCGTGCGCCTCGAAGTCGAACGCTGGATTCGGCCCGCGCGGGGTGAAGTCATGCGCTGCCCCGCGCGCAGCCGGACCGCGCCGCCGGCGACCGAGATCACGTTGGCCGTTTCCGACGACGCGCCCGAAGGCAGCTACGTGGGCATTCCCTTCCCTGCGTCCGAGCACCGCTTGCCCGCCGAAGCCCGCGCGACGCTCCTGCTCCTCAATCGCAGCGGCGGTTTGCTCGACCAGGTTCTCTCCGATTTGCCCGCGTCGGCGACGGCGCTCGCGCTCGGAGGGCCCGACGCCGCCGCGTTCGTCGTCGAAGCCGTGGCCGCGGAGGGCAAGCGCGCCGCAGCCGTGGATCGCGTCCGAGCGCTGTTCGACCGGCTCGCGAGCTCGAAGCTCGCGCCGAGCGACGTCGATTACGCCCGGCGCGAGCTCGAGCGCGAGGACGCTGGCGAAGCGCTCGATCCGCGGCGCCGCGCGGTCGCAACCTGGCGCGGAATTGCCCCGGCCGCCGATCCGCCGCTCGACGCGGCGCGCCTCGCGCAATGGCTCGCGAGCCTGCGCCGGAGCGCTACCGTGGTGGTGAACGTCGCGCCCCGTTGAGAGGGCTCGGCGTTTCCGGCCGCTCGGGCTCGTGCTAGCCGACGTCCTTCCCATGGCCGCCCGCCAGACCGTCCTGATCCTCGACTACGGCTCGCAGTACACCCAGCTCATCGCGCGGCGCATTCGCGAATGCCACGTCTACTGCGAGATCCATCCCGGCACCCTCGCGGTCGAAGCGATCAAACAAATCGCGCCGCAAGCCATCATCCTGAGCGGCGGACCGCAAAGCGTCTACGACCAGGGCGCGCCGCACAGCGACGCGCGCCTGTTCGACCTCGGCTTGCCCGTGCTCGGCATCTGCTACGGCGAGCAGCTCATGGCGCACCAGCTCGGCGGCAAGGTCGAGTCGAGCTCGAAGCGCGAATACGGTCCGGCTCGCGTGCGCATCGACGAACCTGTCGGCGTGCTCGCTCGTTTCAAACCGGGCGAGGAACTCAACGTGTGGATGAGCCACGGCGATCGTCTCACCGCGCTCCCCAAAAACTTTCGCAAGCTCGCCGCCACCGACAGCTCCGAACTCGCCGCCATCGCCGATCCCGCCCGGCGCCTCTTCGCGATTCAGTTTCATCCCGAAGTCGTGCACACGCCGCGCGGCATCGAGATCATCCAGGCCTTCCTCTTCGACGTCGCCGGGCTCGAACCGAGCTGGACCCCCGGTTCCTTCGTGGACGAGGCGGTTGCGGCCATCGCGGCCAAAGTGAAGCCCGATGAACGCGTGATTTGCGGGCTCTCGGGCGGGGTGGATTCGTCGGTCGCGGCAGTGCTCTGCCACAAGGCGCTCGGCGATCGGCTGGTCTGCATCTTCGTCGACAACGGCATGCTGCGCGAAGGTGAATACGAGAGCGTCGTGCACACGATGCGCTCGAGTTTTCATCTGAACCTCGTGCCGGTGGACGCCCGTGAGCGCTTCTTGCGCGAGCTCGCGGGCGTGACCGATCCCGAAAAGAAGCGGAAGATCATCGGCCGCGTCTTCATCGAGGTGTTCGAGGATCACGCGCACCGAATCGAAAATGCGCAGCACCTCGTGCAAGGCACGCTTTACCCCGACGTGATCGAGAGCGTCAGCGTGCGTGGCCCGAGCGCCGTCATCAAGAGCCACCACAACGTGGGCGGTTTGCCCGAGCGCATGAAGCTCAAGCTCATCGAACCGTTGCGCGAGCTCTTCAAGGACGAGGTACGCAAGGTCGGTGAAGCGCTCGGGATGCCGCGCGACGTGCTCTACCGGCATCCGTTCCCCGGCCCCGGCCTCGCCGTGCGCTGCCTCGGTGACCTCACCGAGACGCGGCTCGCCGTCCTCCGCCGCGCGGACGCCATCGTCGACGAGGAAATCCGTTCCGCCGAGCTCTACGATAGCGTGTGGCAAGCTTTCGCCGTGCTTCTGCCGGTGCGCAGCGTCGGCGTGATGGGCGACGACCGCACCTACGAGGAGACGTGCGTCGTGCGCGCGGTCACTTCGAGCGACGGCATGACCGCCGATTGGGCGCGCCTGCCGCACGACGTGCTCGCGCGCATCTCGAGCCGCATCATCAACGAGGTCAAAGGCGTGAACCGCGTCGCCTACGACATCAGCTCGAAGCCACCCGCCACCATCGAGTGGGAATGAGCGGCGATCGCGCAGCGAACGCACCGAGCGCGCCGCGCGCTCGGGCGAGCGTCGCGACGCAAGCGACCCGGCTGCTGGCGCTCGCAGGGACGATCGGCTTCGCCGTCGCGATCGCCCTTGCGCTCCTCACCGGCTGCGGCAGCGGCTTGACGGCCGCCGTGAGTCTCAAGGTCGACCGGAGCCCCGACACGCCCCGAGACGCTTCGGTCGTGATCGACGAGCAGTACATCGGCCCGCTCGGCATCGTCGCCGCCCACGGCGTACGACTCCCCGTCGGGGAACACCGCATCAGCGTCGAGAAGAACGGATTTTTCCCCTTCGACAAGCTGGTCGAAGCCGACCGCGACGACATCGTCCTGCACGTGAAGCTCGAGCCGGTGCCGGACTGAGCGCGCGTCGCAAGAAAAAACATTGCGCGGCGTCGAGCGGATCGTCCTCGGCCGCAAGACCCTTTAATGCATTTTCGCGATCGAAGGGGAGCGCGCAGGCCATACTGGAACATGCAACCGGTTCCGCTTTTCGAGAGCTCCCCGATGAATCCTTGGCTTCGCACCGCGCCCGTCCTCGCTTCCTTGCTCCTCGGCCTCGGCCTTT